>JAUNLZ010000006.1 GCA_030532005.1 Porphyromonas sp.
GATGGGTCACCCAATTTATTCACTCCGTGTTGCACTTACTACTGGAAAATACGTTAACGGTCCTTTGATTATGTGTCGACCGCCGGCTTGTAGTCACGTTACTTTAATATGCGTTTGATCAATCCTTGCAGTACGTTGCCGGGACCATACTCTACAAACGCTTCGGCTCCGTCTTTGTGCATATTGAGGACGGTCTGTGTCCATCTCACGGGTGAGGTGAGTTGCTTGATGAGGTTGTGTCTGATCTCCTCGGGATCGGTGTGGGGTAGGGCATCGACGTTTTGGTAGATAGGGCAGCGTGGAGTCTTAAACTCCGTACCCATAATGGCCGCTTCCAACTCCTCTCTTGCACTCTCCATAAAGGGGCTGTGAAAAGCACCGCTCACCTTGAGCGGTAGGGCGCGCTTGGCTCCTGCCGCTTTTGCCAGTCGGCACACCTCCTCAACCCCTGCCACAGATCCCGATATGACCGCCTGTCCCGGACTGTTGTAGTTGGCAAGGATCACCGTTTCGCCCTCCACCGAGGCACAAAGCTCCTCTACTTTTTCGTCCTCCAATCCTATGATAGCGGCCATAGTCGATGGAGTTAATTCGCACGCCTTTTGCATCGCTGTAGCTCGCTTGGAGACCAACAAGAGGGCATCCTCAAAGGAGAGTGCCCCTGATGCCGCCAAAGCGGTAAACTCACCGAGGGAGTGCCCCGCCATCATATCGGCTTGACACCCGGTTTCGCTGACCACGGCAGAGATATAGGAGTGTAGGAAGACTGCCGGCTGCGTCACCTTGGTTTGCTTGAGCGCTTCGTCCGTCCCGTTAAATATGATATCCGTGATGGCGAAGCCCAATAGGTCATCGGCTTGCTCAAACAGATGTTTGGCCCTACTGTCACTATCATAAAGATCGCGACCCATACCTACGAATTGGGCGCCTTGACCGGGAAATACTGATGCTTTTAGTCCCATATATTTTTGACTCACGTTTTTACTTACTATTTAATCACTGACTCTATTTCAATTACCAAAGTTACCTATTTTTCCAATGCTTGCCGAAGTACCTTGTTGAGGCTCTTTTTGGCTTGGTACTCTTTGAGGTAAAAAGGTTCCCAATAGGCAACGTCTACGGCCTTGCCTGCATCCAATCGGGCAAAGGCATCGGCCGCCATATCTTTGGCCTTGGGGTAGATGTCGGGGATATAGCGGCTGAGGGGCAGAAGCGTAGTCATCATCTCACGCGCTTTCTCGGCACCCGAACCGAAGTAGAGTAGCGGACGATCGGCCGCCAACGCTCTCAACGATGATTGTACCTCATCGTCGGTCAAGATCAGTGCCGATATCTCTGTTTCAGCTTCGCCGTTGCTGTCGTATAAAGCCGAATAGACCTCCATCCGACGAGCATCAATCATAGGCATCAAGAGGGTGTCGGGCGTCACGGCGTGTTGGGCCATACAACTGCGGGTCATCAGTAGGGTAGTGGGCAGAGTCAATAGCGGCAAGCTGCGTGACCACGCAAGACCTTTGGCATAACCGGCGGCGATACGCAGACCGGTATAGCTGCCCGGACCTTCCGCCACACAGATACCTGAGAGGGTTTGCCCGTCCGGCAGCTCCTGCAATACCTCATTGGCCATAACTGCCAATCGCTCCGCTTGTTTGGCTCTATCCGTCTCCTCTCGCTCTGCCACTACGCCGGCCACTTCGCTCACCAAGGCGGCGGTACAGTGGTCGGTAGAACTATCTAAAAGTAATAAGTGTCTATTCATCACTATTCATCACTATTTGTCTCAATGAGGGAGTTGCTTATTTGCTCTTCTTACGCTTCCGCTTGGCACCGGTTCCTTCCTTATCACTGTCGGCGATGATTTTGCGGGCTTCCACCTCGGTCAGCTTGGTGGCATCGGTTCCCTTAGGGATCTTGTAATTGCTCTTTTGGTACTTGATGTAGGGACCCCAGCGACCGTTGAGTATCTCCACAGTCTCGGCACCTTCGCCAAATGTGGAGATATGCTTGTTGCGTTCCTGTTCTTTTTTGGTGTCAATCAACGGCTTGGCTTCCTCGAGGGTGATTTCGTAGGGAGATAGCTCTTTGGGAATACTGACGAATAGTTTGCCAAAACGGATGTAAGGGCCGAAGCGACCGATATTGGCCTCAATCTCGTCACCGTCATAGGTGCCCAACTTTCGGGGAAGGCTGAATAGTTTAAGCGCTTGCTCCAAAGTGATGGTCTCCAAAGAGAGGTCTGTCGGGATAGAGGCAAAGCGGGGTTTCTTGTTTTCGTCGTCCGGCACGCCGATCTGTATCATCGGTCCGAATCGACCGATCTTTGCCGATACTTGTTCGCCGCTCTTAGGGTCTTTGCCCAATATTCGTTCGCCCACTTTGTGTTCGGTCTTCTCAGAGATTACGGTAGTCACATTGTCGTGAAACATCCCGTAAAAGTCTGCGATCATTGCATTCCACTCCTTTTTCCCCTCGGCGATTTCGTCGAACTCCTCTTCTACCTTTGCGGTGAAGTTATAATCCAAGACCTGGGGGAAGTACTCGACCAAGAAGTCTGTCACCACTAAGCCGGTATCGGTTGGGAAGAGCTTGTTTTTGTCTGCGCCGTATAGCTCCTTTTTGGTTCGTTTACTGATTTTTCCCCCTTCCAATTTGAGTTCGATGTAGTCCCGCTTTTCGCCGTCGATAGACTTCTTGACCACATACTCGCGTTTCTGAATGGTCTGTATCGTAGGCGCATAAGTAGACGGACGTCCGATGCCCAATTCCTCCAATCGCTTTACCAAGGTGGCCTCGGTGTAGCGCGCCGGCCTTTGGCTAAATCGCTCTCTCGCTTCCACTCTCTCGCAGGTGAGAGCCTCCCCTTTTGTCATTTTAGGGAGGAGGTTGTTGTCTTCCTTCTCCTCCTCATCATCGCTGCCCTCTAAATAGACTTTGAGAAAGCCGTCAAACTTGACCACTTCGCCTTTGGCTTCAAAGTGAGTTGTGGCGTCTGACCGGATTTCCACCGTCGTATGCTCCATGATTGCGTCTGCCATCTGGGACGCCAAAGTGCGTTTCCTGATCATATCGTAAAGCGCGCGTTCCTGCCTGTTGGCACCGGCGATCTCTACCTCAATATTGGTGGGTCTGATGGCCTCGTGTGCCTCCTGCGCTCCTTTGATATGTCCCTTGTATTTACGTGCCTGCACATACTCTTTGCCGTACTCTCGCTCTATCAGAGCGCATCCGGTGGCGATAGCGTAGTCCGACAGATTGACAGAGTCGGTACGCATATAGGTGATGTGCCCCGCCTCGTAAAGGCTCTGTGCCAGACGCATCGTCTGCCCCACGGGATATCCCATACGCCTCGACGCCTCTTGTTGCAATGTAGAGGTGGTAAAAGGGGCGGCAGGCTTACGCTTGCTTGGCTTGACCTCGATCTTGCCCACAGAGTAATTGGAATCAATGAGCGACTCCAAGATCTCCCGTACCTCCGCTTCGGTCTCCGGGCGTCGGGCCACCTCGGCAGTCACTTTCTCTCCGTCTTGTGTGACGAAGAGTCCGCGGATCCTATAGCTGCTCTTTTGCTCAAAAGCATTGATCTCCCGCTCTCTCTCCACAATGATACGAACCGCCACAGACTGCACCCTGCCGGCCGACAATTGCGGACGTATCTTACGCCACAATACCGGACTCAACTCAAAGCCCACGATACGATCCAATACGCGTCGCGCTTGCTGAGCATCTACCATTTGGACGTCTATAGAGCGGGGGGATTGCAGTGCCGCCTCTACCGCCGTCTTGGTAATCTCGTGAAATACGATGCGATTCTTCTCCGTTTGATCCAATTCCAGTACCTCGGCCAAGTGCCACGCTATGGCTTCTCCCTCACGGTCCTCATCACTTGCCAACCACACCTTGTCGGCCTTTTTGGCGGCATTCTTGAGAGCGCGAACCACCTTTTCCTTCTCCTCCGCTATCTCGTACTGGGGCTCGAAGTTATTGTCGATGTCCACCCCCATTCCCTTGGTCTTTAGATCTCGGATATGCCCATAGCTGGAGAGCACTTGGTAATCATCGCCTAAAAACTTGCTGATGGTTTTGGATTTCGCGGGGGACTCTACTATCAGGAGATTATTCGCCATATATCTTTATCTCTGTCTGTTACTGATTCAAATTCTGTGCAAAAGTACACATTATATTACACATCATATATATATTGACAAAATTCGAATGGTCGTCCGATCGCTCTTTTATCTCGGATGGCGATGGAGCCAATGCCTCTCTGATGGGTCATATACCGTTGACTTTCATATTATTTGCTCGCTAAGCTATATTGCCGTGATTTCTACTCTTCGGCACTCTATCTCCGAGCTTTGTCATATATTTTGTATATTTGCTATGGACGTAAACCAAAAAGATAACTACAACGTGTTGGGGAAAATGAATATCGGAAGAGCGTTGGGAATAGGTGCCGGTATCGCTGTCGGTGCCTACCTCACCAAAGAATATATCAGAAGACAAAAGCGATTTTTAGGTAACTATTCTCCGTTGATCGATCAGGTAGACATCCTGACCGACGGTGTGAAAAACGAGAGGTGGCTCTTTTACTGGGATGATGAGGAGCGTTGCGAAGTAGCCACCCGGCAGAAATTGGATGTCAATGGCAACATCATCACCCGCACCCACTTGGTTTTTGAGTTCCTTGA
This sequence comes from Porphyromonas sp., assembly GCA_030532005.1. GTDB lineage: Bacteria > Bacteroidota > Bacteroidia > Bacteroidales > Porphyromonadaceae > Porphyromonas_A. Next base: position 4,689 of record JAUNLZ010000006.1, read on the forward strand.
GGACCAAGTCCGTATCGGACGTTATGTGGACGAAGCGGAACTGCCGGAGGAGATGACCTTTATCTACCTCAACGAATACGATGTGATTACCTCTGTGGTCAGAGTCCGCGAGGGTGAGCCGGAAGAGGTGTGGCGGGCGGATATCAACGGTGCCGAGTTGTCGCGACTCTACACCGACAGTACGGCTGACCAGATGTTGTGGAAGGATGGCAATTTGGAGCAAATCACTTACGGCAAGGAGCAAATCAAACAACGGATGACCTACTACCGAGATGCCGAGAACTACCTATTCCCCGATATCAATTTCTTTGCCACCGGTTTTGGCGAAGATATGGTCTGCACCTATATGTTGGGTATTCGGAGTCGTCATTTCTTACGCAATATGATACGCACAGGTGCAGACTTCCACCAACAGTTGCACCTCTCCTACCTACTTGATAGTTTTGATCGTCCCGTACAGATCTTGATAGAGCAAACTGAGCTTAGGGACGGCATCACGACCGACACGAATAAAGAATTTGATATTAGATATAAGAGAATATAATGGAACCAAACCAACCCGATAGTTTGTTAGTAAACAAAGACCTTATCGAAGAAGTGATCACCGAAAAACTGTATCCTATGGAGGATGTACGCAACCTCCTGGATCGGCTCCTGGATATCATCAATCCCGGCATGCAGGAGGGTACATTTGTATACACCATCTTGAGTTTGGCCATTGTCCTCGGCTTTACTGTCCTGACTTGGTTGTTGCTGCGGCTGCTGTTTGTCAGCACATTGCCCAAGCTGATGGAGCGGATTCCATTCCTTTCCGGTTCGATCGGATACAGTACCAAGATTGTACGCAAAGTGATTGCGATACTTTCGGTAGCTATCTTTTCCGGATTACTCCCCGTGGTATGGCCGGAGCCCAATATTTGGTACAATCTCCTCAAGTCGATTTGTAGGATTTTGGAGATTTGGATGGTGGCTCAGTTGATAGCCCACTTCCTCAATGTGGCGCGTCGCAATATGATTGCTTCGCCCAAATACAGCAATAGTCCGTTTATCAACCTCTTCCAGGTCTTTAAGGGTATCGTGTACTTCATCGCCGTACTCAAGGTGATTTCCGTACTCTTCAATATGGATATGACAGCGATCGGTGCCGGACTTACCGCACTGTCTGCGGTACTGATGTTGGTATTTAAGGATACGATACTCGGTTTTGTCGCCAGTATCCAACTCTCCAGCAACGATATGATTAGGGTAGGGGACTGGATCACCGTACCCGCATTTGGGGTCGACGGTGATGTGATAGACATATCATTGGCCACCATTAAGGTCAAGAACTTTGATAAGACCGTCTCTACCATCCCCCCATACAGTATGCTGACAGAGGCGGTACAAAACTGGAGACCGATGCAGGAAGATGGCGGAAGGCGTGTAAAACGCTCTATCTATGTCGATGTCCAGAGCATCAAGTATGCCGACAAAGATCTTTTGGATAAGCTGCGTACCGCTCCCGCCCTAAATGATTATATCGAGACGGCGCTCTCCGAGATAGAGAAGGCCAATAAGGAGCAAGGTTTGGAGCACTCCTACTCGCGTCGGGGTCTGACCAATATCGGTCTCTACCGCAGGTACATAGAATTGTATCTCAAAAACCACAGCAAAGTGCACCCCGACTTTACCTGTATGGTGCGTCAGTTGCAACCCACAGCCCAAGGATTGCCGTTGGAGCTTTACTTCTTTACCAACACCACCAACTGGACAGAGTATGAGGGCATACAGAGCGATGTATTTGACCACCTGTTGGCAGTGATTCATGTATTCGAACTGTCTGTCTTCCAAGAGATCAACGGACACAATGTCTCTCAGTACTTAGACTATCAAGCGCATAAAGACGAAACCAAGAGCTCACCCGCAGATCACAACAAATCCGTAGAGGCATAGTCACTGACGGTTGTCTCTATTACTGTTGTCGACACTTCCGACACCCTCCAAATGATAGGAGACTGTTCGCCACTTGGGGACAGTCTCCTATATGCTTTTATATGACCGTAAATCGCTTAGTCCTCAAAGAGTCGTACGGTGTACTTGTCTTTAACATCATAGTACCAATCGTAGAGAGTATCGGCAAGACCGGCGCTGTAGGAGGTGAAGAATGCATACCAACAGTAGTTGCCTTCGTGAGTACTACTGAAATATCTACCGTCAGAGCCTTTCATTTGTGTGTCGTTATAACTGTCTATCCATCCGCATAACGGGATATAACGGACGATATCGTTACTGTTGTTACTGTCCCAAAAATCAGCCTTGGCAATATCATCAACAGTACCTTGGTAGTCCTTGCCTAATAATCGGACGGTGATGATGACTGTCTGATCCTCTTCGTTAGTAGAGTTAGGATCTTTGGTATATTGATACCTCCAAGCGGAGAGCCTATCGCTGTCACCCTCCTTTTCTCTAAATCTCAGACCATAGACCACATTATCTACAGGGGTTACATAGTCTGCAAGATAAGTTTTGAGTTCGCCCTCTTTGCCTATCTGTACTTCTTCCTCTATATCGGCATACTCGTTTCCGGATTTAAAGCCCACCGCAGTCTCGTTAATGATGCCTCGCCACTCTTCGAGTTTGGGAAGATGGTAGTTCTTGCCTGCGATAGAGATGTCAGTGAACTTTGACAGGGCTTCTTCTGAGGTGAAGTAACCGCTATTGTCATTTTTAGACTCAGTAACAAAACTCATAGCATCAGGAGCAACGTTGAACTCAGTCATATACTCAATAGGTAACTTGACATTCGTTGGGTTGCCGGGATTATCGGGACTGTCGGGACTTTGGATGTCATTTTTGAGGAGTCGGAGCGAAACACCAAAATTCTTACCGCTATAAGAATAATCAGAGAAAGCACCCCCGCTATATATGTACATATTGTATGCCGTCTTAGGATTGCTCTTACCCTCTGTGCTGAGCCAATACATCGCATATTCGCCGCGGCCTGTAATTTCACCTCCATCTCTCTCGATTCCGGGGAGTGGGAAGTATCTCACGATATCCTCCTCCTTATTACTATCCCACCAGCTTTCATCTGCAATTTGATTGACTGTAGCGGTGGTTTGGGTTGGTCCTAAATAACGTACCGTGATGGACATCAACTGACCGCCTCCGTCAGGATTATCAATAAGGGCATATCGCCAAGCACTCAGTTGATCATTCGTTTGATTTTTATACCTAAGGCCGTAGGAGATATTATTCCCTAAACTCTTATAGTCCGCTTCATATGAGATCACGGGAGCACCTCCGACTGATATATGTTCTTCGACACCCAAGGTCTCTTTAGCTACATCAAAACGGACGTTTTTTCCTGCATCATAGGTCGGAACTATACCGCACCACTCATCTTGGGACGGCAGGTGATACGCCTGCCCGTCAATGGTAAAGCCTTTGTCAAAAGCAAATAGAGACATGGCATCATCCCAATTGAAATATCCGCTCATATCATTGGCATGCGATGTGGTAAATCCGGTGCCCTCTGCATTAACGTTGTACTCAGCCACATAGTCAATCGCTAATAACGGTCGCTCGATAGGTGTGGGTGTACTGCCATTGTGTTTAGGAATAGTGAAAGTCTGGCCGTTGTATACGATGGTGATGGTATCCTCGTCCTCTGTGATAGTGAGGTCAACTGTTGCGTCTTGGCCTACCGCCTTTACGGGGTTGCCGTCAGCATCAAGAATAGCGGTCCAGCGCTTGCCTCCATCTTGGCTTACTTCCCAATACCCATCGGTGTTGACACGTAACTGAGGTGTAATTCCTGCCGATCCGTCGTTGCCCTCAGCTTTAATCTTGTTGCCGTCGGAGTCCAACATAAAGTCTCCGTTGATTGTCCAGTACAACTGACCATCATATTCCTTGACGCCAATGAGCGGAGATGTGCCGTCAGTACCATTTTTAAGTACAATTTCCGAATTGTCGCTCATTATCAATACGTATCCGCTGCCATCTTCCAAGGCTTGGTAGGATACGACACTTAGCTTTTGAGCTTGTGCATCAATGACTTTTTGGAGATTGCTGATTGAGGTATTGGTATTAGTTACCAGCTCCTCCAAAGATTTGAGCCGCTTTTCGTGGTCGTCCAACCGATTGTAGATATCATCTAAATTGGTGCAGGAGACGAGGAAAATCAGGGAGAGCAAAAATGTTGTTAAGGTTCTTTTATTCATCACCATCTGTTGTTGTTTTGTTGATTATTAATATTGTAGTTAACAGTTTATCACAAATATAACATAAATATCTATTTCAATTGCATACCGTAGGGAAGATGGGTCAGTTTTTTTGTGTGCATGAAGGATACGGGGTGTCTACAGACTATTTTTGTAAGACACCATTGGATGATCACCCTATGCCGAGCCGTAGGGGTGAGATAAAGCCGATATATGCAAATTACAGTTAAGTAAAATATTATATTCTGACACGTGGGTTGTTATCGGTGTCTGAATTGGCTGTTTTGTAACCTCTTATGGTACAGGGGGTTGGGAGGGGTAGTAACTTCGCCAAAGTTAGACGGCCGACTCGCCGCGGTTAATATGCGGTCTCGTCTCTGTCCAGTCGGCCGACTAACCGCGGCGAGTCGGCCGTCTAATTTTGGCTAAGTTCGGGTCTCCCCTACACCCCTATAAACCAGTGAGTTAGAAGAGTACCGGTTTCCCTACCCTCCAAATGCCCCAAATGTATAAAAAATGCCCGGCAGAGGTGTTACAGATTCCTTCTTCTTTATCTTTCGACTCTCCAACCAACTGATTAATTTCCCGACCTGACGGAAAAAGGACTGACCAAGGAGATGTGGCATTGTCTCGACCGAGCGTTGTATTTATCTTATCATTTATCTTATCATTTGTCTTATCACCCTTGAGTTTGCAAACAATTTGGTCAATTAACCACTATGTAACAACATTCCTTTAGATTTGCACCCGGAGATAACAACTCCCGATGTAACGCATCGGCAAACAACATATAATTTATTCATAATAATTCTGTCACCATTCAAAATGAAACAGGAAACAAGATCTCTTAAGTCCTTGTGGTATAGCTTTGTGATGGCTTTTGGACTACTCTTCACGAGCGGTCTGCCGGCCTTTGCACAAAGTGTCACCGTTACAGGCACAGTCACCGATGGCACTATTGGTGAACCATTTGTTGGCGTGACCGTACAGGTTTTAGGCACCTCATCCGGTACCGTCACCGATATCAACGGTCGATTTACAATCGCTGCGGAGAAGGGCAAGACTTTGCGCTTTTCTTTTATCGGCTATAAGTCGATTGACTATCCTCTGACCGGGAATACCACTGACATTGCTGTCACGATGCAAGAGGATGTGCAGGCGTTGGACGAAGTGGTGGTGCTTGGTTACGGTGCGAGTGCCAAGAAACAAGACCTCTCGGCATCTGTCGGTATTATTTCCAATGCCGATAAGTTGACTCAGCGCCCCGTGACCTCGGCAACGAGTATGCTGCAAGGACAGATCCCCGGTGTTACGATTGCCAATAACGGCGGTGACCCTACCTCTATGCCTAATATCGTGATTCGCGGTCAAGGCTCACAAAATGGGGACAACGTACTCTGGGTAGTGGACGGAATCCCCGGCGCTCCTATCACCTCTGTCAATGACATTGAGTCTATCGTGGTACTCAAGGATGCCGCTTCGGCAGCTATCTACGGTGCACAGTCCGGTGCGGGCGGTGTCATCTTAGTGACCACTAAACAAGCCGCCAAGGGCAAAACCTCACTCACGTATGACGGTACTGTAGGTTTTCAAAACGCAACCAACCTACCCAAGCCGCTAAATGCCGAGCAACAGTTGGAGATGCGTCGTTTGTCGTATAAGAATGCGGGTCAAAACATCCCTAACGCTTGGAACCCCGCCATCAACCCTTGGATCTCCACCACACGTACCAACTGGATGGATGAGATCTTTAGGACGGGTATTTATCACAGACACAATGTAGCCTTAAACTTTGGTTCCGATAGGTCTGCCAGTCGTCTTTCCTTCTCATACAATGACAATAACGGCGTTTTGGTCGGTTCTTACAAAAAGGATCTCAGCATCCGTTACAACGGCACCTTTGACCTCAATGACTATATCAAGATCAAGGAGGATTTGGTGTGGACCAAGACCTCTTGGAGGGGTGCCAATACCTCAAGCGGTGAGTCGGGTGCGGTCTTATCCGCCATCTATATGCCTGCATCTGCAGAGGTCTATAACCCTCTGACCGGCGGCTTTGGCGGTACAACAACCGAGGATCCCGAATATATTGCCAAATACGGCTCTAACTACGCAGACGCTCACGGTGATGCAATCAACCCTATGCGACTGTTGACTGCCGAAAATGTCAACAACAATATGTCCGACCTTTGGACTACAACCAGTTTAGAGATCGGTAATTTTATCCCCGGACTCAAGTTTGCCAGCCGTTTTACTTACAATCTTACCAATGGTTATCTCAAGAGCTTTAGACCCAGTCGTCCTGAGATCGGTAAGCCGGATATGAACAATCAGTTGAATGAGTCGGCTTTCATGACCAATGCTTGGAAGACGGAGAATACCTTGACCTATGACAATAGCTTTGATCGTCACAATGTAGGTCTATTGCTCTCCACCACTGCCGATCACTGGAAGGAAAGAGGCTTCTCTGCAAGAGGCAAAGACTTTGCCGACGAGGTGGAGGAGTTGCAATATTTCTCTCAAGCAGGCGAATCGACTGCCGACGATTATCTCTCCGGTCCTGACGCTAATGTCTCTGTTATCGCACGTGCCGCATACTCTTATGATGATCGTTACTTCCTTACCGCCTCTTGGCGACGTGACTATGCAGGCCGCCTGCCCAAGGGCAAGAAGTATGGCGACTTCCCTGCATTTACCGGTGCGTGGAAGATCTCTAACGAGTCATTCTTTAACAAGACAGACGCCTTTAGCCTGCTCAAACTCCGTGCCTCTTGGGGACGGATTGGTAACCTCGGTTCTATCCCTATGAATTACAGTTACCCGCTGCTCTCAGCCAGCAACTGGCACGAAGGGCCGCTCTATGGTGCAGAGGTACCTGTCTATATGGACAACTTCCCTTACCTCAGCAGGGTGATCAATCCCGATTTGACTTGGGAGACCTCCGAGCAGTTTGACTTGGGTTTGGACTTGGCTTTTGCATCTGAGCGCTTGGCAATCTCTATCGACTACTTTGATAAACGCACCTTTAACCTCATACAGGAGCAGAGCATGGACTTTAACACCACTGTAGGTTTGGACCCTATGTTGGTCAACCTCGGTGAGGTGCGTAACCGTGGTGTGGAGGTGACAGCAGGCTGGAGTGACCGCATCGGTAAGGACTTTAGCTACTATGTCAATGCTAACTTCTCGTACCTCAAGAATTGGGTTTCTAACATCGGTGTCGAGACTCCCGACGGCTCTAAGGGCGTGTGGGTCAACGGTGCCACATTCCGTAACTTGCCCTATATGATGCAGACGGCTGAGGGTGAGCCTATCGGTTCGTACTATCTGATTGAGACGGACGGTATCTTCCAAACCGACCAAGAGGCACAATCCTACACCAATAAGGACGGTGAGATGATCCAACCCAACGCCAAGGCGGGTGACCTCAAGTTTGTTGACTTTGACGGTGACGGCGAGATTTCTGACGGCGACCGTCAATATATGGGCAATGCTATGCCTGACTACACCTATGCTCTCACTACAGGTTTTAACTACAAGAACTTCGGCTTTAGCATGATGTTGCAGGGGGTACAAGGCGCTCAGGCACTTTTCGTGGGCAAGACCATGACACTGAGTGACGTCAACGGTAACTTTAACCGCGACAGCCGTATTTTGGACGCTTGGTCGCCTACCAATACCTCGTCCGAGATTCCTATCCTCTCCAAGACCGACCAAAACGCCAACTTTAGCACCCCGTCGGACTTTTACTTGGAGGATGCTTCTTATCTCCGTATCAAGAACGTGACGCTCTCTTACGACTTCACCGATCTTATCCGTAAATCGAATTACTTGGCAGACCGCAGCAGTACCCTCTCGCTCTTTGTGAGTGGAGAAAACCTCTTCACCTTTACCAAGTACTCCGGCATGGATCCCGAGGTGGGCGGTTGGGATGCTATGAAGTATCCGGTGTCTCGCACCATCTCTATGGGTGTAAAACTGACCTACTAATTGATGAGTAATTATAGCATTAGATATTCAGTATGAAACAAATAAAATATGCAGTCGGTATTGCGACAATCCTCTTGGGCTTATCCTCTTGTACCGACTTCTTGGATGTAAAACCGGAAGGCCAAGGAAGTGCCACGGACTACTTCAAGAATGATTTCCAAGCCAAAGAAGCGATCGAAGGCGCCTACTCAAAGATTGACGAGGAGGATTTCTATGGCCGAGCGCTCTTTTACGAGCAGGCGGCGGGTAACGACATTGTCTGGGGACGCAACCGCAGCTTTAATAGCCTTGCCACTCTCAGCTATACAGGTAATGAGAGCGCGCTGACCGATGTCCTTGATATGATCTCGCCTACTATGGCGAGGGCCAATTGGATTGTGGCTCAGTTGCTCATCAAAGAGTCGGAGACCGAGCTGTCAGCCGTAGAGAAACGCTCCTTGGGAGAGGCTTACTTCCTTCGCGGTTTTATGCACTTCTTGACCGCCTATCGCTATGGTTCGGACAAACAGGGCGTACCCTTTGACAAGTACGAGGACTTCCCCGAAGGGCTTAATCCCAATATCGCCACTCAGCGGGCAACCGTGATGGAAAACTTCCGGCTGGTCATCGAGGACTTCCAAAATGCCGAGAAATATTTGCCTCGCTTTGAGACCTACGATACCGAGAATAAGGGTCGTCCAAGCAAGTTTTCTGCTGTCGGCTTTATGTCCAAAGTCTACGCTTATTGGGCTACTTTCGAGCCTGCCAAGTGGAGCAACGTAATCACCGAGGTCAATCGATTGGAGAATGAATATGGACGCGGTTTGGCAGAGAGCTTCTCCGACAACTTTACCAGTGACTTCTCCAAGTGGTGGAATAAAGAGTATCTCTACACGCTCCCATCTATTGCCACCGGTGACGGCGGCGGTCCTAAATTCCCGGGTGTCATCTTGGAAAACAAGGGCTGGGGAAAATATAACGGTTGGGGCTACTTCAAACCTACCCTTGATATCTACGAGGAGATGCTAAAGGACGGCGAAGGTAATGAGCGTCTGACCCGCTCAATCCTTGCCTACGGTCAGGAGTTTCCATACTTTGGTGAGCCGAGGAAGTTTTACTCCACGTCTGATATCGAAACCGGCTTCCAAATCAATAAGTTTATGGAGCCTTTCGGTCACAAGGATCCGATTGAGAATGGCTATGTCAATCCTAACGGCGATGCCCCTACCGTGCGTATCAACTTCCCTATCCTCCGCTTTGCCGACTGTCTATTGCTCCGTGCCGAAGCGTACTTGATGAAGGGTGACGGCAATGCCGCGGCACGTGATATCAATAGACTGCGTACCCGTGCCAAAGTTGAGCCGATTGCCGCTCCCGCTACCGCACAAGATCTGTACCACGAGCGTAGGGTAGAGTTGGCGTTTGAGTACACCGACCACCTCTATGACCTCAAGAGATGGCACTTCCAGAGCGGTAATGCCGAACTAAAAGCGATTGCCGCTAAGGAACTGAATGCCAGACCGAGGGTGCGTTTTTACGAAGACCGATCCAATCCGGACTCTCCATTTACCACCGGATACTACCAAGACTATCCTAATAAAGAGACCTACAAAGATCATATGATTGCATTCCCATGGCCTACGGAGGATATCTTGAAATCCAACGGTAAACTCAAGCAAAACCCCGGATATTGATTAAGTCCGGATTAAGATAAGATATCTATAAGTGTGGCGGATGAGTGATGAAGTATTGCTCATCTGCCACCTTTTGATTATTACACCTTCGTTTATCAATTACTGATATGAATTACTCATCACTCATTACCCTCATTGCCCTTTTATGGTGCTTCAACTCCGGGCGGGCAGCTGCACAAGAAAAGGAGTATCAAAGCGTACAACTCCCACAAGCCTACGACACGGTGACGGTACAGCCCTCCACCGGAGCAAGGGTCAAAAACGTGATATTGATGATTGGAGACGGTATGAGTCTCTCCCATATCGCTAATCTTTGGACGGCCAATCGCGGTAATATCAATCTACAAAATGCCGAAGTCATTGGTCTGCAGACCACCTATACCGCAGATACGCTCATCACCGACTCGGCAGCTGCAGCCACTGCCATAGCTACAGGACACAAGACCAACTACCATTACTTGGGTGTGACTCCCCGGGGGGAGGAGTTGACCACCATTATGGACATCGCTCACCAATCGGGTCTCGGGAGTGGTGTCGTGGTGACCTGCCGATTATGGGACGCAACTCCGGCAGCCTTTTTGGCTCACAACATTGACAGGGACGATGCAGAGGATATTATCGGAGACTACCCGACCTCCAATGCCGACCTCATCATAGGAGGAGGGGCAGAACTATTTACCAATCGTCAAGACCGACGAGATCTATTCCAAGAGATGGCGGATGCCGGCTATGCCGTTACCCGTTCCATTGCCGACGCCAAACGACAGTCCAATACCGGACGGATACTCTCGGTTGTAGCCGATAACGATCTGCCGTTACCTGCCGAGCGAGGCGATTACCTCACCGAGGCATCGCTCTTTGCCGTCGACCACCTTAAAGCTCAGTTTCCTAAAGGATTCTTTTTGATGATTGAGGGGTCCCAACTCGACGACTACGGCCACTCGCACAACTTGGATTTGTTGATGCAGGAAACGGCGGACTTTGATCGGACAGTTGGCGCAATGATGAAGTGGGCGGAGGCAGACGGCGAAACATTGGTCATCATCACGGCAGACCACGAGACCGGAGGGCTGACCCTCGTCGGAGGCAGTCAACATAGCGGCACCACCGTCGGACACTTCTCTACAGGCGGTCATTCGGGTGTTATTGTCCCGGTCTACAGCTATGGACCGGGTGCCGATCATTTTACCGGCATATTTGACAATACCGATATCTTCCGAAAGATCATCAAACTCCTCCACTTGCATTGACCGTTCAGTGACACAAAAGCCCCCGAGATCAGTTGACCTCGGGGGCTTTTGACATTATGTCAATACGTATTAAATCGGACTAAATCATTTGCCTTGAGCAACACCGATTTGCTCTAAGTAGCGACCGTTGTCCAAGAGGCTCTTGAGAGCCGCTTTCACATCTTCGATAGTGATAGAGCGGAGGGTCTCCAAGTAATTGTCGTGGAAGTTCTCGCCGTCAAAGTAGTAATTAGAGATCACACCCAACCAGTATTTATTCTCCTTCTGGTTTTGTTGGAAGGTCTTCTCCATATTGAGTACCGTCTTATTGAAGTACTCATCAATGTTGATGTTACCGGCTACGATCTCACCCAACTCCGTCTTGACCTTATTGGTAAGGTGATCAAGCTGGTCAGGATTGGTTTGGAAGAAGATCAACAATGTGGCTTCACCCCTTGGAGCTTCGCTGATATCAGACTGTACGGCTACACCGTAAGTGCCGCCCTCATCCTCGCGGATGCTCTTAAAGAATTGTTGGCTCAATACCTGTCCGAGGATATCGAATACCATATTCTCCCTCATACCATAGGTGGTGTCATCAACATAGACACCCAACGAAATGGCCATAGCTGTATTGCCTTCGAGATCCAAACGGAGTGCATTGCTCTCCACACTCTTACGAGGCGCCTTGTCTGTCTGGTCAGCCTCTTGAGTGTGATTGCCCGGCAAACCACCGATGTACCTCTCAACCAATGGAAGGATTGCCTGTTTGTCAAAGCTACCTACCAAGAAGAATTTGAAGTCTCCGGCATTATTAAATCGACCGCGGAAAGCGTCTAACATCTGAGCGTAGTCAATCTTGTCCAAATCCTCCTCGGTCAGCTTGGCCAACTCCTCATTACCCGGATATAGAAGTCCCGGCATAGCATCCCAGAAACGGGTCATAGGATCGGCGGCACTAGCTTTGAGCATCGCCTTGTCTCTAACTATCGCAGCTTGGAACGCTTCGGTATCGGCACGTAGTGCAGTCATACCGAGGTAAATCAATTGGAACATTGTCTCGACGTCCTTGTCAGATGATGTTGCACTGATTTCCTCTTGTGTGGCGCTAAGGTTACTGTTGATAGTTACCATCTTGCCCGCAAGCACCTTATTCAGATCCGTTTCGCTAAAATCTGCCAGACCGCCCAAGGTGGCATATCTACGTGCCGCACGGCTGTTGATAGAACCCAAGTTGTCGGGGAACGCAACATAACCTCCGTTGCTCACCGCGTAGAGTCTGATGTCATTCTTCTTATAGTCGGTAGGCAATAGGTAGACTTTGGCACCGTTATCAAACGTCCAGCAAGTCACGCCAAATTTCATATCCTTTTCCTCAGACAGCAACTTACCCGGTTCGGGCAAAGTCTCCATCAGCTCAACACCCGCAAACTCGTCTGTGTAGGCTTCTACCTCCTGCTCCAGCGCTTTGTTGTACTGAGCCAACAGCTCTTCCTCAGTAGGGTAGGTCAAGCCCTCTTTTTCTTGTCCCATCAGCGTCACTACCAAGTTTTCCGAGTCGGTCAGCTGTTGGAAGTGTTGGTTGATGACATCTACCGTCACACCTTGTGCCAATTGGCTCATCAATTGGTACTCCACCTCGATACCGGGGATGTAACCACCGTGAGTAAAGTAGGTACTATACTCATCGGCGTAGTCGGTATTGGTACGGTTCTCCTTAGAGTTGAGCGAGTTTTCGAAACTGTTGACAAGCTCAGTGCTGGCGCGTTGGTACTCGGCGGCGGTAAAACCAAACTCCTTGGCACGCTTCATCTCGGCTACCAAAGCACGGAGCGCCTCCTCGGTCCTGCCCTCGTGGGCAATGGCGGTGAAGTTGAGTTCGTCCTCTGTCATTACAAAACCCATCACAGGACCTACGGATGCACCGGCATAGACAAACGGAGCATCGGGTTTCTGAGCAATCTCCGCAAAGCGGGCATTCATCATCGAACTGATCACAGAGGAGAGATAATCCATAGACAAGCCGACAACCGAAGCCTTGTAGTCCATAGGAAGGGCGTCCGTTGAGTAGGCAAAGGAGATCATGGTACGGGTGGTCTCGGGATCGGTCACCACGATACTTACAGGTTGCTCCCTGTCGGGGATCTCTTCATACACACGCTCGGCAGGATTGACAGGAGCGGGCATATCCCCAAAGGTCTTTTTGATTTGTGCCTCTATGTAGTCGACATCCACGTCACCGACAATCACCAAACCTTGGAGGTCGGGGCGGTACCACTTTTGATAATAGTCACGGAGCTCTTGATATGTAAAGTTGCGGATGACGTCCATATTACCGATAGGTAGGCGATTGCCATACTTCAAACCGGGGAACGTCTTTTTGAGCATGGTGGTGATGGTACGCATATCACCGCTCTCACTTTGCCTCCACTCCTCTTGTATCACACCGCGTTCGTTGTCAATTTCCTCTTCCAAGAGAGAGATACCGTCACTCCAGTCACGGAGGATCAGGAGACACGAATCGATTACTCCGTCACGATTGACGGGAGCATCCTTTATGGTGTAGCGGGTTTCGTCAAAAGCGGTGAAAGCATTAAGCTCCGCACCAAACTTGACACCGATCCGCTCTAAGTAGTTGATCATCTCTTTGCCCTCAAAGTGACGAGAACCGTTGAATGCCATATGCTCGAGGAAGTGAGCCAAACCGGCCTGGTTGTCGTCTTCTTGCATCGAGCCTACACGTTGTACAATGTAAAAGTTCGCCCGTTCTTTAGGTTGTTCGTTGTGACGGATAAAGTATGTAAGTCCATTGGGCAACTTACCTACCCTCACATCCTTGTCAATTGGAAGTGGAGCCACCTGATCTTGAGCTTTGACATCAGCAAAGCCACCAATAAGTAGGAAGACCAAGACTCCCAACCAAATACTAAATGTTTTCTTCATCGGTAGTAGTAATTATATTGATTAGTTGTTAATTTAGTGCCGTGCAACAAATGTACCTATTTCTGACCATCTAACAGCATACCGGTTAAAAAATAAAGACCAACTTTTGAAATACCGTGTCTGCCTGATTTGAAATATACAACAGCTATTGAATGGGTGGATATGCCTCTATGAATATGGTGGATTCGGGAGGCGTTGATCATCGGGAATTGATGATCGACCTCCAACCGTTGTAGGGGGTCAGTCCTTTTTTCGTGTGGACGAAGGATAAGAGGTGCCTCCGTGTCGGTGCCTCGCAGCTGTAATCAATTTAGGTCGCACCACCTATTGTACTATATATATATATGTGTCAATGGATGGGATTGTTTGTAATATCGTAATTATCGTTAATTGTTATATCATATTTTGTTTTAGCGTTAATTGTCGAGGTTGAAATCGGTGAAATCGGTGATTTCACAATATCCTGTAATACAGTGGGTTGGGAGGGGTAGTAACTTAGCCAAAGTTAGACGGCCGACTCGCCGCGGTTAATATGCGGTCTCGACTCGGTCCCGTCGGCCGACTAACCGCGGCGAGTCGGCCGTCTAACTTCGGCTAACTTCGGGTCTCCCCTACGCCCTTATAAACCAAACAGTTAGGAGGGCGCTGATTCCCCCGCCGTCAAAATGCTCCAAATGTATAAAAAATGTCATTCTATATCCCCTCTTCTTCATCTTTCGACTTGCCAAGTGCTTAGGCTAATATCCTATCCAGACGAAAAACGGACTATCCCGTTGTCGGGCTCCTGCGAAAAGGTCATACAACTTTGTGACCGGCTCTATTGTTATACCTTTGAATGACCACAATAATGATATGATGGAGATATGATACAGCAAGTAATTGTTTACATAATATTAGCGGTCGTATTTTTCTTGACAGCTCGCTTTATTTGGCGTATGGTGCGTCCAGCCAAAGGACACACGGCACCCGGTTGTGCCGGATGTCCGATTTCGGATTCCTGCACTTCCGCAAAACCCTTTTACGGTTGTGGAACCACCGCTCCGACCACAAAAGACAAAGCTAATTAGAGCGTCTCTATACCTTTTAGCAATACTCGGGTTCCTTCCTCCAAACCGCCGGTGACCTCTACATAATCTTTGTATGTACGTCCTACCTCTATCGGTTGGCGAATGACGATGTAACTGTCACCGAGTTCGCGTTCCACAATGTAGGAGAAGTAGTCATTGCCCTCTTTCTGAATTGCCGATGCAGGCAACCCCGCTGACTCCTCTCGGTTTACGACTACGTGTGCTTGGACAAAGGTGTCACTGACCAGACGCTGTTTGTCCTTTTCGTTGAGTTGTGCAATGCAATCGATTGTTTTTGTCTCGGGGTTGATTGCTCTGCCTACGGAAATCAGCTTGGCCGTCATTACTTGATCCGGTTTGCCGCTGAGAGAGAAGTAGACCTCTTGCCCCACTGCCAATCGGTCTATATCCCTATCAAATACGGAGAGTTGCAACTGCAACTTGTCAGTATCTACGATATGTGCGATCACGTATGCCACATCGATGTACTGCCCTATGATCGCTTCGCTTGCCGTGATGTATCCCGAAATCGGCGCCACTACCGGAAATGCCGTATACATCTCGCCCCTCTCAATCTTCTCGGGGTCTATGTTGATAGCTCGGATGCGGGCTTTTAGGGCATTGTAACCTGCCATAGAGGTTTTGTAGATACTCTCGGCGGATAGGTAGTCTTTCTTGGCGCCGATACGCTCCTCTTGCAGCATCTTCATCCGCTCGTAGTCAGCTTCCGCTTTGCGGTAGAGGGCGGAGGACTCGGCATACTGTTGCTGTAAACTTAAGAAGTCACTGCCGGAAATAGTGCATAAAGTTTGACCCCGCTTGACATAGTCTCCGATCTTAAATTGCACGGTCTGTACGGCGCCTGCAACAGAAGTGGTCACCTTTGCCTGAGCGTCCGCAGGGGCTGTGAGGTAGCCGCGACAGGTCACCTCCTCCGCGAAAGGCTGCATTGTCAGCGTCCCGATCTCCATCGCCCCGTTGGCAAAGTGCTCGGCCGTGATCTCTATCTCTCCTTCTCCCAACGAAGCGGTATCACTGTTTTGATCTTGCTTTTTATCACAGGCCCCCAATAATAATAGGAGAGCTATAACGTATAGGCTATACTTGTTTTTGACCATAATAATAGAACTAATTTATCGATTCTTGATCGGATGTCATATAATTAATATCGAGTGCTATCCGGTTGTATTGTGATAGAGCCTCGTAATAGTCGAGTGTCAGTCTGAGTGCATTCTCCATGCTGACGACCATTTCGTAAAAGGTGATTTCGCCCACTTCGTAGCTCCTAACCGCAGTGCGTGATATCTCCTCACTCAGTGCCTTGCCGGTGGATGTGTAAAAGTCAATCGTCTCCCTGTACCTTTGCAGCCGGTTGAGTAATCGTTGCCGTTTGATCTCAAGCCGGATACGCTCACTCTGTAATAGCATCTCTTGCCTATTGGCAGATGCAATGTAAGCCCGCGATTTGGAGAGCTGTCCACCCCACACCAAGGGGATGCCGAGGGTCACTTGGAACCCGTGGTAGGGTCTGTTGGGCTCAAAACGGTTGTTGCCGTAAAAGTATTCCAAAGTCAGATCGGGCAACAGTCGGTGCATCTCCACCTTGGAGCCTTGTTTCATATATTGGTACCGTAATTGATACTGTTGCAGTTGGGGCAGACTATCAAGATCAAGTGCCGGCTCCTCTATCGGTATTGGCGCCAGCGGGGCATCATCAATACTAAAAGGCTCTTTGCTTTGGATAAGTGCTTGCAATGCTCCGTAGGTATTGCTCACCTCATCGGATATTTTCCTACGTTCAAGCGCAATACGCTCTTTCTGAGCCACCACATTGAGGCGATCGAGATTGCTGATATCCCCCAATCGGTATCGGGTATCCGCCATATCGCCCAAGTATTGATACAGGCTATCCATCTGATGGTAATAGCGCTCCTTGTATTGTAAGAATTGCAATTGATAGTAGGTGGCGGAGACATCTCGTTTGAGGCGTTGCAACTGCTGATGCAACTCCAACTCCGCAATGGAGGTGTCGATACGATTCATCTTGGCCGTTGCAGCATACACAGTGGGAAAAGCCAAGGTCTGTTCTACACCGAAAACCTGTAAAGGGTGGCCGTTATCGCTCATATTGGCTTGGTCGTAGCCATAATAAATCTTGGTAGGCTCTATCCCGATAAAAGGATTGGACAAAGACTTTTTCTCCACTACCCGCAGTTGATACGCTTTGAGTTCGCGGTTATTCTCAATGGCAGTCCGGATGCAGTCGTCCAGAGTCTTGACCTCTTGGGCTTTGGCTGTCAGTGGAGCGAGCAACAGAAAAGCGATTATCATAAACTCTTTGGACTTAAAGTAGCGTACAAATTTGTACTTGAGTCCTTCGTCATCGTGGAAGAGTTTAAACAACAGCGGCAACACAATCATCGTAAGCATAGTGGAGGTAATCAAACCGCCGATCACTACGGTAGCCAATGGACGCTGTACCTCTGCTCCCGCTCCGGTAGAGATGGCCATCGGCAGGAAGCCCATAGCTGCGGCAGAGGCGGTCAGCATCACGGGACGGAGTCGATCGACGGTGCCGTGCATAATCAGATGATCCAAGTCGGGTTCCGCCTCCTCTGATTTTAGATTCTTAAGGTGCTCGATGAGTACAATCCCGTTAAGCACGGCAATACCAAACAATGCGATAAATCCGACACCCGCCGATATGCTGAACGGCATCCCGCGTATCCAAAGGGCAACGATGCCTCCGACTACGGAAAGAGGTACAGCGGTAAATATCATAATGGTATCCTTCATAGACTTGAATGCGAAATGGAGGAATATAAAGATGAGCGCCAAGGCTATCGGTACCGCAAAGATTAAGCGACGGGTGGCGTTTTGGAGGTTCTCAAACTGTCCGCCATAAGTAATGTACGTACCCGGTTTGAGGGTCACTTTGTCTCCGAT
The DNA here is from genome assembly GCA_030532005.1 of Porphyromonas sp. Lineage (GTDB taxonomy): Bacteria > Bacteroidota > Bacteroidia > Bacteroidales > Porphyromonadaceae > Porphyromonas_A. The sequence goes on from JAUNLZ010000006.1 coordinate 22,742, forward strand.
CTCTTTTTGTATGTCCATCACTACAGACTGTAAATCTCGGTTGCGGACATTGACACTCACCACCACCATACGGTGGGTATTCTCCCGACTGATCTTGGCGGGGCCTTCGGCATAGTTGATATCTGCCAGCTCCATCAGCGGCACCTGTTCGCCGTTGGGCAACGCCACGGGGAGGTAACGGATGTCCTCAATATCCTTTCGGTATTCTTTCTGCAATCGAATCACCAAGTCAAACCGACGCTCTCCCTCAAACACACTGCCCGTTGCCTGTCCGCCGAAAGCGGTGGCCAGGTACTGATTGAGCGTACGGATGTCTACGCCGTATTGTGCTATTTTAGCTCTATCATAGACCACATTCATCTGCGGAAGCCCGGTGGTTTTCTCCATTATAACGTCGCCGGCCCCCGGGATATCCTCAATAATGCCCTTGATCTCCACCGCCTTCTGACTCAGGTATTCCAAGTCGTCCCCAAAGATCTTTACGGCGATATCGGCTCTCACTCCGGTTATCAATTCATTAAACCGCATCTCGATGGGCTGGGTAAACTCATAGTCAACCCCCGGAATTACCATTAGAGCTTTCTTAAATTGGTTCGCCAACTCCTCCTTGGTGTCGGCGGTGACCCACTCCTTTTTGGGTTTGAGGCGGATGATCATATCTATCTCCTCCATGGACATCGGGTCTGTCGGTACCTCGGCGGCGCCGATACGGCAGACTACTTTATCCACCTCCGGGAATTTTTCCATCAGTATGTTTTCCATCTGTGTGGTCAACTCTACCGTCTTGGAGAGAGAGGTACCGGTCTTGAGTACCGGCTGTATCACGAAATCGCCCTCGTCGAGGGTAGGTATAAACTCGCCGCCCATCCGTGCGAAAATCACTCCCGAAAAGATCAAGGAGGCAAGTGAGAGGGTGAGGACTACGGTCTTGTGCCTGAGCGACCACCTCATCACCGGTTTGTAGGTGCTGTAAGCAAGGGCGAGGATGCGATCGGAGAGTCTCTTTTTCTGTACGTCGACAGGGCGAAGTACCATGGCTGAGATGACCGGCAACCAAGTAAGACAAAAAATCATAGCGCCTAATATGGCAAAGCTAAATGCCAATGCCATAGGTCTAAACATTTTGCCCTCTACGCCCTGGAGCGATAATATCGGGATGAAAACGATCAGAATGATGACTTGCCCAAATATAGCGGACTTCATCATAGAGGTAGCACTCTCTTTGGTAATCGCATTGGTGAGCCGGATGCGTTGGTCGGCGCTCCCTTGATTGAGGGCCGCTTTGGAGGCGGTCAATCTGACCACAATATATTCCACTATAATCACCGCACCGTCTATAATGATTCCAAAGTCGAGAGCACCGAGACTCATCAGATTGGCATCTATACCGAAGATCAGCATCATGGAGAGCGTAAAGAGCAACGCCAAAGGGATCATAGAGGCTATCACCATAGCCGATCGGGTATTGCCGAGCAATAACCACACTACGAAGAAAACAATGATCGAACCGAATAGGAGGTTCTCAAACACGGTGGTGGTGGTCTTATTGATCAGCTCGCTACGCTCCAACATGGTATTGATATAAACACCTTCGGGCAGTGAGTTCTGTACCTCGGCCACGCGCTCTTTGACCTTACGTATCACCTTTTTGGAGTCGGCATCCTTGAGCATCATGATTTGCCCCAGGACTTTCTCTCCCTCGCCGTTTGAGGTGATGGCTCCAAATCGATTGGCATAGCCGTACCGGACGTTGGCCACATCTCTTACCAAGACCGGGATGCCGTTGCGGTTTTTCACCACCACTTGCTCTATCTCCTCAATATTCTTGATCTGACCATCACCACGGATGAAGTAACTCTCCGCTCCTTTCTCTATATAGGCACCGCCCGAGATACTGTTGTTGGACTCCAACGCATCGTATACATCGACAATGGTGATACCCAAGGCTTGCATCTTTTGGGGATCAATGGCCACTTCGTATTGTTTGAGGTATCCGCCCCAGCTATTCACCTCCACTACACCCTCAATACCCGAGAGTTGGCGCCTGACTATCCAATCTTGTATTGTGCGGAGGTCCATAGCGGAGTATCGATCTTCGTATCCCGGCTTGACGTCCAACGTGTATTGGTATATCTCTCCCAAACCGGTGGTGATGGGTCCCATCTCGGGTGTCCCAAAGCCCTCGGGTATATTGGCAGATGCACTTTTTAACTTCTCTGCAATGAGGGTACGCGGCAAGTAGGTACCCATACGCTCTTTAAACACGATGGTGACTACCGAAAGTCCAAACTTTGAGACCGACCGTATCTCGGTAACCCCGGGAAGATTGGCCATCTCCAACTCTACAGGCGCGGTGATAAATTGCTCTATCTCCTGTGTAGACAAGTTGGTCGAGGTGGTGATCACTTGCACTTGATTGTTAGTGATATCGGGCACCGAACCGACAGGGATGTTGAAAATAGCATAGATCCCAAAGCCCACTACCGTCAGTGTAAATAGTATCACTATCAGCTTATTCTTGAGGCTGAACTCAATGATTTTCTCAAGCATACCTTATTAGATCTCGTTAATCGCAATAGTAGATGCTATAAATAGTCTAATTAAAGACAAAGCATCTGTCATCCATTGACCATTAATTTTTATTTTACTTATGCGTTATACGCAAAAGTACTTAAATCTTTGCAACGAGACCCATCTTTCCGGGCTTTTATGGCTTTTGGAGTTAGGTAATAAGGTATAACGTATGGCTTATGGCGTTTGGTGGGTGTGTACCGTCAATGCACCATTTATAGGGGGATGAATAACTGGGATGTGGTACTCTGTCAATGTTGGAGTACCACCATGTTGATGTAGAGCAGTGCGGGGATGGAGACAAATAGTAAACTGTCTATACGATCCAAAATACCGCCATGTCCGGGCAGTAGATTGCCGGAGTCTTTGACTCCGTAGGAGCGTTTGAGGAAGCTCTCAAAGAGATCGCCGTAGTTACTGAAAAATACAATGATAAAGCCCAATATCATCCAATGTGCCGGAGCGGTTACCTCGGGGAATAGGTAATAGAATCCGATGCAGCCGGCTATCGCCAATACGGCGCCGCCGATGGCGCCTTCCCAAGTCTTATTGGGCGAAACCCGCTCTAATAGTTTGTGTCTGCCAAGTAGGGAACCGACCAAAAAAGCGCCTGTGTCATTGAGCCAGATAGTTACAAAGACCGGCAATAACCAAAAGGTACGTGGAAAAGCGAAGTCCGCCCCTAATACCTCTGCAATACCATACCTATCGCCGGTCAACATCAGCAACAGACCGAGGGGGATCGCCACATAGAGGTGGGAGAAAAAGGCGTGACCCACCTCGACGGCGGGCAAGCGTTGCAGTCTGTAGATCTCGCCTATCAAGTAAAACAGTACATACAGCATGTACGGCAATATAGCCATCAATACAGGCTTGAAGTCGCCGGTGTAGGTGGCCAACTCATACGAAGTATATACCAAGAGTCCGGACATCAATGCGTGCCATATCTTGAGGAAGAGGGCATAGACATTGGCTTTGGTCATCACTTGATATTCATAAGACCCGAGCATGGCAAAGAGTGCCAAGAGCCAAGCCATCAAGACCACTTGATCGGTTAATATACAAGCCAAGATAAGTCCGACATATACGGCTCCTGTGAGGCTTCGAGTGAGCAGTAACTTTTTATTTATCATACCGTATGCATTAATTTCTCCAGATAAAGTCTGCGATGAGAGGGTTGTGATCGCTGTGCCGTCTTTGCGTCGGTATCTCGGTACCAATCACTTTTACATCTCCGCCGTAAAAGATGTGGTCAATCCTAAAAGGCATCAGCCGTTCATTGTACGAGACACCCAACCCCAAACCAGTATCTTTATAAGCATCTCGCAATCCGTTACGCAATGTGCTGTATGTGTAGCTCATAGGGGTATCGTTTAGGTCACCCAATACTACAATGACATCGGGGTGATACTTGTCAATCCCCTTGTGTAACTGTCGCTCTACCGTCTCGGCATTGGCGGCTCTTTGATTGAGACTCGGTCCCAATCGACGTTTGATCTTGAGGAGTTGGCGAGGCAATTCTTTGAGACTCAGGTCTCTTAAGTAACTCTTGTATTCGGCTTTTTCGGCATCCTTCAGACTGTAAGACTCCATATGGTTGTTGACCAAAAAGAGTTCTCTATTGTCCGGCAATTTGATGATATAGCTGCAAGATCCGTTGTTGCTCTGTTTGTATTCTATGGGTGATTTGACCGCAATCGGATACTTGGAGAGCAGGGCTTGTGTCCTATGGATGTGTACGTAGGGGTAGTCGGGGAAGAGCTTTGACAACTTGGTATCGACCGGAAATTGATCCGGATAGATTGTGGCTTCTTGCAGAGCGATAATGTCGGGCTGATACCTCTCTATCAGCTGAGGCGCCAAGAGTCGGTCCTCTTTGTCACGTTCTAAAAAGCTCTCCACGTTGTAGGTCATAATCCTGATGTCGTGCCGCGGGCTGAGGCGCTTGCCAAAGTTCAGGGGCAGGTAGGCCAAGATGTAGCCGGACGAAAAGAGCATCAGCAGTGTGTAAAATAGGAAGTAAATCCACCGACCTCGTATCAGATAAACGAACCACAGGAAGAGCAACACAGCCAAAATGGCCGGAAAGGCGAGATTGAAAAGGGCAGGGATCTGACTCTTGACAGGTGAGACAAAGGGCGACAGCATAGTGATTCCATATAGACCGACAAAGACAAGGTTGGGGATCAACTCTATCACCCTTGTGGTGTGGCGCCAGATACTCACTCTTTTATTTCTCAATGTCGTCATGCTGTTGCCGAAGCGCTTGGCGTTCTTCTCTACTTAGCGAGCTATATCCCGAGACATTGGCTTTCTCAACGACGTCATTAGTGGTACGGATCTTTCTATCTTGTCTCCAACAGGAAAAAAGGTAGAGCAACCCCACCACATAGCCGGCAAGGTGGACACCGAAAGTGATGTCATAGAGTTTGTTTCGCATCACACTCTCAAACATCAAGACAAACACGAAAAAGAGATAGATGAAGTGAGGTCTCTTGAGGCTGCGTACCAAAGCCACCGAAATCAAAGCGGCAATACCTGCCGAGGCACCGACCAACACCCCATCACCCAACCATAGGAAAGTAATCCCACCCACAATCACTCCTCCGAAAAATAGACCGTAAAACTCCTTGGCACTTAGGGTGCCTGTGAGGATAAGCATCAGCACCAAACCGACATTTACAGCGATATGTCGCCATAAGGTATGGACAAAAGCATAACTGACAATGCTCCAAGGGGCGCTAAGCCACTCCTTGGGCTCGCCGTTCAACATCCAGCCGGCAAAGGAGTCATAGCCCATGATCAGTACCAACACATAGATCAGGAGCAAGGCGGCCACTAAACCCAGCTCCGCAAATAGATCAGTAGAAGTCTTGCCACCCATCATTACGTTGTTTTTCTTTTGCTCGCTTCTCCCACAGTTTGATAAGGAAATATCCGAAGATCATACCTCCCAAGTGAGCGAAGTGGGCTACACCGCTTGCCGTTCCCGTAACACCCAAAAAGAGTTCGAGCAAACCATAACCGATCACAAAATATTTAGCCTTGACCGGCACCGGGATAAACATAATATAAAGAGGTGCATTGGGAAACATCATACCGAAACCCAGCAGTACGCCAAAGACGCCGCCACTGGCACCGATGGTGAGCAGCCAATCCAATTGGTAGGGTGGGTAGCTGTTGACGGAGAGGAACCAAACTAACTCTTGCATCAGACCGGCTCCAATACCGGTGACAAGAAAGAAGACCAAGAAACGCCAACTGCCCCAAATCCTCTCAAGAGTACCGCCAAACATCCACAGTGCAAACATATTGAAAAAGAGATGTCCCAACCCACCGTGGAGGAACATATAGGTGACCAATTGCCAGATCCCAAAGGATTGGGCGCCGATGTAGTGCAGTCCCAACAGATAGGTGATGTCTATCCCTATCCGCGGCAGAGCCATCTGGGCTAACCATACGATGGCATTTATGATGATTAGGTTCTTAGTGACGTCCGAAACTTTATTCTTTATATCTATCCTCATCTTATGGGTCGTCTTTTTGATTTATCTCCCCTATTACTCATACAGTCTACTCATAAAGTCTAATCATAAAATTGCAAATATACATTATAATAACAACAACTCAGTATATTTAGGGGATAATCCGTACTTATTTCGGGGCTCTTTGCAGTCTTTCATCAAAAGGAAGAGCAGCACTCCCGCTATACCGGTCATGGCCAACTTAAAGTAATTTTCGCCCTCAAAGCCAAAGTCGGCTGTCAGACCGTACAGCAAAAGATAGAGTATGGCTACATTGTAGCCTTCGCGTCCCACATCCTGAAATCTCCGCCACAATACCGAGAACATCAATAGGGCATAGACGATAAGTGTACCGAGCTTTAGCGATGTGGTCGGAAGCAGTACCGCTACGGCCAAACATACCGCCGTCACCACAATGCCATAGCTTGCCAGCTCCATACGCCGACTCCTGCCGTCCAATACCGCCAATTTCCTAAAACCGGCTATCACGCCTTGGCTAAATGTCATCCGTGTCTGTTGCATCATCCGGTAGTTTCTTGTTATAGTACAATCCGCCTGCAAAAGGGAGCGTTTCCGACTGTGTAACCAAGTCATACTCACTGACCTTAATTCCGATCAGAGCATCCGATTTGATTTGAGACCAGGGGATGACCACCTCCTTGTCCGTAGTAGTCAAGAAAGGGGCATCCGTGCCGTTGGGCACTTCACCGTCAATCGAAAGATAAAGAGCATACAATCGGGGGTGTTGTCCGCCTTGCCAAGAGACTTTGAGACCGGCGTCGGTTCCCTGCATTTCGAGAGATTGCTCATCCATCCAATCCATCCTCACCCCGCCGTTGATCGGCAGAGCCGCACTCCGCTTCCATCGATCCATAATCGGTTTTTTAGTGCCCAAGCCACTTGAGACCGAATGCTCCGCTCTGAATAGAGCTACACCGGCGACATCGGGGAGCCTATCCAAGTAGTCCATTTGCTCTTTAATCTCCGCCACCTCCCAATTACCCTCTCTCTCGTGAACCATATAGGGAGCGATGCCCACCACCAACGGGACATTCAGTACCTTGAGCCACTCCCCGACAAAGGGATAAAAACGATCCCCCTTGGTGTACATCATCGGTACCACAAAGTCAATGACCCCTTCGCGACACCAAGCGGCGGGATCTTGCCAAACATCGTTGTAGGCGGTCCAGCCGCTCTCTCTCAGCCCGGGGACATTATTGTAAGTGCCGATGACCGAAGCACTCAACATAGCGTCGGCTCTATGCTTTTTGATCTCACGATAGATCTCCCCCACCAAGCGAGTAATGTTGTCTCTACGCCAATCATCTATAGAGATCTTACCGCCTTTGGCTTTATACGCCTTGGCATCGGGAAATTGTTTGGCGCGGTCGGGATAGCGGATGTAGTCCAGATGAATCCCCGCCACAGGATAACGCTCCAAGATCTCAGACACCACTTTCCTCATGTGTGTCGTTGTCGATGCGTTGGCGGGATCCATATACCAGTAGTTTTTGTACCGTTTTAGTTCTCGTCTATGGCGGTGAGGGTAGGATCCGGCAGGCATCTGCCGGAGCTGTTTGTCATTGCCAATAGGGGTCACGGCCAACCAGGCATGCACCGCCATTCCCCGCTTGTGACACTCATTGATGGCAAACTCCAACGGATCGTAGGTCAGCTTATAAGAGCTTGTGGTCGGCACAAATTCACCGCTTAGAGGCTCGACCTTTGAGGGGTAGATGACCCTCCCTTTACTCCGCACTTGCAGAAAGATCGTATTGGTGCCGATCTCTTGCAATTGATCCAAAAGATGTATCAAATCACGCTTCTGACGCTCCTCACCCGCCCTGTCTGTCGCAGGTCTATGAGGCCAATCCAATCCATAGTTGGTGGTCAGCCATACCGCTTTCATCTGATATTTGCGATGAGAGTCGGGAGTCTCTTGAGCAAAAGAGGCTCTAAGACAGATCGATAAAGCAATAACAATGAGGAGTGATCGAAAGAGCAATGGCGTCCTTTGGGTCATCCCTCAAAAGTGATGTGGTCAATCAATCGCACACCGCCACAGTAAACCGTAATGCAGCCGGTGCTGTTGCCGTTCCATGCCTCAATCTCCTCCAAAGTGTTACTGTCAACGATGCTGAAGTACTCCACCTCAAGGATCGGATCTTCGTTAATCATAGAGATCACCCGGTCGCGTACCTCCGATACTGACTGACCCTCTCCCATCCGGCGTTTGCCCTCCTGCAAAGCTTGGTAGATTTTGGGCGCCGCCTCACGTTGTTCGGGTGACAAGCGACGATTGCGCGAGCTCATAGCCAAGCCGTCACTCTCCCGCACCACAGGGCAAGAGATGATTTCTATCCCCTCCATATCGGGCGATAGCTCTATCATCCGACGTATCACCGCAATTTGTTGGAAATCTTTTAGCCCGAAGTAAGCTTTATTGGGTTTGACCAATCTAAAAAGCTTGCTCACCACCCATACCACTCCTCTAAAATGACCGGGTCGGCGCTCGCCCTCCATCACCTCTCCTACCGTCCCGAGGTCATACTCGGGGGCTTCCTCACCCGGCGCGTACATATCCTCCGGCGTAGGCATAAAGACCACATCGACACCCACCTCGGCAAGCATCTTGAGGTCATCATCACTATTGTGAGGGTATGTTTTGAGATCGTTGGGGTCGTTAAACTGAGTAGGGTTTAGGAAAAGACTCACCACTGTCAGTTCACACTCCCGCATACTCCGTTCCACCAAACTCATATGCCCCTCGTGCAAACCGCCCATAGTCGGTACAAACCCCACTAATTTCTCCCCTCTTATCTCATCAAGTAAGGCGGTCAACTCCGCCTTTGACGTCGCTATTCTCATACTATAAAACAAAATCGCTAATCTATCGCCTATTATCTACTACAAAGATACCTTGAAAATATGAAATAGGTGAGGTGGTTCTCTTAAAGAGCCCTAAACCGGCTGATTCAGACCTAATCTGTCTCAAACTGTTGTTTTATTGCATACTTTTACAAGAAGAGCGGGTTTTTCCATTTTATTTGTTTAGCTTTGTGATGTTGAACCTGATAGGAATCTATACATAACCACAGGCTATTAACGAATTAACAATCTATACATTTTTATCTATTGCGTTATGAAGGCAGCAGAAATCATTAAAAATTTGGAGGCTAAGCACCCCGGCGAGCCTGAGTTTATCCAGGCTGTACGCGAAGTTCTTCTCTCTATCGAGGAAGTGTACAATCAACACCCTGAGTTTGAGAAAAACAAGATTATCGAGCGTATGGTAGAACCGGATCGTATCATCACTTTCCGTGTACCTTGGGTAGACGACAATGGCGAAGTACAGGTAAACATCGGCTACCGCGTACAGTTTAACAACGCTATTGGCCCATACAAGGGGGGTACCCGCTTCCACCACACAGTCAACTTGTCAACTCTTAAATTCCTCGGTTTCGAGCAAACACTTAAAAATGCTCTGACTACCCTGCCAATGGGTGGCGGTAAGGGAGGTGCAGACTTCTCTCCAAGAGGCAAGAGCGACAACGAGATTATGCGTTTCTGCCACGCTTATATGACAGAGTTGTATCGCCACATCGGCCCTGATACCGACATCCCTGCAGGTGACATCGGCGTAGGCGCTCGCGAGGTAGGTTATATGTACGGTATGTATCGTAAGCTCAAAGTTGAGAATACCGGTACCTTTACCGGTAAGGGTTTGACTTGGGGTGGTTCCAACCTCCGTCCGGAGTCTACCGGTTTCGGCGCCGTTTACTTCCTCAACAATATGTTGGAAAAGCACGGCAAGACTCTTGAGGGTAAAGAGGTGGTGATCTCAGGATTTGGTAACGTTGCTTGGGGTGCTGTCAAGAAAGCTACCGAGCTTGGCGCCAAGGTGATCTGTATCTCAGGTCCTGACGGTTATATCTATGATCCTGATGGTCTCAAGGGTGAGAAGATCGACTATATGTTGGAGCTTCGTCATAGCGGTAACGATATCGTTAAGCCTTATGCAGAGAAGTACGGTGTAGAGTTCTTCGAGGGTCAAAAGCCTTGGGGTCACAAAGCGGACATCTATATGTGTTGCGCTATCCAAAACGAGCTCAACGGTGACGACGCACGTAGCATCATCGCTCATAACCCTGTTGCAGTGTGCGAGGTGTCTAATATGGGTTGTACCGCAGAGGCGAGCGAACTCTTTGTGGAGAAGCGCATCCTCTTTGCACCCGGTAAGGCGGTTAACGCAGGCGGTGTAAGTACTTCAGGTCTTGAGATGACTCAAAATGCTACTCACCTCGGTTGGAGCAACGAAGAGGTGGACGAAAAGTTGCACTACATCATGAGCAGCATCCACGAGCAATGTGTACGCTTTGGCCAAGACGGTGACTACATTGACTACGTCAAGGGTGCCAACATCGCCGGATTTATGAAGGTGGCTCAAGCTATGATGGAGCAAGGTGTCATCTAATTGACAGTCAACGACTATTGGAGATCCGGAGTCGATTTATAACGGATCCCTTCTATAAATAAGAGAGAGCTGAGTCCTGCGGGGCTTGGCTCTTTTTTTGATCCATCTGACATTTCGAGCACATCATCCGAAATGTCAGTTGGAACCATATATATGTTGGGGGGAGGGAAACGTCGGACGACCCCATAGGGGTCGAATCTCATTAGCCCGTGTGTCAGAAGGGTCTATCGGCACCAGCCTATAGACCCTTCTGACCTCGGGAACGGGGTATCCCCCACGATATCCGACCTTTAGGTCGCACCACCTATAGCACCATCTATCGCACTCCAAAAAAAAGGTGTTTTTTATACATTTGGTGCATTTTGAGGGATAGGAAACGACCTCTCTCCTAACCCATTGGTTTGTAGGGGCGTAGGGGAGACCCGAAGTTAGCCGAAGTTAGACGGCCGACTCGCCGCGGTTAGTCGGCCGACGGGACAGAGACGAGACCGTATATTAACCGCGGCG
>JAUNLZ010000064.1 GCA_030532005.1 Porphyromonas sp.
TTTTTTACAAAGATAGCATTCTTGAGGCTTACACACTTTTTTGGGACAGTATCCAACGAAATGAGGGTGCATCAAAACCATTGCTTTGACACACCCTCATCGAATGTTAATGAAAACCTATACAGGTTTTTGTATTACAGTCTATAACCGCATCAATAGTGATTGCCGCGCTTCATCTCCTCGGCATCAAACTTGTGGAAGTCCAACTTTCGCCAAGCGTAGAAGATATAGGCAAGGACTATCGGAATAACTAACGAAGCGTATGCCATCACCTCAAGGGTATAGGCGCTGGAGCTGCTGTTACGGATGGTGAGCGAGCTTTGCAGGTCGGCTACGGATGGATAGTAAGCGGTGTTGTTCCACCCGGCCAAGAGCAATAGCACGGTCACAACAATGACCACGCCGATGCCTTCGAACCATACACCCTTGTTATAGTCCGATCTCAACACCGTTTTAATAATACCGTAGAGGACACCCACCACTCCAATCAACAAGGCTACCAAGAGTACCGGTTGGGCGAGGAGGTTGTGTAGGTACTTGTACTGCTCCATATATACTGTGCTATCGTCGGGATTGACGGCAAAACCTTTTGCGGTCAGCAAGTACCCTACAAACGCCAAGAAGAACAGCAAGAAGATAACAGCATTGGGCAACAGCCGCTTGCGCGCCATCCGATTGACCTCTGCATCTCGGACGTTATTGATGAAGTAGAGCAGTCCTGTGGTACGCGACAAGAATAGTACCGCCAAGCCCAAAACCACATTCCAAGGGTTGAGTACCGCCTCCAATCCGTGGAGCATCATGCCGTTGTAGTCTTGCCACACAGATACTGAGAGGGTACCGCCCAAGTTAGTGATATTGCTACGGTCTACCACAAAGTTGGCACCGGTAAAGAAGGTCCCCACGGCGGCGCCGATCAACAGCGGCCCCAACACGCCGTTGATAAAGAGCGCCCAACGATAGGTATTGCTGCCAAAGACATTGCCCCGCTTATTTTGATACTCGTAAGAAACGGCTTGGATCACGAAACAGAATAGAATCAGCATCCATACCCAGTAGGCGCCGTAAAAACTGGTGGAGTAGAAGAGCGGGAAGGATGCGAAGAATGCACCGCCAAAGGTGACAAGGGTGGTAAAGGTAAACTCCCATTTGCGTCCTGTAGAATTGACCAACATCCGCTGTTGCAGTGGATTTTTATGGAGCGAGAAGACAAAGGTCTGGCCGCCCTGCACAAACATCAAGAAGACCAACAAACCGCCCAGTAGCGAAATCAGGAACCACCAATAGTCTTGTAGAAAAATTAACTTGTCCATACTTATTATGCCTCCTTATTTGTTTGGTTTACTACTTTTGTTTCCGGACCTCTCTTGATAGCGCGTATCATGATGCTGAGCTCGGCTATGAGCATCAGTGTAAAGAGTACCAAGAAGAGGATAAAGGTGGTCTTGACTGCACCGGCCGCTATATTGGAGACGGCCGCCTGTACGGGTAGCGCGTCTTGGATGGTCCAAGGCTGGCGTCCCAACTCGGCAATCACCCATCCGGCTTGAGAGGCGATATAGACTAAAGGCACGCTGATGATCATCACCCACGCGTACCAACGCATGTTGGCAAACTTTTCCCTATCCTTTTTGATAAAGATCAGTGGCAACAGGCAGACAATCACAAAGAGCATGCCCAAACCGACCATGATACGGAAGCTGTAATAGAGTATCGGTACATTGGGGATCAATGCCTCGACATTGTCAAAGTAACCGTACCCGAAATGCTCGAAGTTTTGGTCGAGTATCGCTCTTTGCGCCACCGCTTCGGCTTCGTTGCCTTGCTCTTTGGCGGCACGATAATCGGCCAAGGCTTGGATGGCAATCTTACCGCGCGCGATACGCTCTTCGGCAGAGAGGGCAATGGTGCCGTCGGGCTTGGTGTAGCCGCCTTGGAGGATATCTTTGATACCGGGAACATAGGCGTTGGGGTTGTTAAAGGCGAGGATCGAAAGCCCGCTTGGCAGAGAGATATTAAAATCACCCGCGAAGTCCGATTTGTCACTTGCCCAGTCGGCACGCTTCTTATCTCCATTCACGATACCAAAAGCGCTGAGGGGCGCTTTTTCGGAACCTTCGTACAGGTTTTCCATCGCCGCCAACTTCATAGGCTGATAGTTGGCTACGTGACCGGCAGCTATGTGACCGGTGACTACGGTCAATACCGCAGATACGATACCTACCCAAGAAGCGAGTCGGATACTCTCGATGGCAAAGCGTTTGTTACGCTTGCGGAGCAGATAATAACCGCTGATACCCATCACTACGATAGAACCGAGTATCCAGCTGGAGATGACGGTATGGAAGAACTTGGTCACCGCCACCGGGGAGAGCGCCACTTGGGAGAAGCTGACCATCTCGTGACGAACGGTGTCGGGATTGAACTGCATACCGGTAGGGTACTGCATCCAAGCGTTGGCGACAAGGATCCACACTGCAGAGAGGGTGGCGCCGCCAATGGTCAACCAGGTAGAGGTGAGGTGAAACTTCTTGGAGACCTTGTCCCAACCGAAAAACATGATGGCAAAGAAAGTCGCCTCCATAAAGAATGCAAACATACCCTCAATGGCCAAGGGAGCGCCGAAGATATCACCGACAAAATAGCTGTAGTTAGACCAGTTGGTACCGAACTGGAACTCGAGAATCAGACCCGTGGCGATACCTGCGGCAAAGTTGATACCGAAGATCTTCTGCCAAAACTTGGCGGTCTTTTTCCAAAAGTCGTCACCCGTACGGTAGTACTTGGTCTCGGCAATGGCCATGATGAGTCCCATCCCGAGTGTCAGAGGAACGAAGATCCAGTGGTACATTGCCGACATCGCGAACTGTAATCGCGACCAATCGATAAGTGCACTTAGTAACATAATTGGATGAATTATTAATTTAATGCTTGTATGTAATGATATTAACTCTCATTGTAGTCTATCTATCTTTAATCCCTATTCATCTCCCTACCCTACTCCTCATCCATCTCCATGGTCTCACCGGCTGGGACAGTGGCAGGGACAGTGGCAGGCTCTTGGGCGCGCTGCACCAATTCATTGCGTACATACTCCCCCCGACCCTCCTCTGTATCGGATTGCTCTTTGAGGAAGTCCGGAAAGAAAAAGAGCCGCAGTACACCAAATAAGATGAGCAACTTAATGATATTGAGGATCCATAACGGTTTCCCCCATGTCATGGTCCTAAAACCCTCTTTCCACAGCTGGAACAGCTTGGGGAAGAATCCCTTTTTCTGCGGCACCAAGGTATTGACCTTATCCTCTCTATTATTGGTTTCCACAATCAATTATCAATAAATGCTTTTAACACACCTCTATTCAAACGCTAAATTATAAAACTTTTCGGAGTCCACCAAAGAATCACCCATATATTTTGTGGTTTTTTCACATCTGTGCCTTATAATTGCATAAAACCGGGGATTCTCCAATAGTAGAGAATCCCCGGTTTGTTATATTTTATTGAGCCTGCGCGAATCAGAAAAGTACGCGCGCTGTCACAGAAAAGCCCTTTTCCTTGGTACCGATAAAGTCTTGGTATGCCTCCGAAACACCTTCCAATTTGTAAGAGTCGTTCATAGCGGCATTGAAGGTCGCCGACAATTGCAGGTGTTTAAGCACCTCTACACCGATACCGGCGTTGAGGTTGATGCCAACTTTGTTGGCCTGGATATTGTTCAGCTCGTTGATCTTCATATCCTTGACTTCGGTATTCAGAGCAAAGTTAAAGCTCGGGCCGGCAACGACGAAAAACCGTGCGGCAGGGATGCTAAATAGATAGGCCTTGAGATTGACCGGCAACTCTATCATATTGCTCTTGAGGTTGAGTGCATCTTCGCCCGCCATCTGCATATCCATACCCTTTTGAGAGTAAAGCACACCCGCTTCGATGGCCACCGGGAAAATCGGCAACTCGTACTCCACCATCGGTCCCACGTGAAATGCCGTAAAGAGCTGACCCGACAACTCCTCGGTATTGGTGCTAAACTTGCTAAAGTTGGCGCCACCCATCAAACCCCATCGAAAGCCCTGGGCATTGGCACTGCTCATGCCAATCAGAGCCACTAATATTACAGCAAAAGCCGTATAAATCCTTTTCATATACATTATATTTCTAAAGTATTACAGATAGACAAAGATACCAAAATTGGGGACAGTCCGTTTTTCGTGTGGATAGGATATTAGTGGGTCAGTCCTTTTTTCGCGTGGATAGGAAATTGAGTGAGTATGGGTGAGTTGGAAGATGAAGAAGAGGGGATATCGAATGCCACAACCGGGCATTTTTTATACATTTGGTGCATTTGAAGGGCGGGGGAATCGGCACCCTCCTAACTATTTGGTTTATAGGGGCGTAGGGGAGACCCGAACTTAGCCAAAGTTAGACGGCCGACTCGCCGCGGTTAGTCGGCCGACTGGACAGAGACGAGACC
>JAUNLZ010000007.1 GCA_030532005.1 Porphyromonas sp.
GACCTCGGGAAAATAGGTCACCCCTTCCCTTCCGACCTTTAGGTCGCACCACCCAACTTCGACCAAATGGAGTTGTATTTTTATACATTTAGTGCATTTTGGGGGGAAGGGAATTCGAACCCCTCCTAACCTATTGGTTTATAAGGGCGTAGGGGAGACCCGAAGTTAGCCATGATTAGACGGCCGACTCGCCGCGGTTAGTCGGCCGACTAGACCGAGCCGAGACCGCATATTAACCGCGGCGAGTCGGCCGTCTAACTTTGGCTAAGTTACTACCCCTCCAAACCCACTGTACCATAAGGGGTTACAAAAGCACCGAATTACACTTCAAGAACTACCCTAAAAACAAAATATGACACAACAGTTAACTGTATTTAAGGAATATCGGTAATCCCACACCGTAGTGCAACGTTTCCCTGCCCTCTAACCATAGGGATCTTATCGGGATCCGAGCTGCGTCTTTTGTATATCGGCAATAATCAATCTTCTGTGGCAACCGCCCAAGCCGATCTGATCCAATATTTGTACGATTATTTTACGAAACCGGTGACAGATGCCAATGACTTAGTTCCGGTAGAAATGTCACTGGTGGAAGCTGTGGATAATTCACAATTCGCCAATGAGTGGGATATATAAACAGACGATTGCATTTCCGTACCCATTATAGGTTTGACTATATGTACGGTTCATCTCCGTTGGTCGAGGTAACCGTTGTAAGGAGCACTCCCGGTATGGGGGTGCTTCTTTATGTAACTTCCGAATGGTATTAGGAGTATTTGAGATGTTGGCCTCGTTTTTTATAAAGTATTAAATAGGTATATCGCCATTTTTTGTCTACCTTTGATTGTATTATTAACAATCAATATTTAGGTTATAACTATCAATTATGAATAAAGTCATTAAGACAGTAGTATTTGCCTTTTTGGCATTGGGACTCGTAGCGGGCTGCGGTTTTACATCAAGCTCTAAACAAAAGGGAGAGAATGCCGCAGGTGGCGGCGGTACGGTCATCGAAATCACCGAGGATGAGTTTGCCGAATTGGTTTATGACTTCAAGAACGGCGGCGAATGGAACTACAAGGGTGACAAACCTGCTGTGATCGATTTTTATGCCGTATGGTGCGGTCCCTGCAAACGTCTGCGTCCGAGACTGGAGCAATTGGCACACGAGTACGGCGATGAGATTGTGGTCTATTCGATTGATGCCGAAAAAGCTTTGACCATCTCAAGTATGATAGGCCTCAGGGCTTTCCCCACACTCCTATTTGTCCCCGTTGAGGGAACACCCACTTTGGGCGAGGGATTGATGAGTCTCAAAGCACTCCGCGAAGAGGTGGAGAAGATAAAGGACTAAGGGGGTGATGAACGAACGTATCTATCTATTGGAGGAGGCGGACCCTCAAGTATTTTTCGGCACCAACAACCGCAACCTGATCCTGCTCAAGGAGCTGCATCCCAAGTTGCGGATTATGGCACGGGGAAATGTAATCAAGGTGATTGGCGAACCGGAAGAGCTGAAGGCTTTCTTACGCCTGCTGCATCGTCTCGAAGAGCATACCACCAAGTTTAACAACCTGTCGGAGAGTACCATAGAGGCAATGATCGCCGGCGAAGAGGCTGTAGGTACGTGTCACCAAAACGACGTAATTATATATGGAGCGGGCGGCAGACCGATCTCTGCCCGCTCCAAAAATCAAACCAAACTGATCCGGCTGATAGAGTCGCACGATATGGTCTTTGCCACCGGACCCGCCGGCTCGGGCAAGACCTTTTTGGCTATTGTGATGGCGGTCAAGATGCTCAAAGCAAAAGAGGTGAGACGCATCATACTCAGCCGGCCTGCGGTGGAAGCGGGGGAGAAATTGGGTTTTTTGCCGGGGGAGATGAAGGATAAGTTGGATCCCTACTTGCAACCGCTCTATGATGCGTTGCAAGAATTGATCCCTACGGTTCGTCTGAGGGAGTACATGGAGGGCGGCATCATACAGATTGCCCCCTTGGCGTTTATGAGAGGACGCACGCTCAATGATGCGGTCATCATCTTGGATGAGGCGCAAAATACCACTCCTCATCAGATGAAGATGTTTTTGACCCGCTTGGGACAAAACGCCAAGATGATCATCACGGGCGATATGACTCAAATCGATTTGCCCCGAGGTGTCCCTTCGGGTCTCAAGGAGGCGGAGCGGATATTGAGACCGATTGATCAGATCGGATGGCTTAGATTTGAGAAAAAAGACATCATGCGACACGAGTTGGTACAAGCCATTGTGGAGGCTTACGATGCCGATGAACTGAAGAGTAAAGAAAACAATAACAACATACACTAATATAAATATTGGCAAACATTATGGCTAAAGCATTGGTAAACACAGACCTGCAACTACCCGGGATTAAAAACTTATACCACGGCAAGGTGAGAGATGTCTACACCTTGGAGAATGATATATTGGCAATGGTAGTGACAGACAGAATTTCGGCTTTTGACGTGATACTGCCCGAAGGGATCCCCTACAAGGGTGAGATCTTAAATAAAATTGCCGCCAAAAACTTGGACGCCACCGCTGACATCGTCCCCAACTGGAAGATAGCGTTGCCCGACCCTATGGTGACCATCGGACACAGGTGCGAACCGCTCAAAGTGGAGATGGTCATCAGAGGATACATCACCGGAAGCGCTTGGCGTACTTACAGCTCCGGACAACACACCATCTGCGGCATCACTCTGCCGGAAGGGCTCAAGGAGAATCAAAAGTTTGAGCATCCGATCATCACACCGACCACCAAAGCGGACGAAGGTCACGATGAGGATATATCTAAGGAGGAAATCATAGCTACGGGATTGGTCAGCAAGGAGGATTACGAACAGATCGAGGCGATCACCTACAAACTATTTGAGAGGGGTACCCAATTGGCGGAGCGGCAAGGTCTGATCTTGGTGGATACCAAGTATGAGTTTGGCAAAAAGGATGGCAAGATCTATCTGATTGATGAGATACACACTCCGGACTCGTCTCGTTACTTTTACAAGGACACATACGACGAACTGTTTGCCGCAGGGCAACCACAAAGACAGTTATCGAAAGAATTTGTCCGCAAATGGCTGATGGATAATGGCTTCCAAGGCAAGGAGGGTCAGCAAATACCGGAGATGACTCCCGAGTATTGTGACAGTGTCACCGACCGCTATGTAGAGTTGTATGAAAAACTGACGGGAGATAAGTTTGAAAAGCAACCGACCGAGGATTTGCACACCAGGATTGAGAAAAATGTGACATCATGGATAGAGAAGGAGCTGTAAAGCGAGGTTCTTTTTCGGGTCAGATAAGGGCGATGTTTGATGACATCGCCCCTACTTATGACCTCCTCAACAGGGTCAACAGCCTCGGATTGGACCAAGGGTGGCGCGCCGATTTGGTCCATCACGTGGCGGAGGAGCGCCCCCAACTGATCCTCGACTTGGCTGCCGGCACAGGTGACTTGTCCATCATGCTGTCCGAAAAATGTCCCGACGCCACAATCGTGGCAGGGGATCTCTCGGAGGAGATGCTCCAACTCGGGGCGAAGAAAGTGAGTCAGCAGGGTATTGACGGCATCCAGTTTTCTATCGAAGATGCGATGCAACTCTCTTTTGAAGACGGTACCTTTGACGCTGTCACTTGTGCTTTTGGGGTACGCAACTTCGAATCGATACTGAGGGGGTATGAGGAGTTTTTCAGAGTCCTCAAACCGGGTGGTATGGCTGCGGTACTCGAACTGTGTGAACCGACCAACCCTCTATTGAAGTTGGGATATGACCTCTACGTCAAACGGATCATCCCGAAGGTGAGCAAATGGGTCTCGGGGCAAGAGGCGGCCTATGATTATTTGGGCGAAAGTATCCGCAAAGTGCCTCAACGCCGGCAGATGCAAAGGCTGATGGATATGGCGGGCTTCATCAACACCTACTACAAGGTATATGCTCCCGGGGTATGCGGGCTGTATGTCGGCTTCAAACCCAAGAGCCAATTGATAGAACAACAACGCCAACGACTTTACGAACTGAATCAGGGTTTGAGATAGGGTTTGAGATAGGAGCGTGAGGAAATACGGATTACTGGGAGAGGGCATCCAATACAGCCAATCTCCGCGGATTTGGGCTCGGATATGGCAAGGAGAGGGGGTGACGGACGCTTCGTTTGAGCTTTTGGACACCAACCGTCTCGGGACAGTCATAGACCAAATCAAGCGGGACGACAGCTGGCAAGGGGTGATGGTGACCACGCCGTACAAGGAAATGGTGATCAACTACCTTGATGATCTTTCGGATACAGCCAAAGCGATTGGTGCAGTCAATGCCATCAGGATCAGAGAGGGTCGATGGACCGGGTATAATACCGATGTATATGGTTTTCTCTACCCTTTGCGTGCGCTCACATTCCTAAACAGTAAGGCGTTGGTATTGGGTACGGGCGGTGCCGCCAAAGCGGTATGCTATGGCCTCGGCAGTAGAGGGTTTGAGGTAGACTGTGTCTCTCGGACACATAAGGACGGGGTACTGCGGTACGATGACATCACCCGAGATACCATTGAGGATTACGCAATAGTGGTCAACGCTACGCCATTGGGAGGGCCCAAGTTTCCCGACGAAGCCCCCGCCATCCCTTACGACGCACTACTCTCGGGGCAAGTGTTGTACGATCTTTCGTATCACACCGATGCACCCCGTTTCCTCGCCTCGGCACCGGATAGATGCCTAAAAATCAATGGCAGGACGATGCTTTATCAACAAGCATTGGAGGCGTACAGAATCTTTTCGGACAAAAGTTCGGACAAGAGTGGGGGATATTGTAATAGAGATATTTAATTATTGGTATCTTTGCTTGAAATATTTGTGGTAAGACGGCTCTATTATAATATGAAGCAGACAATTAAAATATTGCTCATCGGATCGCTCTTTTTGCTCTTTACATCGTGCAATGAATTGACGAAGGTGCAGAAGAGTACGGATCTGTATGAGAAGTACTCCTATGCCAAGAAGTTTTACAACACCGGGAAATATGAGTGGGCGGCTCAGACACTCGAAGAGATCGTACCCTACTTCCGCGGTAGTAGTGAGATGGAGCCGGCATTGTACCTATTGGCTCAGTCTTACTATAAAAATGAGGATTACTTGGCGGCTCAAGGCGCCTTTAAACAGTACTACACTGAGTTTCCCAACGGTGAATACACCGAGTTGGCTCGGTTTTATTCGGGTTATGGCTTAGCCCAAGATATACCGGATCCAAGATTGGATCAGTCCAAGACTATACAAGCGATGCAGGAATTGCAGCTCTTCCTCGACTTTTACCCACAGAGCGAGAAGGCTGAGGAGGCGAAGCAACTATTGTTCGAACTACAAGAGAACTTGGCCTACAAAGAGGTACTCAACGCGAAGCTCTACTATGACCTGGGCAACTACATATTTAACAACTACGAGAGCAGCATCATCACGGCACGCAATGCCATGAAGAGCTACCCCTACTCTATCCACAAGGAGGAGATGCACTACTATGTGGTGGCGTCGCTCTACGAGATTGCTAAAAACAGTGTGCAGGAAAAGCAACAGCAACGTATGAGGGATCTACGAGATGAGTACTATAACTACATCAATGAGTTCCCCAACGGAGCGCACCGCGACAAGATAGAACAATTCTTTGCCTATGCCGAGAAACACATCAACCCCGACGCTGACTGGGAGTAATGTGACACGGCTGTCGCTGTTACCGAATTTTATATTGAACGACAAACGATATTATATATATGAAAAAGAATAATAATGTTCCTTTGACTACGGTCACTCGTGACTTGGATAAGTTTAGCGCCGATACGGGCAATCTTTACGAATCCGTTGTGATTATGAGCAAGCGTGCCAATCAGATCGCGTCCGAGATGAAGAGTGATTTGGAGCAGAAGCTCCAAGAGTTCTCAACCTACACCGACACGATGGAGGATTTTACTGAAAACCAAGAACAGATTGAGATCTCGAAGTATTACGAAAAACTCCCTAAGCCGGTATTGGTGGCCGCCAAGGAGTTTGAAGAGGATAAGGTCTACTTCCGCAATCCGTTGGACAAGGTAGATAACGAGGAAGAGCAATAAATTGCTCATGCTATAACTGTGACCTTTGGTGGGTATTCGATAGTTACTAAACGGTAAGACTATGAATATTCACCATTACTTATTTATATTTCGACTAATATACTGACTTATGATACAGAGAAAACAGACCCTCTACCTACTCTTCTCGGGGCTTTTGATGCTCTTGATGCCGTTTGTGACCATTGTGAAAGTGAGCATACCGGATATGATCTACCGGCTCAACGCCACCGGATTTGAGGATTTGTCGGGTGAGGTGACTATGCCCTCTTGGGGACTTTTCGGGCTGACCATCTTGATTATACTACTCAGCTTTATCTCTATCTTTCTTTACAACAGGCGGGTATTACAGATGCGCATCACCGTCTTTAATCTGATCCTCAAGATCGGCTTTTACGCACTCGCCTACGTTTACATCCGCAGTTTTAATCAGACCGTCTTGGAAAGCGGCGGTGTGACCGCATTAAATATCACCGTATGGGCCGCCGCACCGTTGATAGCCGTCATCTTTGACTACTTGGCTCATAGAGGCATCGCCATCGACGAAAAGACCATCAAGTATATGGACCGCCTACGCTAAACCATATTCCATAGATCAGAGGAGAACAAAACAGATAGGGTGTGCCAAAACTCAGTTTTGACACACCCTATTTGCTGTTTATTGATGCGGTTATTTAACGATGCAGATTGAAGAGTATCTCGAGGCCGCCGGATTGATGCAATCTCGCTTGCACTTGTCCGCCGTGTACCAATATAGCATTCTTGACAATACTCAGACCCAATCCCGAACCGCCGTTTTCTCTCGTACGTCCTCCGTCCACTCTGTAGAAGCGCTCAAAGATACGATTGAGCTGGCTCTCATTGACCCCCTTACCGGTATCGAAGTAGGAGAAAAAGAGGTGGTTTTCGTCTTGATGATAGCAATTCAACTCCAAACGGACATTTGGCCCTGCATACCTCAGAGAATTCTCAACCAAGTTTTGGAAGATAGAGTAGAGGAGTGAGTGATTACCCATAATCTCCAAGCCTTGTGGCAGGTTATTGACAAAAGTATCGCCTTGCTCACTCAGCTTGGTGAGGTAAGCGACGCGGATCTCCTCAAATACTTGATGGAGATTGACTGGCTGGAACTCAAACGGACGCGCCTCCTCATCCAACTTACTTAATAGACTGATGTCATTCATCATCTCACTCAGCCTCAATACTTGATTGTAAGCCTTACCGATAAATTCTCGCTGTTTATCGGCGGTCAGATCCATAAACTTAAGCATCTCCAAATACCCTCTGATTGAGGTAAGAGGCGTCCTGATCTCGTGAGTGATATTGCTGGTCATCTCTTGTTTGAGGGTGCGGTTTTTCTCCTGCTCGGTCACATCCTCAATCGTTATTTCGTAGCTGCCGTGTCCGGACTTGAGCGCTTTGACCTCATAGATCCTATTGCTGTGAGAGATGGTCATAGAGGTATTATGCCACTCCGACTCATCCTCCACAAATCGTTTGATAGGCAACAAGGCCGGTTCGTTAATCAACTGATTGGCATCGGTGATAGGTGCGGTAGCCAACATATTGGCATACTGTATGAAGTGGGTATTGGCATACTGCGTCTTATGATCCTTTTGAAACAGCGCTATACCGGTATTGGATAGCTTGAAGTGTTGGATCAGCCGTCTCTGAGCCTCCTCGATACGCTTGCGGGAGTCTTCCTTTTGCTCAAGAATGGTCAACAATTGGTCGGAAACCACATCCAGATCCTTAATCTTCATCGCATCTTCGACCACGAAGTCATCAGATGCAATCTCACTCACCAAATCATTGAGCTTCGCCAACATCCGATCATATCTTTTCGTCAGCAGGTAGACGAAAACTGCCATCACCAAGAAGAAGAATATGGAGACATAGATGAAGTGGTTGCTCGACTTTAGCTTACTCTGCAGCTCCATATCGTACGGCAGAGCGGTACGAACATAAAACTCGTCGTAGTACTTGGCGTAGTACAAAAACTCTTGATTGAGAGTGGTAGACATACGCTTGGCGGTACCGTACTCATTAAATCGCGCTTCACGAAGCTCGGGACGCATATTATGGTTCTCCATACTGCTGACGCTTCCCGCCTCATTGTCCATCACCACCTCGCCGTCATTCTTTACAATGGTCACTCTCAAATCTTGGGGCAAAACCAAGGCGACCGAGTCCAACTGACCTGCTCTATACGAAGTCTCTATCAGTCGGTTATATGCATCCAACTTGGAGGTAAGCACGTTGAACATAGAGAGACGTTCCTCTCTCTGCTCCACAACCACCAATGAGCCGGCAAAGAGCGCTACGATCAATAGCGTCCAGCTAAATAAACGCTTGGCATACTGTGTTTTTAGTTTCATAGAGATATAGATAAAAAGGCATTAATTGTCCTTAAACGTATAGCCGAACCCCACCCTATTGACAATACACTGGCCGTACTCGCCCAACTTCTTTCTGAGACGCGCTATGTGTACATCTACGGTTCGCTCCAACACAACACTATTATCAGGCCAAACAGCGTCCAATATCTCGGAACGCGAAAAGATACGCCCTTGATTGGTAGCCAAGAGCTTGAGGATATCATATTCGGTCTTGGTCACATCCACCTCCCCCTCTTCTGTCGAGATCTTCATAGCCTCCAAATCAATAGTGAGAGGGCCAATGTGCAGCACAGGGGTGGTGGGATCAACCGTCGGCGAGCCGTCACTGCCGTAGGTGCGGTTCAGTACACTATGGACACGGGCTATCAGTTCCTTGATAGAGAAAGGCTTTTTGATGTAGTCGTCTCCTCCAATCGAGAAACCGGTCAGCATATCATTTTCGGTATCCTTGGCGGTCAAAAAGATAATTGGGATATTATTACCCTCCTTTCGGAGCTTATCCGCCATCTTAAATCCGGTCATACCGCCCATCATCACATCCAATACCAATAGGCAGTAGGTATCGTCCAAGAGCTCCAACGCCTCCTCGGCAGATCCCGCCACGGTTACGTCAAAGCCTTCGTACTCTAAGTTGAACTGCAGGATATCCGTTATGTCTATTTCGTCATCAACGACTAATATCTTCTTTGTCTTCTTCATCATTTAAGTGTCGTATATCTCTACCTTTCACCAAGTAAATAGTAGACTCTGCGATGTTTGTGGCACTATCGCCACAACGCTCCAAGTTGTGTCCGATACCCTCGAGGCTCAGGAGCATGGAGACCTCATCGGGCTGTAGCTCGGTGTGGGAGAAGATCTTGCAAAGCAATGCTTTGAGCTTATAGTACATGTTATCCATCTCCTCATCATTATTGATTACTGCCAAAGCGGTCTCCAACGATTGATTGGTAAAGGACATCACCGCATTACGCACCATCTGCGTAGCGTGGTCGGTCATACTGATGATGATGGCACGCACCTCAAACAGACGTGCATCACTGATAGGCGTTTCGCGAACGAACCGAATGATATTAAGTACCATATCTCCGATGCGCTCCAAGTTGATGGTCAAGTCTTGATAGGCAATGATGCGACGCAGATCCTCAGCCACCGGCGAAAACTTAAATATAGCGAAAGCCACCTCCTCGCGGATCTTCACCTCGAGGCGGTCTATAATGATTTCATTGGACAGAGCCTCCTCATATAGCTCCTTGCTCTTGGGTTCGTCAAACAACTGACGAAGGATGCTGAGTTGGAGGATCGTATTCTTGGAAATCAACTCAAACTGATTGTGCAGTATCTGGAGTTGGAGGTCTTTGATGCGGTTGGTATATGGATTGACCATAGTTGTTGTGTTGTAATTAAAAGGATTAACTAAATACGCCAGTCAAATAATTCTCGGTCTGTTTGTGTTTTGGATTGGTAAACATCTGATCGGTATCTCCGTACTCAATCAATTCTCCAAGATACATAAAAACCGACTTATCCGAAAGCCTTGCCGCCTGACTCATATTGTGGGTCACAATAACTATCGTGTACTGCTCCTTGAGCTCCATGATCAGTTCCTCCACCTTATTGGTTGAGATCGGGTCAAGAGCCGAGGTCGGTTCATCCATCAAGAGCACCTCCGGCCTCAGTGCCAAGGCACGGGCGATACAGAGCCGCTGCTGTTGACCGCCGGAGAGGAACGAACCTTTCTTCTTCATCGAGTCCTTCACCTCATCCCACAGAGCCACACTCTCTAAGCTCGTCTGCACGATCTCCTCCTTTTCAGCCTTAGAGAGTTTGATGCCGTTGAGCTTGTACCCCGCCAACACATTGTCCTCAATCGACATGGTAGGGAAAGGGTTGGGACGTTGGAAGACCATACCCGCTCTCCTCCTGACCTGCATAGGATCCATGGTCAAGAGATTCTGACCGTCCAACAATATCTCCCCCTCCATCTTGATTGAGGGGTAAAGGTCGTGCATCCGATTGATGGCGCGCAACAAGGTACTCTTGCCACATCCACTGGGACCCATCACGGCAGTGATGAGGTTTTTGTACAAAGTCAAGTTGACATTCTTGATCGCTTTCTTTTCGGGAGTATAGGATATTGATAGATCCTTCACCTCTATGATCGGTGTCAGCTCTACATTTTTGTCACTTTTTGACGTCAAGATATCCATATCCGGGATACCCGACAACGGGGCCTTATCATTTGCTTTATTATCAACCATATCTATATTTTTAGACGCATCCATCTTACATTGTGAACTCATATCCTCCACTTGGCGGATATATTCTTAGCCAAAAGGTTCATCACCAATATCAATATTAACAATAATAATGATGAAGACCAAACCAAGTCCGCCAATTGAGGGTTGCTGTAAAACTCCCAAATGAGCAAACTGATCGCACTCATAGGCTTGGAGACATCAAAGTGCATATAAGTGGCGCCCAAAGCGGTCACCATCAGCGGTGCGGTCTCGCCCATCACCCTCGACATCGCCAATAAGATACCGGTAAATATACTACCAAAAGCACTCGGTATCACTACCGTAAACATCACTTTTGTATAAGAGCCGCCCAAAGCCAACCCCGCCTCCTTGAGCGTATTGGGGATCATCAGCAATCCTTCCTCCGTACTGCGGATGATCATCGGAATCATCATAAATCCAAGAGCGATACCACCGGCAAGGGCACTGTAGGAGT
The DNA here is from genome assembly GCA_030532005.1 of Porphyromonas sp. GTDB lineage: Bacteria > Bacteroidota > Bacteroidia > Bacteroidales > Porphyromonadaceae > Porphyromonas_A. The sequence continues at coordinate 11,250 of JAUNLZ010000007.1, forward strand.
GCAACGTCTTGACCACCATCATATATACCACTATACCCCAAACGATACTCGGTACCCCTTGCAATATATCGGTCAGGGTTCTGACCACTCCCGCCAAACGTTTTTCCTTTTTCTCGGCCAGAAAGACACCTCCCATAAGACCCAGGGGGATCGAGATGGCCATCGCTATGAGCAACATCAAAAAGGTACCCACAATACCATTGAGGATACCGTTAGGGGTAGACTCTACAAAGAGGGTAAAATTAAAATGAGGCCACCCTTTGCGTATCAAATCAAAGAGGATGGAGAGCAATGGAACGGCGGTCAACAGGCTAAATCCTATCACCACAATATGAACCGCCTTGCTGACGGCGGTACGTCGTTTCGGCGCGCTCGGCTTGCGAGCGATACTGTTTATATCTAACTTTTGACTACTCATAACTGCTATGGATTGACACGCTTGATGATGCCTTTGGCAATTAAATTAATAAGGGCGGTGATAACGAAGAGCAAGAAGCCGATCAAAAACAGAGAACTGAGCTTGAGTCCCGAAGCCTCTCCAAATTGATTGGCAATCACACTCGCCATCGTATCGCCCGTATCTTTGAGGCTTGTCGGTATGTTGCTGGTATTACCGATCAACATCGTCACCGCCATAGTCTCTCCCAACGCTCTACCAAAAGCCAAAATATAGGCGGCAAAGATACCGCTGCCGGCCACGGGGATGCTGATACCGCTAATCACTTCGAGCCGAGTGGCGCCCAAACTATACGCACCCTCTTTGAGGTCATTGGGCACCATACTTATAAACTCCGAACTGAGGGACGAGGCATAAGGGATGATCATAATGGCAAGGACAATCGATGCCAGCAACACCCCGAAGCCTTGTGCATTGACGTCGAGATCAATCAATATCGGTCGCACTGTATAAAACCCCCACAGACCGTAAACAATCGAAGGTATGCCTGCCAGCAAATCAACAATAGCTCCAACCACAACGGCTATCTGTTTGCCCTTAAAATACTCGCCGGTAAATAACGCCACCGAGAGCGAGAAGGGGATACAAAACAGCAATGCCAAAACGGAGGTCAGCAAAGTCCCCGTAATGAAAGGCAATGCCCCATAGACCTGATCCGACTCGGACCAATCTGAGGAGGTGATAAAATTAAAAAAGCCGTACTCCTTAATAGCGGGAATACTCTCGGAGGTCAAAGCATACAAGATACCGCCGGCAATCACGATCACAATCACTCCTGCAATCGTCAAGAGGGCGTTAAATAGTTTATCTTTCATATAGCATACCGCCTGATGTAAGAAAAGACCGATTAAAAACGACCGTCAAGTCCTTCAATCCATTAAAAAGAAACCTTTGGGAAAAGAGCTCATCATCAAGCCAACGAGTCATCAAACATGACACAGCAAGCCGGTTTTACACGGACCGCTACACACAGACACTCAGGCCAATGACAAGTCTCGCCTTCCCAAAGGTTCCAACCAATTTATTACTTATTCTCTACCGATAGGTCCTTCAACAACTTGCCCTCATAGGTCATACTGTTGATGACAGCTTCGGCCTTGGCGCGAGCCTCGGCAGGGAGCGGAGAGAAATAGTTCTTGACCGCACTCTTGGAGCCCTCGTCACCAATCACATAGAGCAAAAAGTCTTGCAGAGTCTTGGCTTGCTCCAAACTCCTATTGTTATAAGCTTGCTCCTTATATACAATGATCCAAGTAAAAGTGCTGATAGGGTACGCCTCCGGCAGTTGAGAGTTAGAGATCACCATACGAGTGTCTGCCGGCATATCCTGTACGTTACCGCTCATAGAGATTCTCTCGGCAGTCGCCTCGACAAAGTTACCCGATGCATTTTGCATCAGAGCGGAAGGTATATTTTGGGCGAGCGAATACTCCGAACCCATATAGCCGATAGAGCCAACCGTCTGATTGATGATACCTGCAACACCGGGATTGCCCTTGGCGGCGATACCGTGCTTAAAGTCAACAGACTTGCCGGCTCCGATGGCCTCCTTCCACACCGAGTCCACTTCGCTCATAAATCCGGTAAATACAGCGGTGGTACCACTACCCTCACTGCGATACACGGGGGTAATCTCTTGGTCAGGGAATGTAACCCCGGGATTGACCTCAGCAATTTGAGGGTCGTTCCAATTGGTAATCACACCGGTATAGATTTTGGTAATAAGGTCGGGAGTGATATTGAGATTTTTGACCTCCGGCAAATTATAACCCATCACCACACCACCGATACAGGTAGGGATATGGAGTACCGCATCGGGCATACCCATCAATTCTTTGTCACTCAAAAAGACATCGGTACCGCCAAAGTCCACGGTCAAGTCCTTGAGATTACGGATACCGGCACCACTACCCGTAGCGCCATAGCTCACTCTCACACCCTGAGCCTCACCAAACTGTTTGGTTATATCCTTGTAAAAAAACTCCGGAAAGGTAGCGCCCGCTCCGCTCAGTGACACACTGCCACCACCACAAGAGACCAATAAACCTGCAACAATAGCTGCCACAGGAGCTACAACGGCTGACAATTTCAATAGTTTCATACCTCTTTATTTTCTAAGTAAATAAGGCAGTGCAGACCTTTTAGTCTTTTCCTCACACCACCTCGAAATATTTTTCACAAATGTAGTATCTCCAAATGTCAGGGGTATTAATTCTTTGTTACGTTTACGTTACATTAGAGGCGAAAACAGCCTAAAGAAAGACTGTTTCAGTTTGAGCATTATACTCCTCCTATCCCAACGCTCCTTTTCTATCAATTGGCAATGCGACTCGATATCGGTCAAGATACGTTGCTCCACCCCTTGAGCAAAGCGCTCGTCATAGACAATGGAAGTGAGCTCAAAATTGTATTCCAAACTACGGAAATCCATATTGGCCGATCCGATAAAACTCAAATATCCATCTATCGTCATCAACTTAGAGTGGTTAAAAGGGCCGTTAAATCGGTATATCTTGACCCCGGCATTGATCAACTCGGCATAAAAAGACTGGGAGGCAAACCGGACGGCGGTAGAGTCGCTCTCCCACGGCACAGCGATGACCACCTCCACACCACTGAGCGCCGCACCTATCAACGCCTTATTGAGGCTGTCATTAGGCAGGAAATAGGGTGTCTCTATATATATATGGTGTACCGCTTCGTAAATACTGCGACTCCAAGCCTGCAACAACGTCCTGAAAAGTCCGGTAGGCCCGCTTGTAAACGTCTGCAGATGCACATCCTTTACCTTCACCGCCTTTTCGTACCCCTCGGACAGATTGGGGCAAGGCGGCAACGGTGCCGTTTTTGAGTTGAGGAAATAACGGTGTGATAGCGCTATCTTTCTCGAAAAGCGCCAATCCGACATAAATGCCGACTCCAAACCATTGACCGCCATACCGGTAATCCTAAAATGGGTGTCATGCCAGATGCCCTTACTATTGCCGACAGTGTAGTGATCAGCGATATTCATACCTCCCAAGTAGCCGATATTCTTGTCAATCACCACCAACTTACGGTGGTTGCGATAATTGAGGTCACTCTTAAAAGAGGGCAAAACCACTTTGAGGAATTTCGTCACCTCCACACCGTTACGGACCATATTACGGAAAAATGAATTGCGGGTGCTAAAACTACCGACAAAGTCACACAACAGACGCACCTCTACCCCTTCACGCGCCTTCTCAATAAGAGCGCTCGCCAGAGCTTGACCCGTGCGATCATCTAAAAACCGATAATACTCGATATGGATAAACTCCTTGGCATTCCTGACATCCTCCAACAGAGCATCCATCTTGTCCATACCGTTGGTAAAGATGGCCACCTCATCCGCCTTTAGTAACTGTGCGCTCGTCTCATCCTCCACCATATAGTGCAGACGTCGGTACTTTGCAAAATCATTTTGGAGGGGCAAAGGATAATCCTCTGACAACTCATGGGGAGTATCACTAAAATTAAACCGATCCGATGCGTGCTTATTGATGATGTTCAGCTTCCAATTCTTCCGACCGAAAAGGAGATAGATGATCACACCCACAACAGGCAAAAAGACTAAGACCACAATCCATCCCAATGCCTTGTGCGGATTTCTATTTTCCAATAGTATGACTATAATTATCTCTATCGCAATGATGATAAAGATAATACTTAACACAAGCTTCCAACCAATCATAGTATAATCATAGTACGCTCGACTGTTTTCTACCGCCTAAGATACCAACAATTTACACGCTCCACAACCAATCCCTACTCGACATCAAAAAAAACCGCCGGACCCCAAATTAAGGTACATCCGACATTTCGGCGGGTCAGTCCTTTTTTCGCGTGGGTAGGAAATTGAGTGAGTATGGGTGAGTTGGAAGATGAAGAAGAGGGGATATCGAATGCCACAACCGGGCATTTTTTATACATTTGGCGCATTTTGAGGGAGGTGAGATGACCCCCTCCCTAACCCATTGGTTTATAAGGGCGTAGGGGAGACCCGAAGTTAGCCATGATTAGACGGCCGACTCGCCGCGGTTAGTCGGCCGACGAGACAGAGACGAGACCGCATATTAACCGCGGCGAGTCGGCCGTCTAACTTTGGCTAAGTTACTACCCCTCCCAACCCCTTGTGCTATAAGGAGTTACAAAATGTACGATTTGCACCCCACCAATCAACCACAATCAACCACAAAACAAAATATAACACAACAATTAACGATAATTAATAATACTCTGCCGATCCCCCCTCAAATCACACATATATATATGGCACGATAGGTGGTGCGACCTAAATTGATTACCGTTGCGAGGCTCCGACACGGCGACACCCCTTATCCTTCACCCACAAGAAAAAAGGACTGACCCATTTCGGCTGATATTTGTCAGTTGGAGATAAAAAAACTAACTTTGTGACGAACTACTTGGAAGGGTTTTCCAAGTAGAGGGGTGCCACTCGTGTAGTGTGCTGAGATCATACCCGTAGAACCTGATGCAGGTAATGCTGCCGTAGGAATACATATCATACGTCTGAGTCATAGACCTCAGCAGATAAATACGAGTTACGGCAAAGCAGAAACCATCGGGGATCTGTATGGCGGTGACTCGTAACTTTTTTATCTGTGAGATGCTATGAATCAAATAACGCGTGAGACGCAAAATCATTTGGAGGGTTCCAAAGCCGAGACCACAACCCCCAAGGTATATCTACCAACCTTAACTATCGCAGGATCGGACAGTTCGGGAGGAGCGGGGATCCAAGCGGACATCAAAACCATGTCGGCATTGGGCTGCTACGCCATGTCGGTGATTACCGCCCTCACCGCCCAAAACAGTTGTGGCGTGAGGTCGGTCACCGGGGTATCGCCACAGATGGTTGCCGAGCAATTGGAGATGGTACTCTCCGATATTCCTCCGCTTGCGGTCAAAACCGGTATGCTCTACAGTGCCGAAACGGTCAACGCCGTGAGCCAACGGCTCCGACCACTCCATATCCCTTTGGTGGTAGATCCCGTAATGGTGGCGACGAGCGGCGATCACCTCATCACCGATGCGGCGATAGATGCCGTCCGGCAGCAATTGCTCCCCATAGCGACCCTCATCACGCCCAACATCAAGGAGGCGGAGGTCCTATCCGGTATGCCCATCTCTTCCGACCGAGATCTTAGAGATGCCGCCGACCGCATATTGGATATGGGTGCAGCGGCGGTACTCATCAAAGGCGGCCACCTCCAAGGGCCGATTGCAACGGACTATCTATATACGAGAGAGGGGGTGGAGAGTTATAGTGCCGAAAGGGTTGCCACCCGCAACGACCACGGCACCGGTTGCACCCTCTCGTCCGCCATCACCGCCTATTTAGCACAAGGGCAAACCATGAGTCGTGCGGTACAATACGGCAAAGAGTACCTGACGCGCGCCCTCCTGTCCGGCAGTACGGTTACGATTGGCAAAGGCCACGGCCCGGTCGATCATTTTCATCAACCATTAGCAAGTATCAAAGCAAGTATAATTAAATGACACCTCTACAATTCATCACACACCAAAACGAAAACCACTCTTATTTAGAAGGCGCCGAATTGGCATTGCAAGGCGGCTGTCGGTGGATACAACTACGGATGAAACCTGCTTCGGCCGATGAATGGCTAACGGTAGGTCGGAAACTCCGACAGCTGTGTCACCGACACGGCGCCACCTTTATCATAGACGACCGTGTAGAGCTGGTCGAGACCTTAGGGGCGGACGGTGTGCATTTGGGACAAGAAGATATGCCCATCCCCCGGGCGAGACAACTACTCGGTGCGGACAAGATCATCGGAGGCACCGCCAATACCCTCGAACAGATCAGGGTACTGCACCGCCAAGGAGTCGACTACATCGGGTGCGGCCCCTATAGATACACGGCAACCAAAGAGCGATTGGCACCGACCATCGGGCTACTCGGTTACGAACGTCTGATGATTTACATGGCGGAGGAGGAGATCACTACGCCGTTGTACGCCATCGGTGGCATCCTCCGTGCAGATGTACGGGAGCTGATGCAATCCGGCATAGACGGTATAGCGGTCAGCGGTGCGATCTTAAATGCCGACAACCCTGTAACAGAGACACAATTAATCATCAATGAGATAGCGAAACATGGAGAAGAAATTTAAGATCAACTACCCCAATTCGGAGAAAATCTACCTGCGCGGGACGATACACCCCGATCTCAGAGTAGGTATGCGGAAGATCAACCAACTGCCTACGGTGGACAAATCCGGGGCTCGGCGCGAAAATCCGCCGATAATTGTTTACGACACCAGTGGCCCTTACAGCGACCCCGATGTGGTGATTGACCTCAACAAGGGGTTAGACAAACTGAGACTGCCGTGGGTGGAGGGGCGCGAACATACCCAGCTCTATTACGCCAAGAAAGGCGTCATAACCCCGGAGATGGAGTATGTAGCCATACGTGAGAATATGAACTGTAAGGAGTTGGGTATCGACACTTACATCACACCCGAATTTGTAAGGGAAGAGATCGCTAACGGCCGAGCGGTCATCCCCGCCAACCACCGACACCCCGAGTCGGAGCCAATGATCATAGGCACCAAGTTTTTGGTAAAAATCAATACCAACATCGGCAATTCGGCCTTGGGATCCGACATAGAAGAAGAGGTGGAGAAAGCGATATGGAGCTGTAAATGGGGCGGTGATACCATTATGGATTTATCAACGGGCAAAAACATCAAAGAGACCCGCGAATGGATACTCCGCAATAGCCCCGTGCCGGTTGGCACTGTACCTATCTACCAGGCTTTTGAGAAGGTCAATGGTAAGGTGGAGGAGTTGAATTGGGAGGTATTTAAAGAGACATTGATAGAGCAATGCGAACAAGGGGTCGATTACTTTACCATACATTGCGGCATCCGACTAAAAAATATCCATCTGGCGGACAGCCGATTGACCGGTATTGTCAGCCGAGGAGGCAGCATCATCTCCAAGTGGTGTCAGATCCACAATGAGGAGAGTTTCCTCTATGCTCATTTTGACGACATCTGCGATCTATGCAGGCGGTATGACGTAGCCTTGTCATTGGGAGACGGTCTGCGTCCCGGCAGTGTCCACGACGCCAACGATGCAGCCCAATTTGCCGAATTGGACACGATGGGCGAATTGGTGGAGCGGGCTTGGGCAAAGGACGTACAGGTATTCATCGAAGGGCCGGGGCATGTCCCGCTGCACAAGATCAGAGAGAATATGGAGCGACAGATAGAAAAATGTCACGGAGCGCCCTTTTATACTCTTGGGCCGATTGTCACCGATATTGCGCCTGCGTATGACCACATCACGAGTGCCGTCGGCGCTTCGGTGATCGGGTGGTTGGGTACCGCCATGCTCTGTTACGTAACCCCGATGGAGCACTTGGGACTGCCCGATAAAAATGATGTCCGCACCGGTGTGGTCACCTACAAGATTGCCGCACACGCTGCCGACCTTGCCAAAGGACACCCGGGAGCGATGGTGAGAGACAATGCCCTCAGCAAGGCGAGGTACGAATTTAGATGGAAAGACCAGTTTAACCTCTCTTTGGATCCCGAAAAGGCGGAGGAGTACTACCGTAAAAGCAATAATACGGACGCCCGCTTTTGCACCATGTGCGGACCTAACTTCTGTGCGATGAGGATCAGCCAAACGCTTAACGACGATTGTCAACTATAATTTTGTCAACACAATAATAAATATACACTATAATAAATATACACTATTCAAATATAAATCGAATATGATAGAGAAAAAAGTATCGCAGGGGATTATCACCAAGTATTTCGAAAAGCTCAATGATTGCTTGGAGTTGGATGTAGCTATTGTCGGCGGAGGGCCGTCGGGCATCGTTGCCGCTTACTATATCGCAAAAGCGGGGCTAAAAGTGGCGCTCTTTGACCGCAAGCTCTCTCCCGGCGGTGGTATGTGGGGCGGAGCGATGATGTTTAATGAGATTGTGATCCAAGAGGAGGCTTTGGAAATCGTCAAAGAGATGAATATCAATCATCAACCCTACGAGGACGGCCTATATACCATGGACTCGGTAGAGAGTACTGCGGCGCTCCTCTACCAAGCCACACACGCGGGGGCTAAGATATTTAACTGCTACTCGGTTGAGGATGTGGTCTATAAAAATGATCAAGTGGGCGGCGTGGTGGTCAATTGGACTCCGGTACTGAGGGAGGGTCTGCACGTGGATCCGCTCAACATAATGGCCAAGTGCGTGATAGACGGTACGGGACACGACAGCGAGATCTGCCGGGTGGTAGCCAAAAAGAACGGAGCGCAGCTCAACACCGCTACCGGCGGTGTGGTGGGAGAGCGTTCGTTAGATGTGGTGACCGGCGAAAAGATGGTGGTCGAGGGCACCAAGGAGATCTACCCCGGCCTCTATGTATGTGGTATGGCATCGTCTGCCGTATATGGCACGCCCCGTATGGGTCCGATCTTCGGTGGTATGCTGATGAGCGGCAAAAAAGTGTCGGAACTGATCATCAACAGATTGAAGTAACCTAAAAACAACAGAGGTGGGTAGAGCTGTATGGCCCTACTCACCTCTTTAATCTTGCTATGAAAGTCATCATCATAACGGCTCCTACCCCCATAGAGGGCGAAGCCGAGGTCATTGAGAGGATAGCGGCTGAGGGGGTGTTTCGTATCCACCTGCGACGACCGGAGTGGGATTTAGAAAAGACAAGACTCTTTTTGAGACAATTCTCGGTGGAGGTGCTGTCCAAAATAGTGCTGCACGATCACCACAGATTGGCGGAGGAGTTGCCTCTGTGCGGCGTGCATTTCAACCGCCGCAATCCTTACGCGCCCCACCTGAGGACAGGGGTGTCCAAATCGGTCTCGTGTCACGGCTTTGATGAATTGGCACGATACAAACCCCTCACCGATTATCAATTTTTAAGTCCGGTATTCGACAGCATCTCCAAGAGCGGCTATCGCTCCGGTTTTACAAGGCAACAATTGCTCAAGAGTGATTTGATTGACAAAAAGGTATTTGCCCTCGGCGGCATCACGCCCGATAGATGGCGTCGGATCAGCGACATACCCTTTGGCGGCGTAGCTGTATTGGGGGACTTTTGGAGCATCGCGGCCAACCGCCAAAACTACGTCGATTACCTACGACGGTACAATAGTCACTAACCTCTATATTACCTCGCTACCGATGCCGTAATGTCTAACCGATTGCAGCCCCAATTGTGAACCTAATTGTGAATAATGTGTATATTTGTATGCTTACTTTGTGGAGCGAGAAGGGGAGGAGTGGAAAGTTGAACCAGTAATAGCAATGACATGAATAAGGTTGATATACTACTTGGGCTCCAATGGGGCGATGAAGGAAAAGGGAAGGTGGTAGATGTACTTACCCCGCGGTATGATATGGTGGCCCGTTTTCAAGGCGGTCCGAATGCCGGGCATACGCTTGAGTTTGACGACAAGAAATTTGTACTCCGCTCTATCCCTTCGGGTGTATTCCAAGGTGGTAAAATCAACATCATTGGCAACGGGGTGGTACTTGACCCTGTACTGTTTAAGGAGGAGGCGGAGGGACTCGAATCGAGTGGTATCCCACTAAAAAAGGAGTTGCTGATATCTAAGAAAGCCCACCTGATTTTGCCTACCCATAGAGTGATGGATGCGGCGAACGAAAAGGCTAAGGGCGATAAAAAGGTGGGGACGACCGGCAAAGGCATCGGACCGACCTACACAGACAAAATCAGCCGCAACGGCATCAGGGTGGGAGATCTACTGAGTGCCGACTTTATGGAGAAGTTTAAGGCCGCCAAGCAACGTCACATCACTCAATTGACCGGCTTGGGCACTTCGATTGAGGAGCTTGCCCCCGACTATGACGCATTGGAATCCAAGTGGCTGGAGTCATTGGAGTACCTCAAGAGCTATCAATTGGTCAGCGGCGAATTTGTGGTGAATAACTACATCAAGGAGGGTAAGAGCGTACTGGCGGAGGGGGCGCAAGGCTCTATGTTGGACATCGACTACGGCTCCTACCCCTTTGTCACTTCGTCCAACACCATCAGTGCCGGAGCCTGCACCGGCTTGGGCATAGCGCCGAGCAAGATAGGTCGGGTATTCGGCATATTCAAAGCATACTGTACCCGCGTTGGTGCAGGTCCGTTTCCCACCGAGCTGTTTGACGCCACCGGAGATAAGATGTGTGAGATCGGTCGCGAGTTTGGCTCCGTGACAGGACGTAAACGCAGATGCGGTTGGGTCGACTTGGTGGCACTCAAATACACCACAATGCTCAATGGCGTTACCGACCTTATCATGATGAAAAGTGACGTGATGGACACCTTTGATGAGGTCAAACTCTGCGTGGCGTATGAGATCAACGGCGAGCGTACGGATGAGATGCCGTTTGAACTGACTGACGAGGTGAAGCCGGTCTACGAAACTCTCGAAGGGTGGAAAACAGATATGACCCGTTGCACCGCCGAGGAGCAATTTAGCAAGCCGTTCAATGATTATATCAAGTTTATAGAGTCCTACTTGGGCATCCCTATACGTATCGTATCGGTAGGGCCTGATAGAGAGCAGACCATCATAAGAGCAGGTTTTTAAATACGTATGAATATTCCTTTTGCTTACCTCTTGATGTTTGGGGTGATGATATTGGGCGTACTGGTCCAATGGAACCTCAAAAGCAAGTTTAAGAAATACTCCAAAGTGCGTTTGGATAGCGGACTCACCGGCAGAGAAGTGGCGGAGAGGATGCTACGCGAAAACGGCATCACTGATGTACAGGTGATCTCTACGAACGGTCAATTGACCGACCATTACAATCCCGTCAATAAGACCATCAACCTCAGCGAACCGGTCTATCACTCCAACAGTGTGATGGCGGCGGCGGTGGCGGCTCACGAGACGGGACATGCCATCCAACACGCCGTCGGATACGCTCCGCTCAAGATGAGGTCGGCATTGGTACCCGTAGTGCAGTTTTCCTCTACCATTCTCAATATCGTGTTGATAGCGGGCATACTGTTGTTGCAGGTCTTCCCCCAATTGCTATTGGCTGGCATCATCTTATTTGCCGTGACCACACTATTCAGCTTGATCACGTTGCCGGTAGAGGTCAACGCCAGTCAGCGGGCTTTGGTCTGGCTACAGAGGAGCCGAGTGACCTCCTATGAGCAACAGCCCATGGCATCATCGGCATTGAGATCTGCGGCATACACCTACTTCGCTGCCGCAATCGGCTCGATCGCAACCCTACTCTACTACTTGGCAATCTACAACAGCAGGAGATAAATATTAACGCTATTTGTGTGCTGTATTGATAAAATGTGTACATTTGTGGAGAAAGAGTTTGTCATAGCTATGTCTATTGACGGGGCTTTCTTTGCACCAAGCTTGAATAATTGATTACAATATACTAAGACTGAACGATTTATGAAACAAAAAAAGACGGACAGAGCGAATCTGGAACATGGCAAAGGGCTATTCTTCCTGATGGGTTTGGTCGTTGCTTTGGCTGCGGTTTTTGTTGCCTTTGAGTGGGGTAATAAAGACATTAAAGTGGAGGAGATTACCACTGACTTCGTTCTCGAGGAGATCGAAGACATCCAAATCACCCCACAAGAGGAGGAGCCGTTGCCACCCGAACCCGAAATTGAGACTCCTGTCGTTGTGGAAAACCTCCAAATCGTAGAGGATGACGTAGAGGTAGCTGACGTACAGATCGCATCCGTGGATGATGCCGCAAATAAATTGCAGCAAACGTTTACCCCTCCCGCTCCTTCTCAGCGCGCCCGCGAAGAGGTGGCAGAGGATCATATCTTTGAGTACTTGGAGGAGATGCCCGAGTTCCCCGGTGGTCCGGCTGAGATGATGAAGTGGCTCTCTAAGAACATCAATTATCCGCCAATCGCCGCTGAGAATAACATCCAAGGTCGTGTATTGGTATCGTTTGTGGTAGAGCCTAATGGATCCATCTCCAATGTAAAGGTGGTTCGTGGTGTTGACCCCAACTTGGATAAAGAAGCTATGAAGGTGGTAAGCAAGATGCCTAAATGGAAGCCGGGTATGCAGACCGGTAAGCCTGTACGTGCACGCTTTACCCTTCCCGTTCAATTTAGACTTCAGTAAAATATTACTCACTCATAAAGATTAAGCCGAGCCTCTGTAAGGAGACTCGGCTTAATCTTTACCGCAGATCTTTATCGCAGACCTTTACCGTAGATAGATAAGCCGGACGGCTATTTTGAGATGCGACCAAAGCGTCGGGAGCCAACCGAAGTGCTTACGCATAATCCGGAACCGCTCCTTGAGCGAAGCTCGGTGATGACGTGTGGTAGCGCCCTCAGAGAGATAATCGGTCAAAATAAGATCGGTATTAAATGTGTCAGAGGTGCGGTCGAGGATATTGAGACACCAATCGTAGTCGCTCGAAAAGCGATACCGTAAGTCATACAGAGGAGCCACCGATCGTTTAGCGTAAAATGACTGATGGCAAACCATCATACCGCTAAGGAAACTCCGTTTGGTAAGCGACTGAGGAGCGCGCAAACGACGGTTCCTCACAAACCGACGTTGATCGTCAACAATGACAGTCTCACCGTATAGTACATCCGGCTGACGCTCACCCACCCTCTCAAATACCCGCGACAGCGTATCGGGAGCGTGAAACGTATCTCCCGCATTCATAAAACAGAGGTAATCACCTGTCGCCGCACGGATACCCTTATTCATAGCATCATAAATCCCCGTATCCTTTTCGGAAATCAGCACATCGATATTCGATTGATGCTGATGTAACAGTTCCATGGTGCCGTCGCGGGAGTCACCGTCCACAACAATATACTCAATATACGGATAATCTTGCTCCGACACCGATCGCAGAGTCACCGGCAGTTCCTTCTCGGCGTTGTAGCAAACCGTTATGACACTAATGATACTCTTCCCTTGCATATCAGTTAAAAAAATAGTACTTTTGCAGTGCTTAATAAGCAATTGGCTCTGTAGTTCAACGGATAGAACAAAAGTTTCCTAAACTTTAGATATGGGTTCGATTCCCGTCAGAGCTACTTTTAACTATCTATAAAGGTCGGTTTGAGGTGGGGACAACCACTCAGACCGATTTTTTTATGTCGTTATCAGCCCCCCATCCCCACTTGCAACAATATACAAAAAAAAGGAAGCCCCGAACGTACGAAACTTCCTTATCAAGAGCCTCTTGCCGGACTCGAACCAGCGACCGTCTGATTACAAATCAGATGCTCTACCAACTGAGCTAAAGAGGCGGGTGGGTAAGCTGACTACATCGCGCCGCTACAACCGGCTACCCTTGCTGCGATCAAGCCCTGGGGGAGTTCACCGGGAGCTGGCCGTGCAGGACTTACCCTTATGGACTGCAAAGATATCTATTTTTTCCGAACTACCAAACATTTTCCCTCAACTTTTTGACGCTGCAAGCACAGGACAGAGTCGCTCGGGGCATACCTTGTTACTCTCTAAGGAATTGATTATTTTTGTGCAAAATAAAAGTGCGTAATGAAAGAAGTCAACAAAGACCATCTATTAGAGGAACCAAGCAACGAAATTGAGCCGACAGAAACGGTAGCCGAGGAGGCGTCCGACCCGATCAGAGACACTTCCGGCAGCTATGTGCTGAGCGGCATGTATCGCAATTGGTTTTTGTCTTATGCTTCGTACGTCATACTCGAGCGTGCCGTACCCTATATTGCCGACGGACTCAAGCCGGTGCAGCGACGTATCCTGTACACGATGTCTCAGATGGGCGACCGCCTGATAAAGGTGGCCAACATTGTAGGGCAGACCATGTCACTGCACCCTCACGGCGATGCCAGTATCGGCGATGCATTGGTGCAGTTGGGTCAGAAAGACCTGCTCATCGACTGCCAAGGAAACTGGGGTAATGTGCTGACCGGTGACGGAGCGGCAGCCCCCCGTTACATTGAGGCGCGGCTGACACCATTTGCCAAGGAGGTGCTGTTTAGTGAGAAAATCACGCAGTACAAGCCCTCTTACGATGCCGCCCACATGGAGCCGATTTCCCTGCCTGTCAAATTTCCACTCCTTTTGGCCCAGGGCGCCGAAGGTATTGCGGTGGGACTTTCGTGCAAAATATTGCCGCACAACGTTCGGGAACTGATTGAGGCTTGTATCAGCTACCTCAGCGACGAACCCTTTACCCTCTATCCCGACTTCTCTACCGGCGGACTGATGGACGTCAGTCGGTATAATGACGGAGAGCGGGGCGGTCAAATCAAGGTGAGGGCTTTGATTGAGAAGAAAGATTCCAAGACATTGGCCATTACGGAGGTGCCCTTTTCGCGCACCACTTCGAGTCTCATAGAGTCGATCATGCGTGCCAATGACCGAGGCAATATCAAGATCAAAAAGATTGACGACAAGACGGCCGCCACCGCCAATATCGAGATACAGCTGCCTCCCGGCACATCACCCGACAAAACGATAGATGCACTCTACGCCTTTACGGACTGCGAGGTGAGCATATCGCCCAACTGTTGTGTGATCCGCGACGAAAAACCACAGTTCTTGACCGTCTCCGATGTGCTCAAAGACGGCTGCGAACGCACGGTCAGTTACCTTCGTCAGGAGCTGGAGATCAGGTTGGGCGAATTGGAAGAGCAACACCTCAAGAGTTCGCTCGAAGAGCTGTTTATCAAAAGACGTATATATAAGGAGAAGGAGTTTGAAGAAGCGCCCGACCTCAAATCGGCATTATCGCACATCAGAAAGAAGCTGTCCGATGTCATCGACCAACTGATCAGGCCGATTACCGATGACGACCTCAAGCTGTTGCTCGAACTGAAGATGGCACGTATCCTGCGATTTAATGAGGAGAAAAACCGACTCTTCATCAAGGGCATAGAGGAGGAGATGGCGGACATCAACAACACACTCAAGGATGTCCGCGCTTACGCCATCCGATGGTATCGGATGCTCTTGGATAAATACGGCGACAAGTACCCGAGACGCACTGCCATACAGAGTTTTGACGAGATACAAGCGGCCAAAGTAGTGTTGAAGAATGAAAAACTCTACGTCGACCGTCAAGGTGGATTTATCGGCACAGGACTCAAGAAAGATGAGTACGTATGCGATGTATCGGATATCGATGACATCATTGTCTTCCTCCGTGACGGCAGGTATATGGTGACCAAGGTATCGGACAAGGCGTTTGTGGGGAAAGATATCCTACACGCGGCACGATGGATCAAGGGTGATAAACGTACCATATATAATGTCATCTATAGAGACGGCAAGAATGGAGCGTCGTTTATCAAGCGGTTCAACGTCAGCTCTATCATCAGGGACAGGTTCTACTTCGTCACCCAGGAGAAGCCCGACTCTAAATTGCTCTACTTCTCCGCCAACCCCAACGGCGAAGCGGAGACGGTCAAGGTGGTATTGCGGCCTACCCATAGAGAGCGCCGCAAGAAGTTGGTTTTTGAGCGGGACTTTGCCGATATCCTCATCAAAGGAAGGGGGGCAAAAGGCAATCTCCTGACCCGGGGCAATGTATTTAAGGTCACCCTCAAAGAGCAGGGAGCCAGCACGCTCGGCGGTCGGAAGGTGTGGTTTGATCGAGACGTCTATCGCATCAATTACGATGAGCGGGGCGATTACTTGGGCGAATTTAGCGGCGAAGACCGGGTCTTGGTGATCCGACAAAACGGAGAGTGCTACACCACTACCTTTAGCGATACCATCCACTTTGAGAGAGACATCCAAATCATAGAGCAACACGATCCCGACAAGACCTGGACACTCGTCTATTACGACAAGGAGGCCAAGTACACCTACATCAAACGTTTCCCTATAGAGGAGAGCGACAAGCGCGAGTTGATCCAAGGCGACGAAGCCAACGACCTCCTTTTGCTGACGGACGAAGTGTACCCATATATTAAGGTCTACTTTGGCGGGGATGACGAACACCGACTGCCGATAGAGATCGATGCCGAGCAATTTATCGGCGAAAAGAGCATCCGAGCCAAAGGCAAACGCCTCAGCAACTACGAGGTGGCAAAGGTGGAGGAGTTGGAGCCTCAAAGGTTGCCGGAGCGAGAAACGGCAACGGAGGACGAAACGGACGAGGAGGAGAATGATAATGAATTAACGGCAGAGGCTGACCTCAAGGAGACCCTCCACCTGATAGAGGAGGCCTCGGGGCAGAAGATGCTCAACTTCGGAGACGATGAAGATAGTAAGTGACCTCTTGGCGGTAGCGCTGACCGTGCTATTCGTTTTTCCCGCTCACGCCCAAGAGGAAAAGAAACAGAGCGGAGTGGCCCGGTGGGTGCAGGGGACACCGTGGCAATTTGACGGTCAACTGCCGATGTCACATACCAAGATCTTGGCTCAGGTAGGCGAGAAGGGAGTACAAGATGAGTACCTCAGTCCCATCTCTCACCGCGGGGTAGATGCCAGACTCACCTATCTCACCGACTTTGCCGGCAAGCCCAACCGCACTTGGCACCTCTACCAAGAGGTGACCCTCTCCGCGAGCAAGCTCAAAAACCCCGCCAACGGCACCGAGATGTACGGTGCGGCATTGGACTACGCCTTGGGGCCAAGCTGGAGGGTGATCCGACACCGCGGTTTTGCCTTGGACTTAGCCCCGCTCGCCGCCCTCTACATTGGAGCCAATTTTAAGACTTCCAACACCAACAATATCGGCAATGCCAAGGGACACTTCGGCTTTGACGGCCAATTGAGAGCTATATACCAATTACCCTCTACCGTCCTGCCGGCCAGTTTTAGTTACTCGGCCCGGTTGCCGCTACTCCAAATGGCATTTCACCCCGGTTTCGGTCAGAGCTACTACGACTTTATTTCCGGTCAAAACGGGGCCACCCTGCCGTTTCGATTCGGTTCGCTCCACAATACTATCGGCATCACCCAACGTTTGCTGATCGATCTCCCGATACGCCACCTCACTTTGACCGTCGGCGTATCACAGGCCTACTTCCGCCAGCGGCTCAATCATACCACCTACAAATCGGGCAATTGGGGTGCGGTACTGGGAGTCTCTTTTGATCTATTTAGTTTGTCAGGCAATCGCTCTGGCCAATCCCGACAAATCACCAATACCCTCTATACCAACCCATGAAGCGACTACGACTTTTACTTATCGCCCTCAATCTCGTGTGGATAGCCGGTGGATGTATCCCCGACGAACCGGTCAACAGCAACTACACGGACAATTTCGAAGCCTTATGGAAAATCATCGACGAGCGGTATTGTTTTTTGGAGGAGAAGGGCATCAACTGGGATCAAGTACATACCCATTATAGCGCCCGACTACAGAAAGGTCAATGGAACGATATCACCTTTTTCCGTCTGATGGAGGAGATGCTCAACGAGCTGAAAGACGGTCACGT
Organism: Porphyromonas sp.; assembly: GCA_030532005.1. Classification (GTDB taxonomy): domain Bacteria; phylum Bacteroidota; class Bacteroidia; order Bacteroidales; family Porphyromonadaceae; genus Porphyromonas_A. The sequence continues at coordinate 29,157 of JAUNLZ010000007.1, forward strand.
CAACCTCTACTCCAATTTTGATATCAGTGTCTATCCCATCACGCCCGACCCCACCACCGGTCTCAACATCTACGCCCGCCAACGTCACCTCTCCGGCCAACTGATGCTCTCGGGCGGTATGCGGTACGGTCTTTACAGCACGGAAAATAAGGAGGTGACCTTTGGATACATGGCATACGGCAGCTTCTCTAACAGTGTGGGCAATATACTGTTTATCTCCAAGTTGTTCGAAAACGCCGACGCTATCATTTTAGACATTCGCGGCAACGGCGGCGGATCAGTGGAGAATGCCGACAAGCTGGCATCCTTTTTCCTGAAAGAAAAAACCTTGGTGGGCTACACAGTCTACAAGACCGGACCGGGACGCCGAGACTTCTCCGCCCCAAAAGCCAATTACATCTCCCCACACAGTTCGGTCAATATCACTGAAAAGCCGGTGTTTGTACTGCAAGACCGGAGTACCTACAGTGCCGCCAATGACTTCCTCTACAAAGTGAGCTACGCAGACAACATCACCCGTATCGGCGAGATGTCGGGCGGCGGCGCCGGTATGCCCGCTTCGGCAGAGCTCCCCAATGGCTGGAAGATCAGGTACTCGGCGGTCAAGAGCTACGACAGGGATATGAACCTTTTGGAGGGCGGGATAGTTCCCCATATAGAAGTTCACAACGAGAGCTACTACGAAAACCCTGCAGCATCAGATCAGATACTGATAACAGCGGTAAAAAAGATATACGAACTTAAAGGATTAACATTTCCGGAGGAGTAATTATGGGAAATAACTTATTGGAGATAGAGGAAAGAATAGTCAAAGCCCTTCGCACCGTTTACGACCCCGAGATACCGGTCAATATCTACGACTTGGGATTGGTCTACGATATCGATGTCAATCACGAGACCGGGCACGTGGTGGTCACCATGACGCTGACTTCGCCCAACTGCCCTGTGGTAGACTTCTTGATTACCGATGCGCAGATGCGTGTCGAGAGCGTAGAGGGGGTCAAGAGTGTAGAGATCAAACTAACCTTCGAACCAGAGTGGCACCGCGATATGATGAGCGAGGAGGCCAAGTTGGAGCTGGGGCTACTGTAAACGACACCTCCGACACCCCCACCCCACCCCGTATCGTCTATGATATACTTCGCCTCAGATATGCACTTCGGTGCCTACTTCCACAAAGATGCAAAGGGGGTAGAGCGTAAGTTTTTGCGTTGGCTCAAAACCATAGAGCGAGACGCCACACACCTCTTTTTGGTTGGGGATATATTTGACTATTGGTTTGAGTATAAGTATGTGGTACCCCGAGGGTACACCCGCATCATAGGCAAGCTCGCCGATATGGCGGATCACGGCGTAGAGATACACCTCTTTACCGGCAATCACGACATTTGGATTTTTGATTACCTTCCGACAGAGATCGGCTGCCAAGTCCATCGCGAGCCATTAATGTTTGAGTCGGACGGACAGATGTTTTACATCTCGCACGGAGACGAAATCATCACAGACGACAGAGGTTTCCGCATCCTCAGGAGCATCTTTCACAACAAGATATGCCAAAAGCTCTATGCCGCCATACACCCGTGGTTTACCGTCGGGTTTGCCCACCGCTGGGCGCTGCACAGCCGAAAGAAAGGACTCCAACACCCCGAGCAATACGAATACCGTGGCGAGCGCAACGAGTATATGGTACAATTTGCCAAAGAGTACCTGCGGAGCCACTCCGACAACCCGCCCAACTACTTTATTTTCGGGCACCGACACATCATGCTCGACTTGATGATCAGCCGCAACAGCAGAGTCGCCATCCTTGGCGATTGGATCACCCACTTCAGTTACGCCACCTGGGACGGACACACCTTTGCCCTCCACACCTTCGAAGAGTAACCACCGCTACGGCACCCAATTCGGACCACTCCTTTTTTGGTATGAACGGTCTCGACGTCGGCGATCCCTCCGGGGTCGTCTGTCAATTCCCCATCAACGGGTCGGTTTTTTTATACATTTGGGGCATTTGGAGGGCGGGGAAATGGGGTCGCTCCTAACTCATTGGTTTATAGTGGCGTAGGGGAGACCCGAACTTAGCCGAAGTTAGACGGCCGACTCGCCGCGGTTA
>JAUNLZ010000008.1 GCA_030532005.1 Porphyromonas sp.
CCAATTGGGCGAGACGTCGGACGACCCCGGAGGGGTCGAATTTAAATAGCCCGTGCGTCATCAATGCCGACCGGCGTCAGCCGGGTGGTATTGATGACCTCGGGAAAAGGCGTTTTTTATTTCTCCCGACCTTTAGGTCGCACCATCTATCGTGCCATATGTATGTGTGATTTGAGGGGGGGGGATCGGTGGGGTATCATTAATTATCGTTAATCATTGTGTTATATTTTGTTTTGTGGGTGATTGTGGTTGATTGATGGGGTGTAAATCGTACATTTTGTAACTCCTTATAGCACAAGGGGTTGGGAGGGGTGGTAACTTAGCCGAAGTTAGACGGCCGACTCGCCGCGGTTAATATGCGGTCTCGGCTCAGTGCCGTCGGCCGTCTAACCGCGGCGAGTCGGCCGTCTAACTTCGGCTAAGTTCGGGTCTCCACTACGCCCCTATAAACCAATGGGTTAGGAGAGAGACTATATTCCCACCCTCCAAATGTACCAAATGTATAAAAACCGGGATCTCAATCGTCTATATTATGTCGGGATAGGGTACAAAAAAAGAGAGTACCGTTGAGATACTCTCCTTTGCAGTTAACCTGTCTTTATTTCGATCTATTAGATGCCTAATTTGGTGCGTACCTTTGGGGTGGCGTCGATGGCGGTACTGTTATTCATATACAATACCGTTGCGGCATCCACAATGTAGGTATAACCATTTTCGTCACCAACTAAGGCGATAGCGTCTTTTACTTTCTTTTGGATAGGGGTCAACAACTCCATCTGCTTTTTCTGATAATCTTGCTGGGCTACTTGCTGCAGATCCTCGATGCGCTTAGCCAAGTCTTGCAACTCTTGTTCACGACGTGTGCGGATGGTCTCTAATAAACCTTCACGCTCTGCGGCGTATGCTTCGTATTTCTTTTGGAACTCCTCTTGCATAGCCACGTGAGTATCTTCGTACTTCTTGAGTAGCTGATCCAACTCTGTCTGCATGGCTTTGGTATCGGGCAATTGCATCACGATAGCATTAACGTCTACAATAGCCACTTTTTGCTCCTGAGCCATCATCATCAGAGGCATAGCCACAAGGGCTACCAATGTCAATAAAACTTTCTTCATTGTTGATATGTATCTATCTATTAATTATATACGGCAATGGTGTACAAATGTACATTATTTATTCTGAGAAACCAAGCACAGCCAAAACGTCGTTGCTGATGTCGGCCTTGGGATCCGCGTAAATGATACTGCCGACCGAGGAAGCTCTATCAAATACTATCAGGTAACCGCGGCGCTCGGAGATGAGTTTGACCGCCTTATAGATGGAGTCTTGGATCGGCTTGATCAGTTTTTGTTGCAACTTTAACGCCTCGCCCTCTCTACCGAAATATTTGAGTTGCAGTTCGGCCGCTTTGTCCTCTACCTGTACGATGGCATTCTCTCTCTTGACGCGATCGTCGGGGGTCAATTTGTCGAGGTCTTGTTGGTAGCTGATGTATAATTGCTTTGCCTGCTCATTGAGGGCGTTGATCTCCTTGGTCCATTTTTCGGTCTGCTTTTGGATCTGCTCATTGGCGGTCTTGTACTGAGGGATTTGATCCATCAGATATTGCATATCAATGAGGGCATAGTTGGCTTGTACCTCTTGTGCTATGGTTGCCGTCACTCCCGCCAACAGCAAGGAGAGTGCAACGATAAATCTTGTCATTACTTTTTTCATATCCATTCGTTTCGCTTTTAGTGAATGATACAAATACCGTCTGACGGGTATTACCGTTTGTATCAGAACTGCTGTCCGAGGATGAAGTGGATATTGCTGCCACCTTTGGTGCCGCTGCCATCGGGTCGGTCAAAGCCGTAACCCCAATCGATACCCATCAATCCAACCATCGGTAACATAAATCTGACGCCCACACCCGCCGAACGTTTAAGTTGGAAAGGATTCATATCCTGTATCCGCTCCCAAGCGTTACCCGCTTCGGCAAAACCGTGGATCCAAATCATGGTGCTATTTTCGGACACTACGGGGTAACGCAGTTCCATAAAGAATTTGTTGTAGGCGTATGCTCCCACACCGGACGCTCCGGCAATACTACCGTTGCGATAACCGCGGAGGCCAATCATCTCGTTGAGGTAGCCGCCGTAGTAGCCGCTCATACCGTCTCCACCCATATAATAGGTGCCGAAGGGCGAACGTTTGTATTGGTTGTAACTACCGATGATGCCGGCTTCGGCGCTAAACATCAAGACCGGTGTGCGTTTATTGACCGTCGGATCCAACAACGGTATGAATACTTGGCTTTTCCCTTTGACTTTGTAGTACTCGATAAACTTATTTCGCTCCGAAGCGCTCAACTTGGGATCGGAGTAGTCGATACCGTCGAAAAGGGAATAGGGCAGGGTCGAGCTCAAACTGAGTGAGAAATCGGAACCCATACGAGTGTATACCGGGTTGTCAATAGAACTTCGGGAGAGGGTCAGGCTCAGATTGATATCGTGAGCGACACCATTTTGCATACCGAAGTTGTAGTAGTAGGAGTTCCAGTTTTTCATCCTATACATAGTGTAATTGATACCGGTTTGGAACTGGAAGCGGTCGTCGGGCCATGTCAATCGCTTGCCGTACGCCACGCTCAAGCCCAACATATCGAGGGTCTTGTCGGGGTCATAAGCACTCTCATACAGGGCCTGCATCTGCTCTTGCATCAGGTAGTTGTTATAGTAACCGCCATACCCGCCGTAACCATAGCCTCCGTATCCGTAGGGTGAGCCATAGCCGTAGCCATAGGGCGAACCATAGCCATAAGGTGAACCGTAACCATAACCGTAGCCGTAGGGATTCATCTGTTGGAGTCCCGACATTTGGTTATTGAAGTAGCGACGGTTGATATCGGTATGACGGCTGTAATAGGCAGATACGCTCAGCATATTGGGGCGTTTGCGACCGAACCACGGATCCATAAATTGGATGCTGTAACTCTGGTAGTAGCGGGCGTTGGTCTGTGCTCTCAGTGAGAGGGTCTGACCGTCACCCCTCGGTAAAAATCCTTTGTAAGAGGAAGGATTGAAGAGGTTGCGCATAGAGAAGTTGCTAAACTTTAACCCCGCCATCAAGATCAATCCCGTCTGGCTCCAACCGACGGAGAGCTCTATCTGGTCGTTGCTCTTGGGTACCAAGTTCCAAGCGATATCTACTGTGCCGCTGTCTTCGTTAGGAATGATCTCGGGAGCTATCTTCTCTTGGTCAAAGTGACCCATATTATTGATTTGCTCCATGGTACGAATGATGTATTCGCGATTGAAGAGCATCCCCGGTTTGGTATATATTTCTCTACGTACCACCTCTTCGTAGACGTGGTCGTTACCCGAAATGGTCACCTTATTGATCTTTGCCGGCTTGCCTTCGTGCACACGTATATCGAGCGATACGGAGTCTTCCTTGATCTCGGTCTCGATAGGGGTCAGATTGACGAATAGATATCCATTGTTTGAATAGACATTGTAGATGGCATCTTCGTCAACAAGCAAACGGTCATTCAGTTTCTTTTGGTCATAAATATCACCCTTATTAAAGTTGAGGAGGCGTGTCAAGTCTTCGGTGGAGTACTTGGTATTTCCTACAAAGTTGATGTCCTTGATGTAGTACCTCTTGCCCTCATCGATGGTGATATCGATATTTATCCTTTTGTCATTGTGTCGGTATAGGGTATCTTTGACAATCTCGGCATCACGATAACCGTACTCGTGGTATAGGTCAATGACATTGTTAAGGTCGGCCTTGTAATCCTCTTGGATAAACTTCTTCTGGCTAAAAATCTCCAATATACTGGGGATAAACCGTTTAGAAAGGTTGAAATGCTCGTTGGTCTTTTTCATCGCCTTTCTCAGCTTGTTGTCCGAGAGCATCTCGTTGCCGTAAAAATTAATCTGATGGACGGTCGTCTTGGAGTTTTTAGAGACTTCGAAAGTAAGAACGACGTAGCCGGGCTTCTCGGGGTCGGCAGACAGGTGATTATCAACGGTGGCGGTACTAAATCCTTTGGCGTCAAAGAAACGTTTGATCTCAATTTCGGCACGATTGATGATATTGGGGGTCGCTTGCACGCCCTCTTGCAAAGCCACCAACTTACCTTTCTTAAGCTCATCGGCTTCGCTTTTCTTGACACCGTTGATGACCAATTTTGACAATCTCGGATGCTCGGCGATATTGATTGTCAGCCAGATGGAGTCTCCCTCTATCTTACTCGCCGATATGCCCACTTCGCTAAATAGACCGTTGCGGACGTAGTTTTGGACTGCCTGGGTGATATCATCGCCGGGTACGGTCACTCTCTGACCCACCTTTAGTCCCGAAATATTAATCACCACATCTTTGTCATAGCTCTGATTACCGACCAGCTCGAGACCGGCTATAATCTTATCAACAGGTCGGGTGTATGAGATCACAGGGGTATTGTGTTCTTGAGCATAGGCACTTGGCAATAGGAGACCTCCCGTTATCAATACCAATATCCATCTGCTCAACTGCTGTATCGCTAAAGACTGACTCATCTTACTGCCCCACTTTATATTCCTCATTATACAATATCAATTTCGCTGTGATCCTTATTTAGTACCCTTTACTACCTGATCCCCCGTAAGACCGAACCTTCTTTGCCGCCCTTGATAATCCCGGATGGCTTGGTAGAGCTCCGCCTCCCCAAAGTCCGGCCAATAGGTAGGGGTGAAATATAGCTCGGTGTATGCCAGCTGCCAAAGCAAAAAGTTGCTGATCCGATACTCGCCGCCCGTGCGGATCAGGAGATCGGGATCGGGAAGATCCGGAAGGTAAAAATGATCGGCCAGCGTCTGTTCCGTGATCTCATCGGCATTCTTGCCCGCCAACCGTCTGGCCGCCTGCACCAACTCTGTGCGACCGGAGTAGTTGATCGCCAGCACCAAACGGCAACCGGTCAACTGTTTGGTCTCCTCGATCGCTTGATAGAGGGCGGCTTTCGGCTCTTCGGGAAGGGCATCGATGTTGCCCAAAGCCTCGAGGCGGACGTTGTTTTGTTTGAGTTCGTCCAACTCTTTATGTATCGCACTCACCAACAGCCCCATCAGAGCTTCGACTTCCTCTTGGGGGCGGTTCCAGTTCTCTTCCGAAAAGGTGTAGAGGGTAAGTACCTTAACCCCCAATTTAGTGGCGGTTTTGAGTACACTTCTAACCGACTCCACTCCGTATTTATGACCGTAGGTGCGATCATTACCTTGCTGTTTGGCCCACCGTCCGTTGCCATCCATGATGATGGCGATATGGTGTGGGATACGCTCTTGATCCAAGTGTGGCAATACAGTTGTCTCCATATCGGTTATTCAAAACTGTTGATGATACCGCCGGTAGTATCAAGCTGACCTACCCATATATCGCGTCCGGCCTGACCGTTGACGATACCTCCCATCACAATCAAGCGGAGTAAATCACCGCTGCCCAAGGCCATCCCCGAAGCGCTGTGACGGGCATCAAAAGTACCGTTGGTCACCGCTTGGTTGGGCAACAATGACCAATTGATACCGCGGTCTACACTGCGTTTGATAATCGTACCGCTTTGAGGCTCGGCATAAACACCTCCAACCACAAACAGCTCAGTCTTATTGGCGGTTTGCATAAAGAGTCCGCCCTGCTGCGGCAATGGACTTTCCTCCTTTTGATAAGGGATCAACCCCCAAAGGGTACTCCCGGATAGGAAATAGCTCTTGGAAGCCGGTTGTCCGTCTGCCATCAGACCGCTCATAATGGAAGTGGAGGTTGTTCCCGCTTCGGAATAGGTGTATACGTAACCGCCCGTCACCGGGAATCCCTCGGGTACCTGCCCCACATTTTCCACTCCGTCAGCTGTGATCTTATAAGTACAATAGTGTGGCTCATCGGCTGCGTGACCGGTGGCCAAGAGCAAGTTTTCGCCGCTCATGACAGTGGCTTCGCCGACCATTTGAGTCAATACCACCCCATCCGTCTCGTGCGATGTCCAAGAGAGCAAGTCCTTACTGTACATCAGTAAGCCACCCTTGGTCAAGGCCCAAACCGTTCCCGCTTTGTCGGTATAGAGCGAGCGGGTGTCAATATCGGAAGGTAGCTCGGATGGCAGTCGGTCAAAGTTTAACGTCAGAGTGTCAAAACGCCAAAGGGAGACTTCGCCCTCCTGCGTAGAGGCCAACCAATACTTTTGACCGTTAAAATCAAACACCTTGGCGCTCTCCGCGGCTACCGGCAACTGTTGCTCCTCCAACTGCCAAGTAAATTTATCGGGATCGTACCCGTAAGTCTGTAGACGCAAGCTGTAGGTCAAGGTCGGCCGCTCCTCCATCTCTATGACCACCTTGGCGCGTCCGCCGGAGAGGTCTATACGTTCTTTATCCCGCTTCTTGCCGTAGACAGTGGTCTTACCGGTCTGTTCGTTGATGATCTTCACCACCGCTTCGGAAGTGACGGCGATGTGCAAGTCTACCGAGTCATACTCACTCTGATAGGGCAGCGGCACTTGGTTCCAAATCCTCATCAGGCGGTTATCGATATTAAATTGCAGGTCGGGCAATGGCTTTTTCTTCTCCTCTTCCTCCTTATCGTCCTTGTCGTCCTTGCCGTCCTTATCCTCGTCCTCCTTTTTGTCCTCCTCAGGCGATTTGGGGAAGCTGACACTCACTTGGGCGGGAAAGGTGTAGTCGGGATAGACAGGGGTGGTGTAGTCACTGCCCTTTTTGTTACAAGCTGACAACAGTATCAATAAGACCAAAGCACCGATTACAGACCGATTATATTTCTTCATTGTTGCAATTTTACTCAATTTACAAAGCCACTCAAACAGCTCTTGGAGTCGTTATACTATCTACGCACACAATATACGTACACAATCACGCAAAGTTACCTTTTTTTCTTAAGTAACAGGACTCTTTGGTCTCAAGCCCCTGCCATTTAGCAGCTTTTAGTAATCTAAAGTTGGTATTTAAGGACACTGCCGTACCCCGCATAGTGTTGGGGCGCCTCAATCATCGGGTAGAGACCGAGGTAAGCGCCGACCGCCATCTGGACGCCGCCGTGGGCAAAGACCAAGATATTTTGGTACTCGGACGTCCGACACTCCTCGATGAACTGCCCCACACGCTCTACCACGCGGGCAAAGCTCTCTCCATTGGTCGGCGCTTCATTGACATAATCCTTGTACCACCGTGCCATTTGAGGGTCGTCGATATCATCATACCGCTGCATCTCCCAATCGCCGAAGGATTGCTCGCGGAGACGGTCGTCCGTCTTGACATCGGGATAACCGACGGCGTGGGCCAACCTCAACGCCCTGGACAGAGGACTACTGAGTACAATATCCGGTCGGAAGTCTATCAACTTTTGGCGTACCGCCTCCGCCTCTTGGGCAAAGGTTGGTTTGAGTCCCACATCCGTAGCGCCGTAACAGATACCCGGAGCTACATCTACCGCCGTATGCCTTGTCACCCACAACTGTTTTACATGAATATCCATATTGCAAAAAGACTCGTAACTTCACAAATCAAAAAGGTGGCGCCGAGACAATCGCCCGTGTAGCCGGAGAGCCGACGTCTCATCAATCCATAGAGCAAGAAAAAGGCAACAGCCGAGAATAACAATAACCACCAACCCATCTCCGGCCACTTGATAATGGGTAGTAAACCGAAGTGAGCCGCCAAGATGAATAACCACTTGGGCGGCTTGTCTCGGTATACCACCTGCATTTTGGACTCCTCCTCCTTGCGGGCGTAGGGCAAAAGTAACGGCATGTTGGACGCCACAAACTTACTGATCGGATCTCCGACCATGACGGCCAATGCCGCCGTCTCCGGCGGCAGAAACCCCAAAAGCGATATCCACAGTATGGCATAGCAGACAAAGCCGATGATGGCAAACGCTCCGGAGTGGCTGTCCTTCATGATCCGGAGGATCTGCTCTTTGGACCTACCGCCGCCAAAGCCGTCAAAGAAATCCATCAGCCCATCTTCGTGCATAGCGCCGGTCAGTAATATCCGGAAGACAAAGCCAACCGCCACTGCCAAAAACGGAGGCAGGAACTGCCCGGCGCCATAGATCACCAAAGCGGTGAGCGATCCGGTGATCCAGCCGACCAAGCTCCAATAGTAGACCGCACGGGTATAGTGCTCTTTAGGGATATCCACCCACCTCCAGAGCGGGAGTCGGGTGAGTGCCGTAACCGCCGCGGCAATATCCAAAGCGAAGTGCTTTACCCTACTCATCAAAAGTACTTCTCTATCCTATTCTCGCCGTTAAAGAGGGCCATCTCCGTCAACATCAGAGCCGCAGACCGTATGATCGGATAGGCACAGACGGCGCCGGTACCTTCGCCCAACTTCATACCGAGACTTAATATCGGACGGGCATCGAGTTGGTCAAGTAGAAGGGCGTGACCTTTTTCATCGCCTTTGTGACCAAAGATGGCGTAATCCAACACCTCCGGACAGAGACGAGAGGCCATCAGCATACAAGCGGTCATGATAAAGCCGTCGACCACAATAGCCATCCTCAGCTCTGCGGCACGCAGCATCGCCCCTACGGTCATCACCATCTCAAAGCCGCCGAAGTACCGCATCACCCCCTCCGTATCGAGCGACTCGCGACAGTTGGCCACAGCCTCCTCCAGCACCTTGAGTTTGTGCTCCAAGTCCTTACCGTGCAGGCCGCTTCCAGCCCCCACACATTGAGGCATAGGGATGCCGGTCAGCAAATGCATCCAGATAGCCGAAGCGCTCGTATTGGCGATACCCATCTCCCCAAAAGAGATGATGTTACACCCCTTTTCGTGGGCAATCTCCGACTGTCTCGCCCCCATATCGATGCAACGGTCGCACTCCACACGGGTCATCGCCGATTCGGAGTAAAAGTCCGATGTCCCCTTGCGGATCTTGCAATCCACGATACCCAAATCCTTGGGGATGTCATAGTCCACTCCCGAGTCTACAATCACCAACTCAATATCGTGCTGGCGGGTCAGATAGTCAATCGCCGTACCTTTGCGCTTAAAATTGAGTGTCTGTTGCCAAGTCACCTCTCGGGGCGATTTACTCACACCGTGACGCTCGATACCGTGGTCGGCGCTAAATAACACGTGGTGCGGTTTTCTCAGCGCCGGGTGCAAGTCCTCTTGTATCAACGCCAATTGCAGAGCGATACGCTCCAATTCGCCCAAGGCATTTTTAGGCTTGGCTATGTCATCTATGTACCGAAGCGTCTTGGCCTCCAACTCCTTATCCAAACGCCGGATTGCAAACTGTCTCATCATCTCACTTTATTTTAACCGGGATACCGGAAATCATTAATACCACTTCGTCAGCCATAGCCGCCACATACTGATTGAGCCACCCTTGCAGGTCGGCGAACTTTCGCATCATAGCATTAGGCGAAACACCCCCCATCCCCAGTTCATTGGTGACCATAATATAGGTAACGGATGGATTGGCCACCAACCGTTGCAGCTCCTGTTTCATAAAGTCAAGGGTGCGATCCACATCCTCTCCCATCTCAAAAAAGACATTGGTACACCACAGCGTCAGGCAGTCGAGCAGCACCACCCGGCGGTCAAAGTCAAACCTCCCGAGGTGCAACGGCTCCTCCAAATTAATCCACCGCTCACGCCTACGCTCTTGGTGGCGTCTCACACGCTCCGCCATCTCCTCGTCTTGCACCGTTGCCGTAGCCAAGTAGACAGGACGGTCAGAGAGCGACAAAGCTCTGCGCTCCGCCTCCTCACTCTTACCCGAGCGTGTTCCGCCCGTCACCATTATGATCATACACAGATTTTAAGCGCTTGTATCAATCGGTCATAGCTTCCAAGTGCTGCCCTCCTTGCCGTCCATGATCTCAAAACCGATCTTTTTGAGTTCGTCACGGATTTTGTCCGACGTCGCCCAGTCCTTCAGGTTCTTGGCATTTTGTCGGATCTCCAAAAGTAGGTCCATCGCCTTGCCAAAAGCCTCAAGATGCGCCGACGACTCAGACGCTCCCGCAGGACGCATACCCAAGACCTCAAACAGGAATGTATCAAACAGCTCCTTGAGACGGGCTATCTGCTCGGCGGTCAAACCGATCTCACCGTTTCGTGCTTGGTTGATACGGCGAGTGGCGTCAAAAAGCTCGGCAATCACCTTCGGACTGTTGAGATCATCATTGAGCGAGGCGTAGCAGTTGGCGAAATAGTCCGGCAGCTCCTCTACCACACTGTCTACCGGCTTGATCTGCGCCAAAGCCGAATAGGCATCTATCATACGATCCAGTCCCTTTTGCGACGCCTGCAGCGCTTCGTTGCTAAAGTCCACCGTCGACCGATAATGAGCTTGGAGGATAAAGAAACGGATGGTCATCGGGTCATACGCCTGCTCCAAACTTTCGTGGGTGCCGGAGAAGAACTGTTCCAACGTGATGAAATTGCCCAAGCTCTTGCCCATCTTTTGCCCGTTGATGGTAATCATATTATTGTGCATCCAGACCGGCACAATCTCATGCCCCTCGGCAGCCACGGCCTGGGCGATTTCGCACTCGTGGTGCGGGAAGATCAAGTCCATACCGCCGCCATGGATATCAAAGCCCTCCCCGAGATATTTGCGTCCCATAGCGGTACACTCGGCGTGCCATCCCGGGAAACCGTCGCTCCATGGAGAGGGCCAACGCATGATATGCTCCGGTTTCGCCTTTTTCCAAAGGGCAAAGTCCACTGCACTGCGTTTCTCTTCCTGCCCGTCCAATGCGCGTGTATTCTCCAAAATATCCTCGATATTGCGGCCCGACAGCACACCATATCTATGCTCCTTATTGTATTTCTGCACATCAAAGTACACCGACCCCTCGGATACGTAAGCGTAACCGGCATCCAAGATCTGCTGCACCAACTGTATCTGCTCTATGATGTGACCGCTCGCCATCGGCTCGATAGAGGGAGGCAACACATTGAGCAAATCCATATCTTTATGATAGCGCGTCAGATAATACTGTACCACCTCCATAGGCTCCACCTGCTCCAAGCGCGCTTTTTTGGCAATCTTGTCTTCGCCCTCATCGGCATCGTGCTCCAAGTGTCCCACATCCGTGATATTGCGTACATATCTCACCTTATAGCCTAAGTGGGTCAGATAGCGGAACAGCAGGTCAAACGTAATCGCCGGACGCGCGTGTCCCAAGTGAGCGTCGCCATAGACCGTGGGACCGCAAACATACAGACCTACGTGGGGTGATTGTTTAGGTCTAAAAGCCTCTAACTGACGCGTCCTGGTATTGTAGACGGAGAGCCGCTCTCGTATCTCTTCCTTGTTACTCATTATTGCTCAATATATATATGTATATCAGTTGAATTAATTATAGTTACAAACTTAGCCATATTTTCGGAAACCGATACCGGACTGACCGCGGTTAAAATAGAGAGGTACAACTCTCTGTGTCGTGGGCTTTTGGTATCTTTGTCATCGAAAAAGATAACAAAGGAGATCAAATGCAAAAGATTAGAAACGTAGCTATCATTGCACACGTAGACCACGGCAAAACCTCGTTGGTGGATCGTATGTTGCAAGCGGGTAAATTATTTAGAGAAGAGAGTGCCGAGCTCACACAAGTATTGGACAATAACGACTTGGAGCGCGAGCGAGGGATCACTATTCTTTCCAAAAATGTCTCCATCCAATACAAAGATTACAAAATCAATATCATAGACACGCCGGGACACGCCGATTTTGGCGGTGAGGTGGAGCGTGTACTCAATATGGCAGACGGTTGTCTCCTGATCGTAGACGCTTTTGAGGGGCCGATGCCACAGACCCGATTTGTATTGGGCAAAGCGATTGAGATGGGACTCAAGCCCATCGTAGTAATTAATAAGGTGGATAAGGAAAACTGTCGCCCCGAGGAGGTACAGGAGATGGTTTTTGACTTGATGTTCAACTTAGACGCCACCGAAGATCAGTTAGACTTCCCCACCTTTTACGGCTCTGCCAAACAAGGTTGGATGTCCACCGACTGGAAACAGCCGACCGACAATATCCACCCCCTTTTAGATGCCATCATAGAGTACATACCCGAGCCGCCGATGTTGGAGGGACCCGGGCAGATGCTCATCACCTCGCTCGACTATTCCAACTTTGTCGGGCGTATCGCAGTAGGACGCGTCCATCGCGGTTCCCTCAAAGTGGGACAAAACATTGTGCTGATGAAGCGTGACGGCACCCAACCCCAAAGCAAAATCAAAGAACTCAACGTATTTGAGGGATTGGGACGCCACAAGGTAGACGAAGTGAGCTGCGGTGACATCTGTGCCGTGGTAGGTTTGGATAACTTTGAGATCGGCGAAACCATCTGTGACGCCTCGGCACCCGAAGCGCTGCCTACCATTGCCATTGACGAACCGACCATGAGTATGCGGTTTATGATTAATAACTCGCCATTCTTCGGCAGAGAAGGCAAGTACGTGACGTCACGACACATCTATGAGCGACTGCAAAAAGAACTTGACAAAAACCTTGCCCTAAGGGTGGAGGAGACCGACAGCGCCGACAGCTGGATCGTCTACGGACGCGGGGTGCTGCACCTCTCTATTTTGATAGAGACCATGCGTCGCGAGGGGTACGAATTGCAGGTGGGTCAACCTCAAGTGATTATCAAGGAGATCGATGGTGTAAAGCACGAACCGATAGAGGAATTGACCGTCAACCTCCCGGACAATGTTGCGAGCAAAATCATTGATATCGTCACCAAACGCAAGGGCGAACTGTTGGAGATGGAGCAGAAAAATGACCGCACCTTCCTCAAGTTCCGCATCCCCTCTCGCGGTATCATAGGGTTGAATAATCAAATACTGACCGCCTCCAGCGGCGAAGCGATTATGGCACACCGTTTCTTGGACTTCGAGCCGTGGAAAGGGGAGATAGAGAACCGCAACAACGGCTCCATCGTCGCTTTGGAAGGAGGCACAGCCTACGCCTACGCCCTCAATAACCTCCAGAGCAGAGGACGATTTTTCATCGACCCCCAAGAGGAGGTCTACGCCGGTCAGGTGGTGGGCGAAAATACGCGTGACGAAGACCTCAATGTCAATGTCTGCAAGTCCAAAAAGCTGACCAATATGCGTGCCTCCGGTTCGGACGACAAAGTACAGTTGGCGCCGCCCGTGCGATTTTCCCTCGAAGACGCTTTGGAGTACATCAAGGCGGACGAATTGGTAGAGGTGACGCCCAAGTCTATGCGTATGCGCAAGATCATACTTGACGAGACAGAGCGCAAACGGAGCCAACGTAAGTAACCCCCCCTTGCGATGATCTCTGTCGCCATAGTCACACACAATGGGTTGGAGTGGATAGACACCCTGCTCCAACCCTTTGTGCTTGATAGAGAGGGGTTAGAGATTTCGGTGGTGGACAATGCCTCCACCGACGGCACACCCGACATTATAGAGGAGCGGTACCCCTTTGTAAAAGTAACACGACGCCCCTCCGACCTTGGCTTCGGGGCCGCCTACAACCTATTGATAGAGCGGGTCATTGCAAATCCCGACTACCAAGGGATTTTCCTCCTCAACCAAGACGCCTCCATATCCGCCGACGCCATTCGCAGCTTGGCGGACTACTCACACCGGCACAGCGAGGTCGGGTTGCTATCCCCCAAACGTCTCAGTACCGACGGCACTGTCGAGCGCCGCTTTTCCAATGATCAGCCCGAGCCTTACGCCAACCACCTTACAGAGGTCGCCTACATGGATTCAGCACTTTGTTATCTGCCTCGGCCTACCCTGTTGGAGGTCGGACTTTTCTGTCCCCTCTTCCTACACGGCGGCGAAGATCTGGATTACCTGCATCGGGTATTGTCAAAAGGTCTCAAAGTAGGTATTTTGCCCTACGTCACCGGCTACCATCACAGAGCCGACCGCCCTCTCACCACGACCCAAGCACTGCAACGCAAGCAAGCCTACCATCTGGCCCAAGCCCTCCACCCCGAGTTGTCGCCATTCCGACGACTGCGACGCAGCGCCATCGCTCTTTTGGGCGAAGCAGTCGTAGCCAAGAGGGAGAGGAGGCAAGCGCTCCTCGAGATGGTTCGCCAAATAGACCGTATGCGAGGAGCGATCCGGCTATGGCTCGATAGACCGGCATTGGATATCGGAGGGCTGACACGCTCTCTGAGTCGTACCGACTACGCTCCGGTACTTCTATTTGTCTACAACCGCCCCCGACACACACGTCGGCTATTGGAGCAGCTGATGCGACAACCGGAAATCACACATACACCTATATATATATGGAGTGATGGTGCCAAGAGTGAGGAAGATCGCACCTTAGTGCAGGAGGTACGCGATATATGCCAGGGTTACCCCAATGTCACCCTCCACCAACAGCCTGCCAACAGAGGGTTGGCCAATAATGTGATTGACGGCGTTACCACCATTGTGCAGCGGCACGGGAGGGTCATAGTCTTGGAAGACGACCTGATCCTATCACCCTACCTTTTGAGGTGGTTCAATGACGCCCTCGACCGCTACGCCGATGCCCGGCAGATAGCTCACCTGCACGCCGGCACCTTTTACACCGCCGATGCTCTCGCACATAATCATCCCCTCCACTTTGCCGGCAGTTGGGGTTGGGCCACGTGGCAAGACCGTTGGGAAGCGCTGTGGGAACCTGACGGCAAGAAATTGCTCTCCGCTTTGGAACAACAGCCACACATCAAAAGGGCCTTTGACTATGGAGGGTACATGAGGTTTACACGGATGTTGAGGCAGCAAATAGAGGGCAAAAACAACTCGTGGGCCATACGCTGGCACGCCTCATTGTTGCTCCATCAAAAACTGAGTGTCAACAGTCAACCCCCATTGGTTGCCAACGGCGGATTTGACAACAGCGGCACCCACTCGGGCGGCGGCGGCAGGTATTACACGCCCGTTTCGCCCTACCCTCTCTATGCAGGGGATACCGTTCCGACAGCCCAAGACCCGGCGTCAAGAGATATCCTCATGCGTTACTACAGACGGCACAATAATAAATTGGCAAAAGGTTGGTATAAGGTCAAAGAGCTCTTGGGTAGATGAAAGGAGAACCATTCAGACTCAAACAGTTTGAGGTACAGCAACAGCGCTCCGCCCTCAAAGTGGGCACCGACGGTATGCTCTTGGGCGCCTATATGGCAGAGCGACTGCAAAGCGCCGCGCCCCATCGCATCCTCGACGTCGGCGCCGGTACCGGCATCATCGCTCTGATGCTGGCTCAAGCCTTGCCCGCATCAGCCGTCACAGGTATAGAGATGGATCCTCCCGGTGCAGACGAAGCTCGGGACAATGCCGCCCGCTCCCCATTTAGCAAACAGGTCAATATCATTCAAGGCAATTATCTGGATCATACCGACCGCCCCTACGATGCCATCATCAGTAATCCCCCCTACTATACCGCCACGCACAGCAATGCAGACCCCCGCCAAACGCACGCCAAGCACGCCGTCACCCTCACACCCCGCCAATTCTTCCAAAAAAGCGGCGAACTGCTGACCCCTGACGGCGCCATCGCTATCATCACTGCCACTACAGCCCTCCCGGCATTCCAAGAAGCGGCCGCCGAACATCATTTCGTGGCCGAAGAAATCCTCTACATCCACACCAAAACCAATAAGCCCCCCAAGCGTGCCATCACCATTTGGCGACCGCCAACCGCCACTCCCTCCGAAGCAGGAGCAGTCAAACACCTCACCATCCTCCGGGGAGACAACCCCCACGACTACACTCCCCAATACAGCCGACTCCTCAGCCCCTACCTCATCATCCTCTAATCCTCCTCAAAGTATGGATGACGACGGACGATCCCCAAGGGGTCGCATCTAATTAGCCCGGCGGTCAATGGCGAACGTTGGCGTCAGCCAACGTGAGGCGTTGACCCCGGGACGCGACGTTTTTTTATTTCCACCGACCTTTAGGTCGCACCATATATATTGGGTGTGATGGGTGGTGCGACCTAAAGGTCGGGGGTGGAGGGGTGACCTGTTTTCCCGAGGTCAGAAGGGTCTATCGGCTGGCGCCGACAGACCCTTCTGACACACGGGCTAATTAGATTCGACCCCTACGGGGTCGCCGACGTTTCCACCGTTCGTGGCATATGTATGTGTGATTTAAGGTGGGTTCGCCGTTGTATCCCCGTTCGTGGCATATATATACGTAATCCGATGGGGTTTGCGACGTTCCCCACGATGATACCATATATATACGCGGGACGCGACGTAATCGCACCCCAAATGGGGGAACGATTAATGACGCGACGGATTCGCACCCCGAATGGGGAACCGCGGACGACCCCGGAGGGGTCGCATTTAATTAGCCCGCGGTCAATGGCGAACGTTGGCGGCAGCCAACGTGAGGCGTTGACCCCGGGACACGACGCCACCCCCCACCCCCCGACCTTTAGGTCGCACCACCTATCGTGCCATATAAATACGTAAATCCGCGGTTTCTCCACATCGGGCGAACCGGCGGACGACCCCAAATTGGGTGTATGACCTATATATGATTTCGTTTCTCATTTAATCTCAGCAGGAGCTGTTGAGCAATAGGCTTGACCTCTTCTATAATACTCATACAGAGTTCTCTACTCATCTGTACCAAAGCCCCGACCTCTACAAAATCTGCATCTGTGGGTTCTGATTTAAAATTAACCGTGGTAGCGTGCTGGCCGAGAGGGCTGCCGTGGGTCATATCGTACGCAGGAGCAATCCGCCATCTGCCATCAAGGAAAAGAAAAGAGAAGTTACGTGCGTGGTCATCAAAGTTCTCGGCATAATAGTTAAAGACCATGCGTCTAAACTGCTGCTCCACCTCTCTATGGTCTTGGGTTAAGAAACCTGTCAGTGACAACAGTGTCTTATAGTCCATTTTAGGCGGGTTGATGCTCTCATCAAGAAGGCCGGCAGCCGTCACCATGTGGATACGCTCGCTCTCAGGCGTTATATCAAAGCGTTTCACTCCAAAATAACGATTCTCAAAGAGCTTAAAAGGCGGTACCGTGATCCCGGCTTCCCTCGCCGCTACATTATATTGATACTCAATAATCCCGGCATCCAAAGGGTCGAAGGTATGTCTAAACTTTACAAGCCACTCACCATCCTTATCTCTCAACAGCACCTTGGGACGTACCCCGCCGGAATTACCGCTTTGGACGTACAACCATCCCACCCCATCATCCGTCTTTTCGGACAATACATCCAAGGCGTGTTGCTGAAGCCGGTGCAAGTTCATCTCCTCATCAGTCACCTTAATTTCGGTGATAGGCGCATAGCATAAGGCACCCATGCCGGACGAACCTACTATGCTCAGTTTTTGCAGTGGACTTAATGATTGATAATTGATACCGTGCCGACTCAGTTCTTTATGGAGTAAGTATTCACCATATCCACCGGGCATACTATCTTCAAAGACCCCGAAGTTGCCATAAAAAGGCATATATTTTGCTTCAAACAGATCCGACCTAAGCGGTAGTTTGAGAGGGGAGATCGAAAAACCGTTAGCCAACCAATCCTTATCGTACTGAAACAGACAGACATGGTTGAGGCCCATAGTCAATTTTCCGACCTTTATATCGTGGTAGGTGACATCAATAGCGTCAATTCTTTTCATCCGTTCCTCTTTTTCTCTCTTTATTCTTATTGATCCGTACCATATCATCTATGGTGTCATACTTTGGCTGATCCATCAGAGCCGTCAACTCCTCGGCATAGCCCAATGCACGCCCTATTTTTACGAAACTTGCGAGCGAGATCTCTCCGATATGTTCGAAGCGCTGAACGGTAGAGAGTGGGACGCCGCTAACCACGGACAGCATCTTTTGAGACATATTCTTTTCCAATCTCCTTGCACGACAATTGGCGGATAGTTTTTTCTGAATATCAGACGCGGAAATGGGTTCAAATATATACATATAACTATCTATATATTAGTCACTATATTACAAATATGCATTTAACAACTCATATATTACCTATTACAAATATACCAATTTCCTGACGTTCCCCCATTTAGGGTGTGTAAACGGGGATACGATGGACGACCCCGTAGGGGTCGCATCTAATTAGCCCGCGGTCAATGGCGAACGTTGGCGGCAGCCAACGTGAGGCGTTGACCCCGGGATGCGACGCCACCCCCCAACCCCACGACCTTTAGGTCGCACCACCTATAGCACCATATATATATGTGATTTGAGAGGGATCGGTGGGGCATCATTAATTACCGTTAATTGTTGTATCATATTTTGTTTTGTGGTTGATTGTGATTGATTGGTGGGGTGCAAATCGTACATTTTGTAACCCCTTATAGCACAAGGGGTTGAGAGGGGTAGTAACTTAGCCAAAGTTAGACGGCCGACTCGCCGCGGCTAATATGCGGTCTCGTCTCTGTCCAGTCGGCCGACTAACCGCGGCGAGTCGGCCGTCTAATCATGGCTAACTTCGGGTCTCCCCTACGCCCCTATAAACCAATGGGTTAGGAGCGGCCCCATCTCCCCACCCTCCAAATGCCCCAAATGTATAAAAATACCCCATAATATGGGAGATGAGTGGTGTGACCTAAAGCTCGGGTGGGGGAGCATCCCGATGCCACCTATACTGTTATTGATTTCGATGTGATTAATGTTAATCTTACGGTACGAATGGCACATTTTAGATGGTTTTTTAACGATGGTCGCCCACTTCGAAGTATCTTTTTGGATTTCATCGCTTTTGTTGCTAATATATTTTAGTATATTTGCACGCCACAGAACAAAAGTTTAATTCCTATAAAACGACTAAGAGTAGTAAAAATTGGCGTCAAGGGATCTACCACACCCCTTTATGACCATATTAGTATTAATTAATTCCATGATAGATCATAGGTATGAGTTCAGTCAACTTATGTAGACTTCGCACGGCGATCATCGCGATGCTGTGCTGTCTCCTCGCACCTACGGCTTTGGCACAGACCATCACTGTAAAAGGTACGGTGATCGATGCACTGCACCAGGAGCCTATAATTGGTGCTACCGTTATGTTAGTCGAGGATACATCAAAAGGTATTCTCACCGATTTTGACGGTCACTTTTCGCTAACCGGAGTCCCTGCAAAGGGTACTTTGAGAGTTTCTTACGTAGGATACAAGACCATAGACGTTGCTATCGACGGTCGGAGCAATCTCACCATCGTCCTCGAGGAGGATAACGAGCTGCTCGACGAAGTGGTAGTAACGGCGCTCGGTATCAAACGTTCCGAAAAAGCGCTCTCCTACAATGTGCAAGAGGTAAAGAGCGACGCCCTGACCACCGTCAAGAATGCCAACTTTATGAATTCGTTGGCAGGTAAAGTAGCGGGTGTCAATATCAATGCTTCGTCGGCAGGTATCGGCGGTGCCACTCGCGTAGTCATGCGTGGCCCCAAGAGTATCAGCGCCAATAACCAAGCGCTCTACGTAGTAGACGGTATCCCATTATTTAACGTCAATAAGGGAGAGATCGAGAGCAGTGCATTTGCCAACCAACCCGGTAGTGAGGGTATTGCCGATATCAACCCTGACGACATTGAGTCTCTTTCCGTACTGAGCGGTCCCGCAGCGGCAGCGCTTTATGGTTCGGCGGCGGCTCAAGGTGTGATTATGATTACCACCAAGAAAGGGACGGCAGGATCACTTAGGGTGTCATTCTCAAACAGTTCGACATTCTCCAATCCATTTGTCCTGCCTGAGTTCCAAGACTCGTACATCAACCGCCCCGGTGAGATTAGGACGTGGGGTGAGCAAAAGGCATCACAGTACGGCAGCTATGATCCGTCAGATTTCTTCAGAACCGGTACCAACATCCAAAACACTTTGGCACTGACGATTGGCGGGGAGAAGAGCCAGACCTATTTGTCTTTGGGAAGCACCAACTCCACCGGCATTATGCCCAATAGCGGTTACAACAGATATAACGTCACGGTACGCAACACTACCTCTTTCCTCAACGATCTATTGACCTTGGATGTCAATTTGAATTACATCAATTCGGGAGATAAAAACCTGATGGCACAGGGACAATACTACAACCCTCTGACCTCTCTCTATCTCTTCCCCCGAGGTGAGAACTTTGATGCTATCAGGGTGTACGAACAGTATGACCCTACCAGGCAGATCTATCTGCAAAACTGGAGGTATGGAGAGACCCTCAAGATGCAAAATCCTTACTGGATCATGCACAGGATGGTGCGTACCAATAATCGTGAACGCTATATGCTCGCAGGTACGCTGACCTACCGTCCGCTTGAGTGGCTCAATGTGGTTGGACGTGTTAGATATGACAATGCGCACAACAAGGCGGAGGACAAGCGTCACGCCGGTACGGCTCTGATCTTTTCTTACTCTCCCTACGGTTACTACAGCTATGAAAACGGATTTGACAAAGCTGTATATGCCGACGTGATGGCGAATATCAACAAGGACTTTGGTGAGGAGTTTAGTTTGTCCGCCAACATCGGTGGTTCGACCAACTATACTTCGCAACTCTCGGAGGGCTTTAAGGGCGGTCTGAAAGCGCCGTCAAATATTTTTGCCCCACACGCGATCCAATACGCCCGGGGGACTACTTCGAATGCCCCTCTCTATGGCGGTGTCAAGCACCTTATCTACTCAGCTTTTGTAAGTGCAGAGTTGGGCTATAACCGTATGGCTTATCTGACTGTTACCGGTAGAAACGATTGGGACTCGGCCCTTGAGGGGACCACTCACGAGTCGTTCTTCTATCCATCCGTCGGTCTCTCAACGATACTTACCGAGATGATAGATATGCCGAGAGAGTATGTCAGCTATCTCAAGGTGAGGGGGTCTTGGGCCTCTGTCGGTTCGGCTATTTCGCCCAATCTCACCAGTAGATGGAAATATCAATACAACCCCGAGACTCAGGGTTACGAAACCTCTACCTATAGGTTCCCCGACACCTTCTACCCCGAGCGGACCAATTCGTTTGAGGTGGGATTGACCGGTCGTTTCTTTGAGGATATACTTAGCGTGGACTTTACTTGGTACCAGTCCAATACCAAAAACCAGACTTTCTTGAGACCGTTATCCGGAGCGCAAGGGTACAATAACGAATACATCCAGACGGGTGACGTGCGCAACCGAGGTGTGGAGCTTTCGTTGGGTCTGGACTTCCAATGGGGTGACTTTGGCTGGAATCCAAGTTTTGTATTTAGCGCCAACCGTAATAAGATCATTGAGTTGCTCCCTGATGAGAACGAAACAATCGATAAGGGCGGTCTCGAAAGTATCTCTGTGATTTTGAAGAAAGGCGGTACCATGGGGGACATCTACGATTTCTCTTCGATCAAAACAGATCAAGAGGGCTATCCGCTTGTTGACAATAATCAAATCGTTGCGGAAAAGCTCACCAATCCAGTATACCGAGGTACTGTATTACCGCTTGCCAATATGAGTTTGGTCAATGAGTTTACATACAAAGGTCTCAACTTTGGTTTCCTCATCTCGGCGAGATTGGGCGGTATCGTGATGTCACAGACTCAGGCTTACTTAGACTACTTCGGTGTCTCCAAAGCGTCCGCCGATCTACGCGACCAAGGCGGTGTGTCTGTAAACCTCGGTATGATTTCGGCAGAGCAATACTATGATGTCACTGCAGGTGATTCGCCGCTGTGGCGCAACTATATCTATGATGCGACCAACGTACGCCTGCAAGAGGCGCACATCGGTTATAACCTTCCGGCACGGTGGATCAACGAAAACGCATCGATCCAACTGGGTCTCACCGGTCACAATCTGTTGATGCTCTTTAAGCGTGCGCCATTTGACCCCGAGCTGAGTGCATCGACCGGCACCTATTACCAAGGCTTTGACTACTTTATGCAGCCGGGTATGAGAAGTATGGGATTTAATATCAAGGTAAATCTCTAATCATCATCGTATACAAAGAATATGAATCGTATTAATTCAATAGTTCGCATCCTCTGCCTTACAGGGGTCACGACAATCCTTCTCAGCTCCTGTTTCGGTTCGTTTGAGGAGATTAACAAGCCGTTGGACAAAGCGTCTAAGGAAGACCTGCAAAAGGACAATTATGTAGGTGAGTCTTTTCTGGCGGATATGTTGGCGTGGGCATTTCCACAGCAAGAAAACCGCTATCAGCATACTCAAGACTTGACCGCCAATCAATACGGCAGGTACCTCAGCAATATGAACGATGGCTTCTTGAACGCTCAATTCCCCACTTACAATGCCAAAGACAGCTGGTTGGAGTGGCCTTATATCAACCAGTGGCCTAAGATGGTGACCAACCTAAAGGAGTTGGAGGGTGAGAACGGCAAGGAGAATATCACCTATGCTTGGGCTGAGATCATCAATGCTCACGCCCTCCTGCAACTGACCGACACCTATGGACCATTTCCGATTGGGAGTGAGGATGATCCCGCTGCATATATCGCCCAAAAAGATGTATACGCTCGCATCATCTCTGATTTGGATCACGCCACATCACTGATCGGTGCGGCATTGGTGACCGATCCCACACTGGTTCTTTTCCCATCTATGGACAAGATCTACGGTGGCAAGATGGCTTCGTGGTATAAGTTTGCCAACTCTATGAAGTTGCGCATAGCGCTACGTATCAGCGGTGTAGAGCCGGAGACGGCCCGGACGCTTGCAGAGAATGCAATCCGTGACGGTGTGATCACCACAAATAGTGACAATGCCTTGATGTCTTACTACCCGGCAGGTATGTATAAAATATCTGTGGAGTGGGGCGACTCACATATGTCGGCAGATATGGATGTCTACCTCAATGGGTTTGACGATCCACGCAGACTAAAAATGTTTATGGAACCGCAGGTGGCCGGGCCTCGTCAAGTGATGGGATGCCTGACTGCCGCTCGCGTACAGGCTAAAGAACAAGCCAATAAATTGTACTCCAAGGCCAATTTCCCCGCCTCTAAGAAACACAATTGGTTTGGTGCCGCCGAGGTGGCGTTCTTAAGGGCAGAAGGCGCCCTCCTTGGGTGGAATATGGGTATCTCCGCCAAAGAGGCTTATGAGCAAGGGGTAAAGCTATCCTTTGAGGAGTGGCAAGCCACTGGCGTAGACGCTTATCTCAATGACGATACCAATCAACCGTCGGCATACACCGATGCCCCTATGGGATACAGTCGGGCTGTATCATCGCCCTCTGATATTACTGTCAAATGGGAGGATGCGGATAGCGATGCCCGTAAGTTGGAGCGTATTATGGTACAGAAGTGGATTGCTATGTTCCCCAACGGACACGAGGCTTGGGCTCAGATCAGGAGAACCGGTTATCCAAAGATCTTGCCTTTGGCGGTCAGCACCCCCGGGTATACCATCCCTACCGCCAACCGCATCCCCTACCCTACCACTGAGAATGTGAAGAACCCCGAGGGATATAGGCAGATGCTATCGCTCCTCGGCGGTGAGAATAACTATGAAACCAAGATGTGGTGGCAGAAGTAAAGGACGATTATTTAGGAACTAAGTTAATTATGAGACATATATATACCAAGAAACATCTCTTATTGATGTCGGTTGCGGGTGTATTGCTCTTCTCGGCTTGCAACAAACTGACCGAGACCAAGCCGCTCTTTGAGACCGACTTGACGAGGAACAGTCACGTCAGCCAGGAAGGTGGTTACATTGATCCGTCTGACATTGATGCACTTATTGCTCGAGACAAAGAGAGTACCTACTATACCGATTTGAGGGAGTGGAAAATGGAGACAGACCATGAGGTGTCCTTCGGCTGGTACGGCAACTGGACAGGAAAGGGCTTGGACTACGAACACTCACTCAGAGGACTCCCCGACAGTACCGATTTTGTCTCCATCTGGGGCGGTTGGCACCCGCTTGACCCTATACGCCAGGCGGATCTCAGATATGCACAGGAGGTCAAGGGTACACGAGCTTTGGCCTGTATCTTGATGTTCCAAATCGGAGACGGTATCACCCCCGCCATACCCAAGGAGCTTGCAGATCAAGGTATCGGCTGGGTGGAGTGGCAACACCGCTACTGGGGTTGGACGGTCCAAAACGCCAATGGCGAGTGGGAAACCACTGATGAGACCATCGATGCCGCTATCATGAAGTATGCCAATGCTGTGGCCGACACGATACAGTTATACGGTCTGGATGGATTGGATATCGATGCCGAACCGAGCTATGCTCAGCCTTTCGAGACAAACTATGAGCTGTGGCGTCCGGCATCCCGTATGGACCTATTTGTCAAGACCATCGGCGAAAGGATAGGGCCTATGGCCAAGACAGAGGAGGGACGCAAAAAGCTGTTGGTGGTGGATGGCGAGCCTGAGGCTTTCTCTCCGGAGTATGGCAAATATTTCAATTACTTTATAGTACAAGCCTATGGCGACGGCTCTCCAAGCAGTCTCAATCGGAGGTATCAGACACAGGTCAATCATTATGGCGAAGTATTGACCCCTGAAGAGATCTCCAAGAAGATGATTTACTGCGCCAACTTTGAGAGTTATGCGGCTAACGGAGGGTACGGCTCCTACCAAGGAGACCCCCAACTCATATGGATGGCCAAGCACCGCAATGCACACGAGGGTCTCACCTATCGTAAGGGAGGTGTAGGTTCGTTCCACATGGAGTATGAGTTTAGGGTAAATAACAAGAAAGGGACTTATCCTTATCTCCGCCAAGCCATACAGATTATGAACCCAGCCATCAATTAAAGCAAGTATACATTATGACAACAAAATATTTAATGCGCCTTGGTACCGCAGCTATTGCTGCCGGGATGTTGTTACTCTCCGGATGTCAACAACAATATACCCCTCTTGACGGTATCGCCTATATCGCTCAGACAGAGATGCAAGGTAATACAGGTCAATCTGTGATTGTGGGTCTTGAGGATGTCTCTACCACGCTGAATGTCCGCCTTTCCAATCCGATTTCCGAGGAGGTGACCTTGGAGTGCATCGTTGATGATACCGTATTGGCGGAATACAATGAAGCCCACACCACTTCGCTCGAAGCACTACCGCAAGGGCAATTTGTCCTCGACACAAAGGAGGTCAAGATAGCACAAGGCAGTGTGGTATCAGCCCCTATCAATATTACGATCAAAGCCCCTACTCAGGAGATGAAGGACTCCGGCAAAAAGTATGCAATCGGTCTGCGTATTGCCAAAAAGTCGGGTGCCGTTACGCTCCTTGACGGTGCGGATAAGATTGTAGTATTGGTGGCTCAGCAAGCGATACAGGATGTGGTTCAATTTGGCAGCCGCTCCAATATTGTCCTCAACCTTGCCGAGGAACACGCGCTCAAGACCTGGACGGTAGAGTTTATGGTCAATATGGATATCCTTGGCAAACGTATGGGTCAATACAACAACCAAGCCTTATTTGGATTTTGGGGATCCGGAATCGAAGAAAACGGCGTCAGACATTCGGGCGAGATATACACCCGATTTGGAGATGCTCCGATTGAGGGCAATAGATTTCAGGTCAAGACCAAAGGGACGCAGATGAATAGCAATATGCTATTTAACGAAAATACGTGGTACCATATCGCATTGGTTTGCAACAACACCAAACTCTCTCTCTATGTCAATGGTGACTTGGACAACGAGATGGACTTGCCGGACGAGGTGGTATGGATCGCCAAAGAAGGCTACTTGGGCAACGAAGATTATCTACGCGCCAATCCGATGATGGCACAGGTGCGACTCTGGAACGTGGCTCGCACCCAAAACCAGATCAAAGAGAATATGGCTACGATAGACCCTTCATCTCAAGGACTCATCGCCTATTGGAGATTTAACGAAGGCAAGGGCAATACCTTTAAGGATGCGACCGGCAAAAACCCCGATGCCGGAGTAAAGGCAGGCGGTAATGTGGTATGGATCCCTGACGTCAAACTTAACTAATGCATAGAGAATATGAGAAATATAAAATTACTGACAGCAACCCTGCTCTCGGCTCTTTTCTTCGGCGCCTGTGCAGATAAAGACCCGCGTATAGGTGAGTTGCTCAACGAGGATTTGAGCACAGACCCCAATATCTCCATCGTTTATATTAAAAACAACGAAATCCCCTACTCCGCTATTGAGGAGCACGTCGTATATCTGATGGCGGACGAAGTGTATAAGGACAACGAATCAGGTACGATAGAGGTCTCTTTTCCGGTACAAATCACCAAACCTCTAACATCCGACCTCACGGTGGAGGTTGTGGAGGATACCGACAGGATCAAGCAATTGGACGGATCGGCAGAGGTACTGGATCCCGAGACGCAGATCACCTCAAAGTCGTCTAAAGTCACCATCAAAGCGGGTGAACTCAAATCTGCCGACAATGCAGTCTTCACCATTGAACTCAAAAAGCTGGGCGAGGGTACAAGATTTGTCTATCCCGTTACACTCAAAGTAGAGGAGGAGCGTAAAGATTGTATCATAGCCCAGAATTTCCGATCACTGGATCTCAAGGTGAATGTGCTCTATTCGATGGAAGGCATGCTCACCACCGGCACCGAACTCAATCCGGCATTCCAAGAGATTGAGGAGGCAGCCGACTTTAGGTATGGCTATTATGAACTACCGGCACCGGATCTCTTTGACAATGATTTGAAGACCTCAGTCGACTCATACGCCTATTATGATCTCATCGGACTATCAGGATTAGAGGAGCGTGTGCATGGATTTAGCATCCAACCGCGATGGAATCCTTCCCAAGAGTCTTTCGACGAAATAGCCAAGAGCTTGGAAGTTTGGATTATAGACGAAAACGACCAAGACCAAAAGTTGGGCGTCGTTGATCTACCCGACTTCTCAGGTTTGACGGAAGAGGATAATCCAATCGTATACTTTGAGTTTAAGAAGCCTATCAAGATCCACGGTCTCTATCTATACGATGCCGATCGTTACAACGACGCTTGGAGGATCATCTATATTTCAGAGTTTAGATTGTATCGATAGTCCTTCGGTCGTGTGTCACTGAGCTGACGCACAAGGATCATATATTTTGTAACTAAGAAAGGGGGTGCGTCAATAGTTGTTTATTGATGCACCCCCTTTTTCTGCTTGGCAAGAAGGATTAACGGGCGGGTGAGACTTGGAGGTTGTAGAGCAATGTTTCAGGGGTATCAAAGCTGCCAAAATTACCAATGTTCTCAAAGGCAAACAGCTTGATCTCCCGCCACTTCTCAATATCAGAGACATCAAAAACAGCCTTGAGGAGGATAGGCACATCTTTTTTGAGTTCGTACGCAATGATCTTCTGACCGCCTATATATATTTCACTCACATCCACCCGCTCTCCGTAGAGGTTGACAATGTGCATTTCGTAGGATTGGAATTTTGTTTCTCTCCGATCGGTCACCATACTCAAAGTCAAGATCACCGAGCCTTGATCCTTCCCCTCCTCCACCGATAGGAGTTTGTAGGTAATGCTATTGCACTCTTCCACACTTTCCGTAATCGGTTGACCAAAGTTGGCAACCTTTTGTAGCCTGGCATTGAGTTGCACCACTTTCGCCACCTCTATCTCGAGGGTGACCATACGTTGTTCCAATTGGGCTATGCGGTTTTCGAGCGCGTCATCACCTGTCTGTGCATACACCGCAGTGGTACATAAGAGTACCAACAACATCAAAGAGACTTTCTTCATAATAGTAATGAGTAAATGTTAATAATTGTCAGCTCAAAGGTAACGCAAATTCATCAGACAAACATAAATAGCCGCTCATACCGTGATCGTGTCCCTATCGAGTAATCGATCGATCGAGTAGGAGGAAAACAAGATAGGTTTTCTCCCTACTCTTGTTTTCCGACCTCTCTCACACCACCGTACGTACGGGTCTCGTATACGGCTGTTCTCTATTCCTTACGTCGTATGTAATGCGTAGCTGTGCAGAAGTGACGGATAGCCTTGCTTGAGCATATGATCATTGTCAAGGCAATATGCACCCTTAGTTGAGGGTCGAATAACCGCCTGTCGAGCTACAACCCGTCAGTTCTTTCAGCTTCGCTCTCAGCGGGTCAGTCCTATTTTCGTGTGGATAGGATATTAAGCGGAGCACTTAGAGGGTCGAACGATGAAGAAGAGGAGGATCTGTAATAGCTCTACTTGTCATTTTTATACATTTGGTACATTTGGAGGGCGGGGAAATAGAGTCACTCCTAACCCATTGGTTTATAGGGGCGTAGGGGAGACCCGAAGTTAGCCAAGGTTAGACGGCCGACTCGCTGCGGTTAGACGGCCGACTAAACCGAGACGAGACCGCATATTAGCCGCGGCGAGTCGGCCGTCTAACTTTGGCTAAGTTACTACCCCTCCCAATCCCTTGTGCTATAAGGGGTTACAAAGTATGCGATTTGCACTCCACCAATCAACTACCAATCAACAACCAAACAAAATATAACACAATAATTAACGATAATTAATGATATCCCACCGATCCCCCCCTCAAATCACACATATATATGGCACGATAGGTGGTGCGACCTAAAGGTCGTGGAGCTGGGGTGACGATGTTTCCCGGGGTCAACGCCTCACGTTGGCTGGCGCCAACGTTCGCCATTGACCGCGGGCTAATTAAATGCGACCCCTTCGGGGTCGTCCGCCGTATCCCCGATGTAGGCGATCCGTAGGAACCGCCGCGATCCCCATTTCTTTCACGTAAATATGGTGATTGAAAATCGCCGACCCCCAGCGGATAACGTATATATATGGTACGAGTGGTAGAAACGACGGC
>JAUNLZ010000065.1 GCA_030532005.1 Porphyromonas sp.
AGACACATGGCTATTGATACAATCTTTGTTCGGTTGTTCATTAAATATATGATATATATGTTATTAAGTGATTTTTAGAAGTGAATATCAGAAGCCGAAAGCCTCCAACAGCACCTGCTCCATCCCCTTGCGGACGGTCGATGCTTTGCCATAAAAATTATTGACCATCAACGCGACGGTATAGGTCTTCTCCCCCAACTGCACGTAGCCGGCATAGCAGACCACATTGCGGAGTGTACCGCTCTTGAGGTAGGCCTTGCCTTGCAGCGGTGTATTTTTGAGGAAGATGGCGAGTGTGCCGTCCAAGCCCGCCCTCGGGAGCAACCGCATATAGGCCCCCGACGGATCGGCTCTGTGTACCTTGCCCAGCAGGGCGGCAAGGAAATGTGCGGAGACTCTATTTTCCGGGCTGAGACCCGAACCGTCCATCATCTCTAATTCCTCAATCTGCAACCCCCGACCTTGCCAATACCGCTTCACCTCCTCGATAGCCGTCTGCGTTGCATTGTGACCCGGCATACCCTCCTTGCCGTAGGTCAGCTGACGCAACAGCCCCTCGGCAAATAGATTGTGGCTGTAGACCAGAGTGATACCGACCAACTCTCGAAGGCGGGGCGATTGAAAGGTGTACAACAACTGCGTGGATGCCGGTATCGTGGCCGTGGTGGCGGCACTGCCGTTAACCGAAATACCCATACCGCCCAATAGACTTTTGGTACGATGGGCAACAAAGAGAGGCGGATCGGGTATCGCCCCGCGGAGACGCAGTCGCTTGGCATTGGCGGGATAAACCCCCGTAATGGCATAACTGCCGTCGGCACTCTTGAAAGGCGAGATATAGAGCGAGTCGCCCCTACGCTGTGGATCGGTCTCATAAGCTATGGAGAGATCAAAGTGGGGCAAATCCGGCTCCACGCTCAACCGTCTGCCGTAGTCCGAAATCGTGACGGTATAGCTATTGTCATACGCATTGAGCCCACGGCTCCCCGTGGCATAGGCATTGCCCATATCGTAAGCCAACCATCGCGGATTATCGGCTTGGAAGTCCGCAGCCGGCGAGAGGGCAATGACATCGCCTTTGATAGCGGAGATACCATGCCCCCTGAGCGCTTTTCCCACCTCTTTGAAAAAGAGGTCACGGTCGGCATTCCAAAAGTAACGCGACCCGATGGAGGGATCACCAAAGCCGACAATATATAGATGGCCCTCCAAAATATGATTATTGACGGTACCGTCTGTCCGAATCTCGGTGGCGATCCGTCCGGCACCCCCCTTTTGGCTCCACAACGTTGCGGTGCTGACCAACTTCATGGTGCTTGCGGGGGTCATCAAGTGATGACTGCGGAGACCGACCAATTCCTCTCCCGTATCGGCATCCTGTATGGACAGCGACCAGAAAGAGCGACTCAGTGCAGCCGGCTCTTGAGGAGGGGTCACCCCTTCCGCCAAAGTCGGTGCAGCCTGCATCATCAAGAGCCATCCCATGAGCCACACAAAACGATCCAAAAACCAATCTTCTCTCATTATAAATACCTATCTTTGTTGCAAAACTAATCAAAAGTACGGTAATTACCATTTGATATTATAAAATTGATGAAACAGAGACAGATAGAAACGTTTCTCCGAAAACCTTTCACTTTTGATCGTGTTGCACGCATTGGCTTTACATTGCTCATCTTTGGGGCAGTGGTATGGCTCATCGCTCGCCTCAGCGATTTCCTGATTCCCTTTGCGTTGGCTTGGTTGTTGGCTTATCTGATGATGCCGGTGATCCGTTTCTTAGAGACGCGGTGGAAGATCCGCCCCCGTTGGGTCGCTGCAAGCATCGTGCTGTTAGTCACCTTGGGGGTGGTGGCAGGCATACTCTCCCTACTGATTCCGAGCATCACCAATGAGGTCAATCGGGGCTGGAAACTATTGGAGGAGTACAACGTCGGTAGTTACATCCTCAGCCTGTTGCCGGAGAGTTTCTCCACCAAAAGCCAAATAGTGGCGAAATTACAAGAGCTGGCCAATGAATTTAATGTGCAAGAGCTCCTCACCTCCATACAACAAGTATTTTCCAAAGGCTGGGGCATCATCGAGAGCACCTTCAACGTCCTGTCGGGTACCATGGTGGTCTTTATATTCCTGTTTTACTTGGTCTTTATGCTCCTCGACTACGAAAAGGTCAAGCGAGGCGCTTACAAGATGCTGCCTCGGAGCTGTCGGGAGTTTATGAAAGAGTTTGGCGAGATCGTCGGCTACTACTTCAACGCCTACTTCCGCAGCCAAGCGGTGATTGCTATGATAGTCTCGGTGATTCTTATGGCCGGCTTCTCCATCATCAATCTCCCTATGGGCCTCACGCTCGGGTTGATTATGGGATTGCTCAATATGATACCCTACCTCCAATCTTTAGGCTATCTGCCGTTGGTGGTATTGGTGGGGCTACAATCGGTGGTCACGGGCGATAACTTTTTCCTCCTACTCATTGCCGGAGTGGCGGTGATTGCGTTTAGCGATATGTTGCAGTCACTCGTATTGGTGCCGCTGATCCAAGGCCAGTCATTGGGCATCCACCCGGTGGCTATTATGCTGTCGCTCACCATTTGGGGGTCGCTCTTCGGGTTTTTCGGACTCTTCTTCGCCCTGCCGCTCACCATGATTTGTTACAATCTCTATATGAAATATGTAGTGGGCGTAGAGCTGCCGCTCAATAGCCAAAAGGGCAAAATCCCCAAACTAAAAGGACTGCACAAGCTGCACAAGAAGGACGAACACCCCACGGATGAGAGTGCCAAGTAAAGGCTTAGCGGGCGTTTATTGGATCTTCACTCTGACCCGCTCCATAAGGTCAGCGATAGAGTCAGAGGATCGGGGCTGGATCGGTTGGAAAAACCGCAGTCCCATCCTGCCCCACTTAAAGTTGAGGGTACCGCGTTTAAGTATCTCATATCCGCCGGTAATCTTGGCGGGGACGATGGGCGAATCGGTCTCCTGAGCAACGATAAAAGCCCCCTTACGCAACTTGCCCAAATGCCCTGTGAGCGTCCGACTCCCCTCGGGAAACATAAAGATATGGTAACCGTTGGCAATCGCTTTTTCGCAATCCTCAATCACCCGCTTGGCCCCGGACGGAGTACTGTCTACAAATATAAAACCGACCTTTTCGCACGCCCAACCGACAAAAGGCACTCTGCGAAGCGAACCTTTCATCACCCACTTAAAACGAATACCGGAATAGCCGTACAAGATAAAAATATCCATAGCGCTGGTGTGGTTGGGAGTCACTACGGCGGGTCGATCCTTGGGCAGATACTCCCGCCCCTCCACCTTGACCGGAATCAACATCAGCGCCAAAGTCGCTTGACTCCATAGCTTACCGGGCCAGTAACCGAAGAACCACTCCGCCCCCAAAATCGAACCGAATGCGGCACAGAGTGCGGCAATGACGGTGATGACCAAGAAGAACGGCAAGGCGATCAGCACCAAGTATATCCAATAGAGTAGCTGCTTCACATCCATCTGATAAACAGTAAAAAAATACACTCAAATATACCAACTTTTTGATTTACCCGAAATATCGTCCCGACGGGGTCAGTCCGTTTTTCGTGTGGATAGGATATTAGCCCAAGCACTTGGAGAGTCGAAAGATGAAGAAGAGGAGATATAATGACAGATTTTATACATTTGGGGCATTTCGAGGGTGGTGAGATACCCTCTCCCTAACCCATTGGTTTATAGTGGCGTAAGGGAGACCCGAACTTAGCCGAAGTTAGACGGCCGACTCGCCGCGGTTAGTCGGCCGACGGGACAGAGCCGAGACCGTATATTAACCGCGGCGAGTCGGCCGTCTAACTTTGGCTA
>JAUNLZ010000009.1 GCA_030532005.1 Porphyromonas sp.
AAAATACAGCATACAACCAGCCTGAAACCTCCGATAGCAACTGTGCAACGGTCTCTATATATATATGCGTAACTTCACGAATCGTGATCCAATTGGTCGAAACATCGACGACCCCGGAGGGGTCGCATTTAATTAGCCCGCGGTCAATGACGAACGTTGGCGGCAGGCAACGTGAGGCGTTGACCCCGGGACGCGACGCCACCCCCCAACCCCCCGACCTTTAGGTCGCACCACCCATCGCACCATATATATGTGTGTGATTTGAGGGGGGAATTGGCGGGGCATCATTAATTATCGTTAATTGTTGTGTTATATTTTGTTTTGTAGTTGATTGTGGTTGATTGGTGGGGTGCAAATCGTACATTTTGTAACTCCTTATAGCACAAGGGGTTGGGAGGGGTAGTAACTTAGCCAAAGTTAGACGGCCGACTCGCCGCGGTTAATATGCGGTCTCGTCTCTGTCTAGTCGGCCGTCTAACTTCGGCTAAGTTCGGGTCTCCCCTACGCCCCTACAAACCAATGGCTTAGGAGTGCCCCCATCTCCCCACCCTCCAAATGTACCAAATGTACAAAAATACAACCCGGTTTTGTGGAAGATGAGTGGTGCGACATCAGGTCGAATCTTCCCAAACGCAACTCAGAGGTATTACAGAACCCTCTTCTTCATCTTCCGACTCACCAAACTATTGGTTTAATTTCCTACCCACACGTAAAAAGGACTGTCCCTTGTTTGCTAATTTTTTGATTATATCATTGATTATGGATATATTTGACTTCTGATACATATGTCAAAACCACAAGAGTAGTAATAAACCCGTGTGAAAAGAGACATTGTATCATACGACAACAAATATTAGGATTTTGTCTAAACTTTTTAATTAATTGTGCGCACAGTTATGAAACAGAAAGGCTTTGCTCTCGGGTTTATCCCGCTGAGTGGT
Organism: Porphyromonas sp.; assembly: GCA_030532005.1. Taxonomy (GTDB): domain Bacteria; phylum Bacteroidota; class Bacteroidia; order Bacteroidales; family Porphyromonadaceae; genus Porphyromonas_A. The sequence goes on from JAUNLZ010000009.1 coordinate 942, forward strand.
GTTGCGTGTCTACTTCTTGCCGGCGGTAGTATTACCTCACTGCACGCGGCTGAAGCACACGTTGTACACACCAACCAAGAGTCGCAGTCCAAGACCATTACGGTCAAAGGTACTGTAGTTGACGCCAACGGTGAAACCGTGATCGGCGCCACCGTTTTGCTCGTTGAGGATACGAGCAAAGGTATGCTGACTGATTTGGACGGTCAGTTTACACTCAGTAATGTTCCTGCCAACGGTACTATACGTATCTCCTACATCGGAATGAAGACCGTAGAGATACCTATCAACGGTCAGACCAATCTCACCATCACTCTCGTAGATGACACTGAGATGCTTGATGAAGTGGTAGTCACCGCCTTGGGTATGAAGAGGTCTACAAAGGCTTTGGGTTATGCCGTGACGGAGCTCAAGGGTGATGAATTGGCGTCAGCCAATACGATCAACCCTATTGCTTCGCTACAGGGTAAAGTGTCCGGAGTGGATATCAAAGGTAGCGACGGCGGTCTATTTGGAGGTACCAAGATACAGATCCGCGGTGCATCAACACTCGGCAGCAACAACCAACCGATCTATGTGGTAGACGGAGTGATCCTTGACAATGATATATCCGGTAGCGATGACCTTAACTGGAGTCCTAACGCCGGTGACTATGGTAATATGCTCAAGAACCTCAACCCGGACGATTTTGAGAGCGTATCTGTACTTAAAGGTGCGGCGGCAACGGCACTCTATGGATCGAGGGGTCTCAACGGTGCTGTAGTCATCACCACCAAGGGTGGCAAGGCACATCAAGGTCTCGGGATAACGTTTTCGCAGACCTTTGGAGTGGATCACGTCTTTGACACACCAAAATTACAGATGGAGTATGGCCCCGGTATGTGGGCGGGATACAACACCAGCGACCCTGACGGTAATAGATTTAATCTGCCTCAATTGCTCAACAACGGTGAGGGGGTACCGTCTTTGATCCAGTCTTCGAATGTGATGTGGGGACCAAAAGTAGATCCGTCACTGCAGGTGGAGCAATATGATAAAACCATCTCTCCTTGGACAGTCTACCCCAATCATTATAGGGATATGTTTAACGTTGGGTTTAACAGCAATACCAACTTGAGCCTACAAGGCGGTACGGCTGATGCCAACTTCTTTACCTCTACCTCTTACCGTAAGGCCAACGGTACCACGCCCAACAACTCATTTGACCGTTTTTCTCTATTCGGCAAAGGGTTTATTCGCCCCATTGATTGGTTGGGAGTGACTGTATCTTTTAACTGGACCAGGTCTGACGCCTCCAATGCCCCAATCAACTTCGGTGAGTATTTTGTCCAATTAGAATTGGCCAATGACTACAATCCCAATTACTACAAGGATATGTATCTGGGAGATCACGGAGGTATCGCTCAATCTCAATACGGCGACAAATACGGCTACGTGCCGGGTCGCGGATTGTGGTTTGGTATCAATAACAGTGACACCTATCAATTGGAGGATGTCCTGCGCCCTACGATACAACTTGACTTCACCCTTACTGACTGGATGCGTTTGGTGCTTGAGGGTAATATGAACTACTACACCATCAAGTCCGAAAGCAAGGGGCTTGGTGGCGGTTATGCCAACGAGGGCGGCTACTATGGTATCAGCCACAGGACACAAGACCAAAAAACATTTATGGCCACCTTGTTCCTCAACAAGCAATGGGACAAACTCAATGTCGGCGGTTTTGTACGCGGTGAGACATTTAATCAAACCAATAGCTTTACCAGTGTATCTACAGATGGCGGTCTGATAGTGCCGGGACAGTACTTTATCGGCAACAGTAAAAACACCCCGATCTATGATGGTGGTGTGGACTTTACCAAAAGGATCAACTCTTTGGTATTTTCCGCCAACCTCTCATGGGATGATACTTACTTCCTCGATGTTACCGGACGTAACGACTGGTCAAGTGCTTTGATATACTCCGACGGTACCGGTAATTACTCTTACTTCTATCCGTCCGTATCGGGTTCTTGGATATTCTCCAACACGTTTGAGATGCCTGATTGGGTGACGTTTGGAAAATTGCGTGCATCTTGGGCTCAAGTGGGTAACGACACCGCACCCTATTTTATCAATACTGCCTATGGTTTGGATAAAATCGAGCGTGCCGACGGATTTATCTACACCAACTCAGTGCCTAACAGACTTTTTGACCCCAACATCAAACCTGAGCGTAAAAATGCGTTTGAGGTGGGTGCTGACGTACGATTCCTCAACAATCGTATCGGCTTAGATGTGACTTACTATAAGGAGAATACCAAAGATCAGATCATCGAGATCAAGATACCTTGGATCTCCGGTGCTGACCGACAGCTGATCAATGCCGGTAACATCCAAAACTCAGGATGGGAGCTGGCACTCCATACCGTACCTGTACAGACCAAGGATTGGGAGTGGACCGTAGACGCTACCTACACACGTAACCGCAACCAAATCATCGAGTTGCACCCCAATGTAACCTCGTATATCGAGTTGCAAGGCCAACCCAACAACTATGACTATCGTATCGGTTCCGTGGCCATGGTACCTCAAGATGGCGGATATGCCCCATACGGTGTGCTGATGAGTGACATCGCCCCTAAGGTCAACGAGAAGGGCGAGAAAGTACTCCAATGGTCGGATAGTGGTAGAGGCGCTCTGTATGCCCGAAGCGGAAAAGTAGAGGAGGTGGGAGATATGAATCCTGACTTTTTGGCATCTCTACGTACAGGCTTGCGTTGGAAAAACCTGAATCTAAACATCGCCCTTGACGGTCGCTACGGTGGTATGGTGGCATCCTATGCCAATAGATACGGTACCGCCTATGGTGTCACCGAGGCTTCGCTACAGTATAGAGACGAGGCTCACGGTGGTATGACCTGGACCAGCAATTATGCCGAGTCACAAGGTATTACCTATCATGACGGTGTGGTGCCAGAGGGTGTATTTGACGAGGGGACGATGGCAACCTTTGTAGACGGTACCAAGCACGATGTATCCGGCATGAGCTACAAACAATTGGTAGAAGAGGGCAAGTTGGAGCCAACTCACGCCGGTTTTTGGCACTACTTCAGTAACAGCTGGGGTCAAGGTACGCTCAATGACAATTGGTTTAGCGAGTTAAAGTATATTGCACTCCGAGAGATCGGTCTCACTTACAACTTTGACAGAACCCTCCTTGAGCCCATCCGCGCCAATGCTCTCTCTCTGAGCTTTACGGCTCGTAATCTCGGATACCTCTACAATTCACTGCCCAACAACCTTCACCCAGAGTCGGTTCGTGGTAATAGAGCCGGGGAGTTCCGTATCCGCGCTTACCAAGAGTATACCGCTAATTATATGTTCACAGTAAGTGTATCATTCTAAAGAATCTCAATCAATTATGATAAAGTATAATACAAGATACGGATGGCTCCTCGCAGCTTTGATGCTGCTGATGATGGGGAGTGGATGTTCGAGAGATACAATGAAGGACATCAATACCAATCCGGGTGACATCACCGAACCGGATGTCCGCTACCTCTTTACCGAGGCGTTGAGGTATATGAAACCCTTGGACTATAGGCAGTATTTTTATGACTACTCCTATATGTTGAAGTGGGGACAAATCACAGCGTCAAGCAGCGGTAACGGCGATCGTATGAATGAGCAAGGGATTGCCGACGGTTTGGGCGGCACCGTATACCGCGTGATGTCAGCGACCAAGGAGATCCAACATTTGGTTAACGAAGCCTATGCACCTGAAGAGGCGGCTAAGTACAAATACATTGAGGCAATGACCTACCCTATCCAGGTTTATTTGGCATTGTTGGATACTGATATGTACGGTGATATGGCCTACTCGGAGGTGTTCCAAGCCCGCTACAGCAATCCGCCTATCCTTACCCCTAAGTATGACAAGCAACAGGAGCTGCTGATACTACTCTATAATGAGCTAAAAAAGAGTGTGGAGACACTGACCAATCCGGTGACTGTTGATGGTAAGGTGATTGATCAGACCTCTTTGGGTCGTCAAGATTTGGTATACTCGGGGTCTCCCGAGGCGTGGGCAAGGTTTGCCAACTCCCTTAAACTCAAGATTGCCGTGAGATTGCTACATGCCGACAAGGCAATGGCATTTAAAATTGCGGAGGAGGCCTACTCTAATCCTGCCGGCTTGATGGAGGCTTTGGACCACGATTTTATTTGGAACCTCGGCATCAAGGATTACCACTTTAATGACCCTATTAACCCCGGTGCTTTGACCAAGCAATTGAGGGACTTTATGGTTGACAACAGGGACCCTCGTATCCGTTTCTTCTTTACCAAAAACAGCTTTAACTCCAAAGTTGTCCAAGCATTCTTTGACCATGAAGCTGAAAACCCGGAAACGGATGCGAAGATTCCGGACTATATTATGGAGTTGGTGGACTACACTGTAGACGCTGACAACCACAAGGTATTTAAGGGATGGAAAGCTCCGGGTGAGCCTTGGGTACGCTATTTCGGAGTCCCTACGGAAGTATTTGCCAACGAAAAGCCGGAGTATAAAGACTATTTTGATCCTCAAGGTCTCCTATGGAAAATCACCCTTAACGATCAAGAGCGGCCCTATAACCCTATTTCCGGATACAATACCGAAATGGTTTGGGGTAGAGGGGTTATGACTTTCCCTGACGCTCCGGGTGCGGCGGTGGTACAAGACAAAGAGCCACAGCCTTGGTACGGTGTCTATATGTCAAGTGCCGAAGTACAGCTCTATTTGGCCGAACTCAAAACCCTCGGCGCCAACATTGGCATTGATGCCAAGGAGGCCTTTGCAAAGGGTGTGGAGCTCTCAGTACGTATCTATGACAAGGTGGCGGCACTTAATAAGATTCCATACTATGAGGAGGCCTATGACAAACAGCACGGTAAACCTATCAAGTTGGTGAACGGTGAGATCGAGTATATGCTCGGGCAGCCCGCATACCAACTGACAGGCGACAAAGCCAAGGACCTGGAAAAGATCTACCTCCAACAGCACATCCACTTCACGATGTTGCCTGCCGAGATGTATGTATCTATGCGTAGAAGCGGTGTACCGATGTATGACAGTAACCTCCTGCCGTTTGTACCATTTGACGGTAAGGACTATCCGCTGGCTCGCCGCTTTAATGTCAACGAACCTCTCAAGAGTGATAAGATGTACCAAATCGTACTTGATGCTTACAAGTCTCAAGGATACACGATGAGTACGACAGACGTCAAGGTCTTGAATAAGGAGCGTGTATGGTATGATAAGGGAGCGCCTGACTTCGGTCACGGTCCTAACTTATAATCCGTACAGCGATGACTCAACTTAAGGAGGGTGTGTTAAAACTTGGTTTTAACACACCCTCCTTAAGTTGATACGCTTCTAACAAATCGGCCGTGACCAACACGGCATACAGGTCAATAACGAAACAATGGGGATGGCCTCCATGACGCCGTAGTCACAATCAATCGGCTAAATGACAAACGACCCGTCTCGGGCATTTATAGCTGCCATAGAGACGGGTCGTAGGTCACGGACAATTAATCTATTTTGTATCTATCTTGGATCAATAGAGGTCAAGCATCATTTTAATCTCGTTGTCAAAGCACGGTACTTCCACCTCGTGATACCGGGTGAAAGAGGGGCTGAGAATGACGAGATACATTTTATTGACCTCAATACCGTAGTTCTGTTTGAGTATAGCTCGGTAGAGATTTTGCTGTAGTGCGGCGTGTATAAAAGGAGTATCGTCTAAGTGAGCAATGACACCGTGTCCTTTTTGGCGAAAGTTGCTTCTATTTGGATAGAAGAGTCCCGACTGCTCGCGGCCCATACGGCGACTGCGCTTCCAATCGTAGATCGTAAAGGTGCCGTCGGGTTCTTTTACCAATAGATCCAATGTGCCGGCCAGCCAGTGCTCTTCGTCATAAATCATCCACTCTGTCCGGAAAGGCTCTAAGCGGTGATCCCTCACAAAGTCATTGAAATAGGCCAGCTCTGTCTGTATGTCATAGATTTTGGGGGCTTCGCCCTCTTCCAACAAAAGTTCCATCGCATGCTCAACCGGTTCTCCAAGGAAACTCTTCTCTATCTGCGTATGCATAAAGGTGCCGAGATTACGAGCGATAAAACCTTTGGTGTCTTGCTCTCTTTTCTTGAGCTCCCTTTGAGCCTCAGAGATATTTTCGTCTCTATTAATCCAAAAGTAGGGATCGTAAGGGTCAAAGAAAGAACCGATAAAAGCTGTGACAGAGGTCAAAGGCTCAATCCTCCCTATATGAGTGTAAGTATGAGTCTGCGGATCAAATCGCAAATCCCCGTCCCGATCAAAAACGTTCCTTTCGTTGTAAGTCATAATCTAAATCTCCATCGTATAACAAGCCGGCTACAACCCGATCTTTTATTCTTGATCTTCTCCTGCCGTATCTTGCAGTAAAAATGGTCGGTGTATGCTCTGTTTGAGCGAAATCAATGTTTCGGTAGATACCACCCCCTCTATCATCTGTATCTGATCGTTGAGGATGTGTACTAAGTGGTCATTGTCCTTGGCATAGAGCTTTACAAGCATCGTATAGGGACCGGTAGTGTAGTTACACTCCACCACCTCTAAAATCTGCTCCAATTGATCGACCACGCTATTGTACAGCGACCCCCTCTCCAAGACGATCCCGACGTAGGTCAATGTTTTGTAACCTAAGGTGTTGAAGTCGATATTGGTACGCGAACCCGTAATAATACCGGAAGCAATCAGCCTCTGTATGCGCTGATGTATGGCTGCCCTCGATAGATCACACGCCTCCGCAATCTCCATATAGGGTTTGCGTGCATCCGCGATGAGCATATTAATGATCTTGATATCAATCCGGTCAATCTTTTTCATGTCCTCTCCTAATGATTTATTCGTTTGGTCTGTAATTATCAGACAAAGATAACAAAAATCAAATAAACAGCCTTTGAATCCACCTAAAATGTATCGTTTTGTTGGGTAATTCGATCTAACACTCGATTTAAAATGGTTTTAGCAGTCCGACAATTATCCCATTTGATTAATCAACAATCAATATAGGATTAATCGTAAGGAAGTAATCGAAGGGATTTAAGAAGTGACTAAACATTATATGGTCATCGGTTGATAAAAGGTGTATATAACGAGAGGGAAAAACGTTTGCGGGTGGATAATGGGAGGGATGGGATTAGTGTATGACCGGTGAATGGGTGGAGCTATGTTGTACGATTATACCAAGCATATATAAACACGAAGAGACCGATAAAGAAAGAATCTCTATCGGTCTCTTGTAGTTACACTCAACGTTGTGATTACTCAGCAGACTCTGCCTTAGGTTCTGCGGCTGGAGCTGACTCGGTAGGTTCTGCGGCCGGAGCTGTAGCGGCCTGAGTAGCTGCACTGCTCTTTTTGCTACGACGAGTACGGCGGGTCTTACCACTGCCGGCGCTCTTCTTCTCCTTTACGCGATCTTCGTTAAAGTCTACCAGCTCAATCAAGCACATCATGGCGTCGTCACCTTGGCGACGACCCAACTTGAGGATGCGGCAGTATCCGCCGGGACGGTCACCAACCTTCTCTGCAATCGGACCGAAAAGCTCTGTAACCGTGGTACGATTTTGGAGGTTTTGGAACACCACTCTTCTGGCGTGGATACTGTCATTGCTCTTCACTGCTTTCGTTACCATTGGCTCAAAATACACTTTGAGGGCTTTTGCCTTGGCAAGTGTAGTAAATATACGCTTATGCTCGATAAGCGAATTGGCCATGTTAGAGAGCATTGCGTGACGGTGCGAAGACTTACGACCGAGGTGATTAAATTTCTTATTATGTCTCATTGTCTATAATTACTCGTTGTCTAATTTGTACTTCGAAACATCCATTCCAAAGGTGAGCCCAAGATGGTCTAATAGTTCGTCCACTTCATTCAGTGACTTCTTACCAAAGTTTCTAAACTTTAGCAACTCGCCACGACTGCACTTCACCAAGTCTCCAAGGGTGAGGACTCCTGCTGCTCGCAGACAGTTAAGGGCTCTCACAGAGAGGTCGACATCCTCAAGTTTATTCTTGAGTAGCTGGCGGGTCATGATAGTGGCTTCGTCAAACTTCTCCTCCTCTTGCTCAGTCTCAAGCTCCACAGCGATGTTTTCTTCGCTAAATAGCTCGAGGTGCTTGATCATGATTTGGGCGGCATTCTTCAATGCCTCTTTTGGATGAATCGAACCATCGGTATCCACTTCCAGTGTCAATTTATCATAATCGGTCTTTTGACCGACACGAGTATTCTCAACTGAAATCTTGACATTTAAGATAGGTGTATAGATAGCATCTATAGCAATCTGCAACGGATCATCAAAACTCTCGGCAATATCTGACGCGGGAATCCATCCGCGACCTTGATCGATGGTCAGTTGGATGCTAAATGCAGCAGACTTATCAAGCCGACAAATCAACTGATCTTTGTTAAGTACCTCAAAGTTCTTGAGTCCCTCAGATATCTCTTTGCCGGTAAAGGCATCGTGTGTCTTTCCGCTGACTTTGATGACTGCTGTCTCCTCTACTTCGCCGGGTGTCACCTGCTTGATGCGGATCTTCTTAAGATTAAGGATGATGTTGGTAACGTCCTCAATCACTCCGGGAATAGTGGAAAACTCGTGCTCTACACCGTCAATCTTAATGCTGTTGATTGCGAACCCCTCAGGGCTGGACAGTAAAATACGTCGAAGAGCGTTACCTATAGTCATGCCATAGCCTGGCTCGAGTGGCTTAAACTCGAACTTGCCATGGGTGGGCGTACTCTCGAGCATAAGCACATTTTCTGGTTTTTGGAATGCGATTAAAGCCATATCTCTTCTTAAATATTATTTGTGAATAAGGGGCATCATTACTTAGAGTAAAGCTCGACGATGAGCTGCTCTTTGATGGTCTCCGGGATATCAGCACGCTCCGGAATGTGGAGGAAACGACCGGTAAGTGATGCGCCATCCCACTCTAACCATGCGTACTGGTTGTGGGCAAGGGTTTGGATCGCATCGGTCACCACCACTAATGACTTGGAACGCTCTCTGACACCTATGGTCTGGCCTTCGGATACGGTGTAGGACGGGATGTCCACCACTTGTCCGTCAACAACAATGTGACCATGATTAACAAGCTGACGAGCAGCACTGCGCGAACGAGCTAAACCTAAACGGTAAACAACGTTATCAAGACGACGCTCAAGAAGTTGAAGCAACACCTCACCACGTACACCGGGCATGCGAGAAGCACGCTCATAAAGGTTACGGAACTGACGCTCCAATACGCCATAGGTATATTTAGCTTTTTGTTTTTCGCGCAGCTGCAACCCATACTCCGAGGTCTTGCCACGGCGAGAGTTGCCATGCTGACCGGCAGGGTAATTCTTTTTAGTTTTGGCATTGCCTAAGATAGGCTCTCCAAACTTACGATTTATTCTGGCTTTAGGACCTGTATATCTTGCCATTTGAATTTGAATGAAATAAATTTAGTAACCATGAAACCAACACCACACAGCTGCGACGGATCTATCTGAATAGTCATCCTTTCTAATAATGTGGGAGAGCTTCATTCTAACATAAATCTCTTGTAAATACGATACTGTACTACAGTCGGATCGCAACCATCAAGGTTTACGACGCTTAGGTGGACGACAACCATTGTGTGGCAGCGGAGTCACATCCACAATCTCCATCACTTCAATACCGGCACCGTGGATCGTACGGATCGCACTCTCACGACCATTGCCCGGACCCTTGACATACACGGTCACTTTCCTCAATCCTGCGTCAAAAGCAGTCTTGGCACAATCTTGTGCAGCCATCTGAGCGGCATAAGGGGTATTTTTCTTTGAGCTACGGAAGCCCATCTTACCCGCACTGGATTGAGAAATAGCCTGACCTTGGTTATTGGTTAGGGTAATGATAATGTTATTGAAGGAAGAGTGGATATGTGCTTGCCCGATGGGATCCACCTGTACTTTTCTCTTTTTAGTAGCAGTTTTCTTTGCCATATTTTCTCCCTAATTTTACTTAGTAGCTTTCTTCTTATTCGCAACAGTCTTCTTACGTCCTTTGCGAGTACGTGCATTATTCTTGGTGCTCTGACCCCTCAGAGGCAACCCAATACGGTGACGAATACCACGGTAACAACCAATGTCCATCAAACGCTTGATATTTAACTGAGTCTCGCTACGCAAATCTCCCTCAACCTTGTAGTTGTTAGAGATGATCTCACGGATGGCGGCAGCCTGGTCGTCAGTCCAATCTTGCACCTTGATGTCCGGGTCAACATTAGCCTTACTCAGAATAGTAGCCGCCGCACTGCGACCTATACCATAGATATAGGTAAGAGCGATAGCGCCTCTCTTGTTTTGGGGCAAATCGACACCAACAATTCTTATTGCCATATATTATTTTACTTGTTAGTTAAGTGTAACTCTCCGATATTAAATACAAACCCATCAAAGAGAAACGCAGTCGAAAGTAATAGTTCCACTCTAATTACTTCTGACGTTGCTTCATCTTTGGGTTCTTCTTGTTAATGATGTAAAGGCGTCCTTTCCGACGTACAATCTTATCGTCCGGAGTACGCTTCTTTAGCGATGATCTTACTTTCATACTCTATCTTATGTACTATACCTCTCTATCGTAAAGCGAGGTGTTAATTACTCAATCATTATATTGATCAGGAGATATATGCGGTATATACACTCCTTCGTACACGGATAATCGCATACAATCGCGATTACTTGTAACGATACGAAATACGTCCTTTAGAGAGGTCATAGGGCGACATCTCTACTTTCACTCTGTCACCGGGGAGGATACGAATGTAGTGCATCCGCATCTTGCCGGAGATATGTGCAGTGATTTGATGCCCGTTATCCAACTCGACTTTAAACATTGCGTTGGATAAAGCCTCTAAAATGACACCATCTTGCTCAATTGCAGGTTGCTTAGCCATATAAATATTCTCCTCTTTCTCTCTATATATTGTTTATTAATTCGATCAAACCATCAGAAAGGCAGTCCACCTAAAGCCTCTTTGATATACTCAAAGCTGCTCATGATCTTGGCCCTGCCGTCAACGACGGCGATACAATGTTCAAAGTGTGCGGAAGGCTTACGATCCTTGGTACGTGTAGTCCAGCCGTCATCATAAATAACGATGTTCTTACTACCAAGGTTGATCATAGGCTCGATACATATGCAGAGCCCTTCCTCAATCTTGGCGCCGGTACCCGGTTTGCCATAGTTAGGTACGTTAGGAGCCTCATGCATAGAGTGACCGATACCGTGTCCTGTAAACTCTCTCACCACCGTGTAGCCACGTTTTTCGCAATAGGTCTGGACAGCGTGTCCGATATCTCCAATTCTACGCCCTACCTGTACCGCCTCTATACCAACGTACAAAGACTCATAAGTAGTACGCAGCAATCCTTTGACCTCCTCACTCACTTCTCCGACAGGGAAGGTGAAAGCACTGTCACCCACAAATCCGTCAAGGACGGTACCACAGTCAATACTGACGATATCCCCTTCCTTAAGTACGGTAGTTGTGGACGGAAACCCGTGAACCACATATTCATTGACCGAGGTACACAGACTGCCCGGGAAGCCTTCGTAACCCAAAAAGGCAGGCTCCGCTCCGTGATCTTTGATAAACTCATAGGCAATCGAGTCCAATTCCTTGGTACTGATACCGGGTCGGATATGCTTGGCCAACTCACCCTGGGTCATGCCCACCAACTGATTGGCTTTATAAAGCTTCTCGATTTCCTCTGAGGTTTTAAGATATATGCGTCTGTGATCTCTCATGAGCGATGATTCATTCGACCGAAAAATAGATCAATATATATTGCCGTGACGTCCTTTGATACGACCGGTCTCTAACAACCCATCATAGTGGTGCTGTAAGAGGTGGCTCTCGATCTGTTGCAAGGTATCCAATACGACACCCACCAAAATGATCAAAGAGGTACCGCCAAAGAACGAACTGAACTCTGCGGAGACACCGAATAGTCTGGCAAAAGCAGGTAAGATAGCAACAATAGCCAGGAACAACGCACCCGGTAAAGTGATCTTACTCATCACATTATCCAAGAAATCCTTAGTAGCCTTGCCCGGCTTGACACCCGGAATAAATCCGTTGGAGCGTTTGAGCTCGTCGGCCATCTGAGTCGGGTTGATGGTCACCGCTGTGTAGAAGTAGGTGAAAAGGATGATCAGGATAGCGAAAATCAAGTTGTACCAAAAACTCTGACCCGTTGCAAAGCCTTGCCAAAAATTGGAATTGGAAGTCATTGCAGGGAACAAGGTAACCGGTATAAACATAATCGCCTGAGCAAAGATAATAGGCATCACGTTAGCGGCATTGACCTTAAGAGGGATGTACTGACGCGCACCGCCATACATACGATTGCCTACGGTACGCTTGGCATACTGTACAGGCACTCGACGTGTACCCTGCACCAACATGATGGCACCGGCGATGACTACCAGCAGCACCAAAATCTCCAATAGGAAGAGGAAGATACCGCCGGCGTTATTAAAGCGGAGTACAAACTCTTGGGTAATAGCTATCGGGAAACGAGCCAAGATACCGACAAGGATGATAAATGAGACACCGTTGCCAATACCTTTGTCAGTAATACGCTCACCTAACCAAAGAGCAAACATCGAACCGGCAGCCATAAAGATGGTGCTGGAGAAGCTAAACCAAAAACCTCCGGGCAGAGAACTGCCGGCAGCTTGGAGCTGATGACTCAGATTGATGAGATAAACCGGACCCTGCACCAATAGGATCGCAATGGTCAGATATCTGGTCCACTGATTAATTTTACGACGACCGCTTTCGCCCTCGCGTTGCATCTTTTGGAAGCTGGGCACTACGATAGCCAAAAGTTGGATCACAATAGATGCCGAGATATAAGGCATAATACCGAGAGCCATAATCGAGGCGTTACTAAACGCACCTCCCGAAAACATATCGAGAAGGGCCATCACACCACCGCGGGTTTGCTCTCTGAGCGATACTAACTGTGCCGGGTCTATGCCGGGCAATACGATTTGGGTACCCAGACGATAGATAATAATCAGCCACACCGTAGTGATAATACGCTGTCTGAGATCTTCTATCTTCCAGATATTCCGGAGTGTCTGAACAAATTTCATCGGTACTCTACTCTAACTCAATATTGATTACAATATCACAAGCTCGCCACCGACCTTTTCGATCGCTTCCTTAGCACTCTTCGATGCAGCATGGGCGGTCACCTTAACCTTTGAGGTCAATTCGCCGTTACCCAAAATCTTTACCAAAGCGTCTTTATGCACAAGACCTGCCGCTACCAACTCATCCTGACCAATCTCAGAGATGCCGTTAGAGGCAATCTTTTCAATAGCGGAGAGGTTGACAGGAGCGTACTCCACTCTGTTAGGATTACGGAATCCAAACTTAGGCACCCTCCTTTGCAGTGGCATCTGACCACCCTCAAAGCCAAACTTCTTTTTATAGCCGGAGCGGCTCTTTGCTCCCTTATGACCCCTTGTAGAGGTACCTCCCAATCCGCTACCGGGACCGCGACCGATCCTTTTACGACTTTTGGTAGCCCCCTCAGCAGGTTTCAAATTTGATAGGCTCATAATTTATCTATATTTCTTTCATTGTCGGCATCCAGGTCTATTTTACAGTGACCTCCAATACCGATGTGCATTTAATCTTCTACAATCTCCAGCAGGTGGCGTACCTTATTGATATTACCGAGTACAGCTTCATTCTTCGGAAGCTCAGTCACCTTATTGAGTTTCTTAAGTCCGAGGGCATCCAAAGCCGCCTTTTGATCTTTGGGACAACGGATGCGACTGCGCACTTGTTTGATCTTTATAGTCTCCATATTATATATGTGTACTCTTGTCTTATCCTTTAAATACCTTCTCTACAGAGATACCACGCACCTTGGCTACGTCCAATGGATCGCGGAGTTCCGAAAGAGCGGCGATGGTGGCTTTCACAAGGTTGTGAGGGTTACTTGACCCCTTACTCTTTGCCAATACGTCAGTCACACCAACACTCTCAAGTACGGCACGCATAGCACCACCGGCTACCACTCCCGTACCCTCAGAGGCAGGCTTGAGCATAATCCTCGCACCGCGGAACTTAGCCAACTGCTCGTGTGGGATCGTCCCCTTGTGCACAGGCACCTTGATCAAGTTTTTCTTTGCCGCTTCGGTAGCTTTTTGGATAGCTACGCTCACCTCACCGGCCTTTCCAAGTCCATAACCGATGATACCGTTTTCATCACCTACCACTACCATAGCAGCAAGCGTGAAGGTACGACCACCCTTTGTCACCTTAGTCACACGGTTGATCGCCACAAGTCTCTCTTTGAGTTCGAGACCGTTAACAGAGTTAATTCTCTTCATATCTTTACTGTACTTATGGATGTGTTAGAATTTCAAACCGGCTTTCCTTGCTCCCTCAGCCAATTCCTTTACTCTACCGTGATAGAGGTAACCGTTACGGTCAAATACCACAGTATCGATACCGGCTTCAACAGCCTTCTTGCCAACCTCTTCGCCTACCTTCAGAGCCACCTCCTTCTTAGGGAGTTTATCCTCAAGCTTGGTAGAGTCAAAAGAGACCAAGGTCTTACCCTCATTATCGTCAATAACCTGGGCATAGATCTGCTTGTTACTCCTAAATACAGTCAGCCGAGGCCTCTCAGCCGTGCCGTAAATATTCTTACGCACACGCGCTTTGATTTTCAATCTTCTTTCTTTCTTAGTTATCATAGATTACTTATATCCAAAAGTGTGATTACTTGGCTGCCGACTTACCGGACTTCCTGCGGATGTACTCACCGACAAACTTAATACCCTTGCCCTTGTATGGCTCGATCTTACGGAATGTACGGATCTTGGCACACACCTGACCCAACAATTGCTTGTCAGGAGATGAGAGCGTCACCAAAGGAGCTTTGTTACGCTCCATCTTGGTCTCCACCGTAATCTCATCCGGCAGCATCAAATAGATAGGGTGAGAATAACCCAAAGAAAGCTCCAACAACTGACCTTGATTGGATGCCCTGAAACCCACACCGACCAGCTCGAGAGTCTTGGTATAACCTTCAGAAACACCTATCACCATGTTGTTAACGAGCGAACGATAAAGACCGTGGAGGGCATTCTCCTCCTTGGTTTCACCGAAGTTCTCAATTTTCAACTCACCATCCTCTAAGGTCGCTTTGAGACGCGCATCGATAGCTTGGCTCATTTCGCCCTTAGGACCTTTTGCACTGATTACATTATCCTTAATAGTGACAGAGACACCGTTAGGGATATGAATAGGCATTTTACCAATTCTTGACATAACTTTGTTCCTTTCCTACTAAGCGATTAATAAACATAGCAAAGCACCTCACCGCCGACACGACGCTCAGATGCCTCCTTATCGGTCATCACACCTTGGCTGGTAGACAGGATTGCTATACCGAGACCATTGAGGACTCTTGGCATATCCTGGTAGCCTACATAACGACGAAGTCCCGGGCGCGAAACACGCTCGAGATGCTTGATTGCATTCTTCTTAGTAACCACATCGTACTTAAGAGCAATCTTGATAGTTCCTTGGGGACCGTTATCATCAAACATATAGTTGAGGATGTACCCCTTCTCGAAAAGGATCTTGGTCATCTCCTTTTTGAGATTACTCGCCGGCACTTCCACCACACGGTGCTTGGCCATAATTGCATTGCGCAAGCGAGTTAAATAGTCAGATATCGGATCTGTCATAAATAAGTTAGTTTAAATTAATCCGAAAGTGTCGGCTCTCTCCGCCTCACCTCAGACAATATTTACACTCTTTACTTCTCTCAGAGACTCCTGCTTTACACCATAGGCTTATAGGCAAAAGCCTCTTAAACACAACGTTTTAGTACAGGAGTGACCCCACTGTACCAAAACCTCAAAACATAGCAAAAGCCCCGCTCCGACACCCTCGAGATGCGTCATCACAAAGCCTCACAACACTTTGATAGGCACAAAGATACCAACATCTAATCAGATATCCAAATAATTATCAGACGAATAGGAAAACTTTTCAACGTTGAAACGTCGATCAAACCTCATATATTCCAAAAATCAAAGGCAGTGTAAAGATCAAGAGGGTGATACGAGCGGGTGTCCCACCACCGCTCATTATTTAAATCCACTCCAAGAGGTTAGAGGTCAGTAATTAAATGTACTGCCGCCTAAAAACTCCCTCAACAACGAATTGCGGGGTGTGGACTCTGCCTCTATCTCTTCGAATAGATTGAGAAACTCTATCAGTCGGCTGGCTGTCGGATAGGCGGGGCTGGTCTCTGGCACCTGACAAAGGGCGTGGATCGCTTGGCCTTTAAGCATTGGCACTTCATAGAGCAGACCGCTATTAAACATCACGTCGGCATTTTCCTGGTAGGGGAATATCCACTTCTCTTCTCCTCGTCTCACATCGGGCCAACGTATGATGGTCTCTTCGGCAGGTGTACCTCTAAACTTCATATCTCGCACCATCCGGCGGATCAGACGGTTGTCACTGGTGGATATCCAGTTGTGCGCATCAATAGAGAGCGGAGAGAGCGCCGATACGTACACCCTATATATGGCATGCTCGGGGATACCGCTCAGCAGCTCGGGGTTAAGTGCGTGAATACCCTCCATAATCAACACACCGTGATGGTCCAGCTTCATCTGTTTACCCTCCTGGTATTCCCTTTCGCCTGTAACGAAATTGTAAGTGGGGATATGCACCTCTTCGCCCGACATCAGGCGAGAAATATCGTGACGCAACTGAGGGAGATCTATGGCGTAGAGACTCTCGTAGTCATATTTACCAAACTCATCGAGAGGGGTATTGACCCGATTGATGTAGTAATCGTCCAAAGAGATGGCGTAGGGCCATATCAGATTGGCTATCAGCTGCGTCGATAGACGTTTGGCGGTTGTGGTCTTGCCCGAAGAGGACGGACCCGACAGTAATACGATACGCAATCCCTCGTCGTACTTTGAGGCGATCTCGGTAGCAATAGAGGCGATCTCTTTTTCTTGCAAAGCCTCGGACAGAGAGATGATTTGGTTGGCGCGTCCTTCGCGTATCGCACGATTGAGCGGCTCTACGTCTTCGACCTCTATCAGCTTGAGCAAGGAGAGTTGGTCCTTAAAAACACCGAACTGTTTGGGCTGACGCACTCGGGGATAGAGCCTATCGGGGGCATGGTGGTCGGGCATCCTGAGGAGAAAGCCTTCGCGGTGCTTTTCCACACCAAACCCCCAAATCATACCTGTGGAGGGGAGCGGAGGATCAAATATATAATCGACATACCCCCCTAACTCTACCAAACGGATGAAGTGGGTGCCTTTGCTCTCCAAAAGTCGAGCGGTGGTCAAGCGGCCTCTTTTTTCGAATGATCGGATCGCCTCTTCACGCCTTATATATACTGTCTTTATCGGGAGGTCTTGGTCTATCAGTTCTTGCATCCGATCCGATAGCTTTTTAAGGGTCTCGGTCGATGGCGGATTTTGGCGGCTGCCGATAGTACCATAGTAGCCGTTGGAGAGTGCATGCTCTATCACTATCGGCGGTAGCCCGAGGTCGTGCCCCGCCTTGTACATCAGTAGGGCTACGGTGCCGGTGTAAGCCCTACGTCCCACATGCGTTTCGTAGCCGATATAATCAATAACTGCGGGGCGGTGCAAGGGGTGAGATAGGGGAGTCGGTTTATTATTTACCAATGCCAAAAGCGGGGTACCCATCGGACTGTTGGGGAGCTCTAACCCCAATTCGTTGTACACGGTCATAGGGGTGGTACCAATAGGGAAACTAAGTTGTTGCCCCGTCTTCGTTATTTCGAGAACCATTTCTTCGGTTTTTATCATTTATACAACACAAGTCAACTATAAAATTATTAGGTATATTTGCAAAGATAACATTTTCATTCACACACATTATTATGGTAAGAAGAGTAGTTGTTTTGGCCTCCCTGATGCTTTTGGCACTTACGGGATGTAAGTCGGGCAGTGAGGCAAACGGAGAGATGGTATCCGACATTATTGTAACGGAAGTGCCCGAACGTGCTGCGGGACAAGAGCACATGGTCAACTTTGCGGCACCCAAATTGAAAACGGTGCGTATCGGTATGATCGGTTTGGGCATGAGAGGTCCAAGCGCCGTGGATCGTTTTTGCAACATCCCGGGGGCTGAGATAGTAGCCCTCTGTGATCTGCACGCAGACAGAGTGAGCAAGGCGAATGATATCCTCGCCAAGTACGGCAAGGAGAAAGCGGCCGAATATTCCGGCAGCGAAGATGCTTGGAAAGAGTTGGCGGAGCGGGACGATTTGGATCTGATTTACATCGTGACCGATTGGCAGACACACGTACCCATGGCACTATATGCTATGGAGCAGGGCAAGCACGTGGCTATCGAGGTGCCGGCCGCCCATACATTAGAGGACATTTGGTCATTGATTGACACATCGGAGCGTACACGCAAGCACTGTATGATGCTTGAGAACTGTGTCTATGACTTCTACGAACTGACAGTTCTTAATATGGTGCATCAAGGGTTGCTCGGTGATATTGTCTATGCCGAGGGAGGCTACATCCACCAATTGGAAGACTTCTGGAACTACTACGAAGGGGACTGGAGGATGGAGTTTAACAAACAACACCGCGGTGACATCTACGCCACGCACGGTATGGGGCCTGCCTGCCAGGTGTTGGACATCCACAGAGGCGACAAGATGAACTATTTGGTATCTATGGATGCCGAGCCTAAGAGCATCCCCGCTTGGCTCAAGGAAAATAGAAACGAAGAGGTGACCGACTTCCAAAACGGCCAACACACGCTGACACTCATCAAGACGGAAAAAGGACGCACCATAGAGATACACCACGACGTAGCTACACCACGTCCATACAGCCGCCAATACAATATCGCCGGCACCAAGGGTTATGCATCCAAATACCCAATGCCGCTACTGGCACTCAAAGGAGAGTCCATAGACGAAGGGGTAGCTCCGGATCACGAAAACCTGTCGGCCCACTCTTGGTTGCCAAAGGAGGTACAGCAAAAGCTCTTTGAGAAGTACAAACATCCTATACATACCGAGTTGGAGGAGATCGCCAAACAAGTCGGCGGTCACGGCGGCATGGACTTCATTATGGATTACCGCCTCATCTATTGCCTACGCAACGGCCTCCCATTGGATATGGACGTATACGATATGGCGGAGTGGAGCGCTCTCGCACCACTGTCAGCTATCTCGTTGGAGCACCACTCGGCACCTGTACAGGTTCCTGACTTCACCAGAGGCTACTGGGACATCGTCGACGGATACAGACACGCATTTGTTGAATAGATATATTAATATAATGCCTTGTAATAGGGCTTACGAATGGTATCAAGGCAAAATAATTATGCCTTTATACTTGGAATTTCAAGAGATATTGCTATCTTTGTCACGTAAGTGGATATGTTACAGGCATTATAAGCCTTGACAAAATCTACGATCCCGGAGATAGGAGGAGAATGTAAGAGACCTATTTTAGGGATGTGATTGAATTGACTATGTATTAAATTGTACAATTAATTAGAGAAAAATTATGAAGACAAGATTTATCGCATTAGCTGCGGCAAGTGTTTTTGCACTGAGTGCTTCAGCACAGGAGGTTCAGACCTCTGCAAACTTGGCTGATCAACCTGCAAAAGACGTAGCATTTGTACGTAGCAATACTGCAGGAAACAATTGGTTCATCACCCTTCAAGGTGGTATCGACTATGGCTTCGGTTGGGATCTATTCAAGTCAGAGCCTAAGACTGACGCCGGATTCTCTGATCGTATGAATTACAGTGCGGGTATCGCTTTGGGTAAATGGCACACTCCATACTTCGCTACTCGTTTGATGCTTGATTGGAACTGGCTTACCGATCCATTTGCAAAAGGTTTGAAGCAAGGTGACAAGTATGCTAAGTACCACGTGCTTAACCCACACTTCGACTTCTTGTTTGACGTGACCAACTACTTCGCTCCATACAATGAGGATCGTGTATTCCACTTCGTTCCTTGGATCGGTGTTGGTTACCAAGCTTTGGACAAGACAGGTGAGTTTAAGTTCTCAGAAGTGGATCACGGTGTGACTGCTAATGCCGGTATCAACTTTGATTTCCAACTCGGCAAGGTGGTTACCTTTACCATTGCTCCATCTATCGCAGCATTCCCACAGAATAGAAACATCGCTGCCAATGCACAACTCCGTGCCGGTTTGACATTCAACATCAACCGCGGCTTCGAGTCTGTTGAGCCAATGGATTATGCTCTGCTTAACAACTTGCAAAATGAGATCAACACCCTCCGCAGCCAAAACGCTGAGCTTAGCAAGCGTCCTGTAAGCTGTCCGGAGTGCCCGGAGATCCAGCCTGTAACTACACAAGTTAAGTCTGAGAATGTTGTTTACTTCCGTATCGGTAGCTCAAAGGTAGATCGCAACCAAATGATCAACATCTACAACACTGCTGAGTTCGTTAAGTCTAACAACGTACCTGTAACTGTTATCGGTTACGCAGACGCTAAGACCGGTAGCGCTAACTACAACATGCAGCTTTCTGAGAAGCGTGCACGTGAGGTAGCTCGCCTTCTTACCGATGAGTATGGTGTAGATTCTAACCAAATCACTATCGACTACAAGGGTGACACTGTACAACCTTATGCAGAGAACGCTTGGAACCGTGTGGTTATCATGACTGCAGAGAAGTAATCAGAGTATATCTGAATATTTAATAGAGAGAGTTCGTAGGAGTCCTACGGACTCTCTTCTTATATACACCCCTCGGAAGTGACGGGCAAGCGGGTAGCAATCTCCGAACAAATAGTGGTCCTGCTTGTTATAATAGTGTAAATGCAGACAGAGGCGGGTAGACGCACCTGCCGACGGAAAGTAGATGATTTATTAACTTGGTGTCGAGGAAAAGAGATAGAGCCATAGGCACCCTCGACACGATAAAACAGATTTCGACATGTACACATTGGTTGGTAAAAAGGCACCGGATTTCAATGCTACTGCAGTTCAAGGCAGCCGGATAATCGAGAATTTCTCACTCTCTCAGTTCGAAGGAAAGAAATACGTAGTACTATTCTTCTACCCTATGGACTTTACTTTTGTATGTCCTACAGAGTTGCACGCCTTCCAAGAAAAGTTGGAGGAGTTTGAGAAGCGTGACGTACAACTCATCGGTTGCTCGGTAGACTCTCAATTCTCACACTTCGCTTGGTTGTCACAAGATCGTAAGGATGGTGGCATCAAGGGAGTTGAGTACCCAATCGTTTCCGACTTCTCCAAGGTCATTTCGCAGAACTTCGGCGTATTGGCAGGCGAAGAGGATATAGACGACGAGGGCAACTTGGTCTACGAGGGTGATCCGGTCGCTTACAGAGGGCTTTTCCTGATTGACAAGGAAGGGATTGTACGCCACATGCTGATTAACGATATGGCACTTGGCAGAAGCGTAGACGAGACGCTGCGTATGGTAGACGCTTTGCAACATTATGAGAAGTACGGTGAGGTGTGCCCTGCCAACTGGAGCGAAGGCAAGGAGGCTATCAAGGAAGACCATGACAGCGTTGCAGACTACTTGGCTCATCACTAATAGATAAAAGCCTATTGCACGGCGGAGGAGGATAAGGTAACATCCGCCTGCAACACCAATAACTATCAAAAAGAGGGTGTGTCAGAACTACAGTTTTGGCACACCCTCTTCCTTTGCGATACAACAGAGACTAATTCCCCAACAACTTGTCTACATCCGATTCCAACCCATCATTAGGGGCGGAAGTCAGCCCTAAGAGCCTACTGAGTAGCGGGTAGATCGTGACGTTGGGCGTTGCAGAGACCTCCTTACCCACAGCAAAAGAGGGGCCGACACCAAAGAATATCCCTTGCATCTCCGGCAGACTGTTGTCAAAGCCGTGACCCGCCCTATTGGTAAACTCCGGATGCTCCCTAAAAAAGACGTATCCCCCAAGATCGGCGATGATCACGATATCCCCCGGCCTATCGCTGTCGTTGTAGTGAAAGCGCTCAGGCACATCCTCGGTGCGGTATGCCGAAATATGCGGTACGTCAGCCAGTACCTTCATCGCTTCATCAACATATTGAGGATGCTTGGCGTAGAGCAAAGCGGGCACACCTTCGACCACAAAACTAAAACTATCCACCGGTAGATAGTCCCACAGATTGACCACTTTCGAAGGGTCATAATCCGCCATTCCGTGATCGGACACCACCATAAAGTCCACCTTATCGGCAATCGGCAGTTGGGCCAACTCTCGTCTAAAGTAGCCTACCACGCTATCGACGGTCAGCACCATATCCGCCACTTGTTGGCTGCCCACACCGTAGTGATGAGCCGCTCCGTCAGGCTCTTCTAAATACCAGGTAATCAAGTGTGGACGCACCGCCTCAGGCTTTTGCAACCACGCAAGGACAGAGTCGGCCCGAGCGGTAAAAGGGACACTTGAGTCGTACGACTTCCAATACGACGGCCGCATATTCTGTATGGCGGTTTCCGAACCGACCCAAAAGAAAGAGCCCGCCTTGACACCTTGTTGCTCTGCCGTATTCCATATCGGTTCACCCAAATAAAAATCCGGATTGAGCACCCGTTTCATATCCCCCAACTTATAATAGTCGTTCATCTCCTCCACCCAAAAGCGGTTGTTCACAATTCCGTGGTGAGCGGGATAGAGCCCCGTAGCCATACTGTAATGGTTGGGAAATGTATTGCTGGGATAGGCCGGACTCAAGGGGGCCGATACCCCTTCGGCCGCCATAGCATCTAACGAAGGCGTATCATACGCGTCAAGGTACAGATGACGAAAACCGTCTAAAGAAACGATCACTGCATATCGATCATTGACTAAGGCATTTGCTTGCGGTTGCTTAAATAACTTGCAGCCAAAGAATAGGGCACTGAGTGCCATTACCGCCGCAGCCACATACATTAATTGACGTCTATTCATGATTTATGCTCTGTATAAAAGACCTATGGTATCTTGATAATGATATCTCTAACTGTGGCAAAGGTACCAAATCTAACCGTGCATAATCGCATTTTATGGTTAACTTTGTGATACGATGTCAGAACAAATCATCATAGGCATAGACCCGGGTACTATCGTAATGGGGTATGGCATACTGAGAGTGGCGGATCAAAAACCGACACTCCTTGCCATGGGCATACTCCGATTGGATCGATGCAAGTCGCACTACTCCCGCTTGCTCAAGATACAAGAAGCGGTCGAAGCGCTCATAGCCCGCTACCACCCGACCGATATGGCATTGGAAGCCCCCTTTTACGGCAAAAACATACAGACCACCCTCAAGCTCGGCAGAGCGCAGGGCGCCGCAATGGTGGCGGCCCTCAAAGCCGATATTACAGTCACCGAGTATCCGCCCGCAACCATCAAGAAAATGATCACAGGCCGGGGCAATGCGAGCAAAGAGCAAGTAGCGGCGCTCCTGACGCACCTACTCGGCATACCGCAGGAATCTCTGATGGAGAAAAACGATGCCACCGATGCGGTAGCGGTGGCGTTGACCCACCACTTGCAACAGAAACGCCCTACCCCACTGCACCAATCCAACCGTTCTTGGGCTGACTTTATCAAACAGCATCCGGATAGGGTAAAAAAGTAATCCTATTATTTGGTGGTATAATATTTTTGTATTACCTTTGCAAACGCATAAGGGAAATAGCCCCAATGACTTCGTAGCTCAGCTGGTAGAGCAATTGACTCTTAATCAATGGGTCGAGGGTTCGAATCCCTCCGAGGTCACTCAAGAATCAGCACAACTCCGATAGCAACCGGCTATCGGAGTTTTTTTGTATAGAAAAGGCTCAAATGGGGATACGTCGAGCGACCCCGGAGGGGTCGAATCTTCATAGCCTGTGCGTCATCAATGCCGACCTGCGTAATCGAGAGGTATTAATGGTCTCGGGAACCGATACCATCCACAAAATTCAACCTTTACGTCGCGCCACCCATTTCCTACCGAAAAGGGTTTATTTTTTATACATTTGGCACATTTGGAGGCGGGGAAATGAAGTCTCCCCTAACCTACCGATTTATAGGGGTGTAGGGAAGACCCGAAGTCAGCCAAAGTTAGAAAACCCTACCGTCAGAGTTTATCACAAAGTCGTCGGTTAACCTATTTTCAAGTGATAAACACTCCCACATCTCAAAATACCCTCGCTATTCTTTCATTTTATAGAGAAGAAATGTTATTTTTGGAAAGACATAAGAGCAATACCTACTTTTGCTCTGTTGAGAGATGAACCAAGAGCTAACAAATAATTATTAAGAACCCCTAAGAGAAGTATATGAATGATTCATTGAAAGACAAACGAATCGGTCTATTCATACCTTGCTACATCGATGCAATTTACCCCGAGGTAGGCATAGCCACCTACAATCTTGATGATATCGAACAATCATCAGTCAAGGGCGCTCACGGCCCAAAAGAGACAGTGGTATTACTCACCTAAAAAAGACAATTCCCTATGGACATATTATTTGCAATCCTCCCTATACTACTCCTATTCGTGCTGATGCTCGGATTAAAGATGGCAGGTCATAAAAGTGCCTTCATCACCTTGGTCATCACGGTGACAGTAGCGTTGTTTCTGTCACAGAGGTTCGGTTTCGCTCCCGACAATTTTGTCCAAAGCGGCGTCTGGTGGGCCGTTGTTGAGGGGGTACTCAAAGCGACATTCCCTATCCTAATCATCATATTGATGGCGATTTACAGCTACAACGTCCTCCTCAAGAGCGGCGAGATCGAAGTGATCAAAAGGCAATTCACCTCACTCTCCGACGACAAAGGCGTTACAGTTTTGCTCCTTGTTTGGGGCTTCGGAGGTCTGTTGGAGGGTATGGCAGGCTTCGGTACAGCGGTGGCCATTCCGGCGGCGATATTGATCTCACTCGGTTTCAAGCCCGGATTTAGCGCATTGGTGGCATTGATAGCCAATAGCGTACCTACCGGATTTGGTGCCGCCGGCGTACCGGTCACCACACTTGCCAACGAGGTGGCGGAGAGTGGTGTAGCCACCCACCAAGACATTTTGGACATCTCTACCAAAGTGGTTGTGCAGCTCTCCCCGCTGATGATCATACTGCCTTTTGTGATATTGATGCTCACCGACAGCCGTGCCAAAGCATTGGTCAAAAACATCACATTGGCACTCTGGGTGGGAGGTGTCTCCTTGGTGGTGCAGTTCCTCTCCGCCCGCTATATGGGTGCCGAGACACCTGCCATCTTGGGCGGTGTCGCTTCTATCATCGCCATCATACTATATGCCAAACTTTTCACCAAACCGGGCAAAAAAGAGGAGACCGCCAAGGACACCACGGCAGATATCCTCAAGGCTTGGAGCATCTACTTCTTTATACTCCTCTTTATCATCTTGAGCGGCCCCTTGGTACCGCCTATCAATGACTTCCTCAAAAGCACCTTGGTGACCAACATCCACCTGCCGATCTACCCGGAGGGCAAATACTTCAGCTTTGGTTGGATGTCCAATGCCGGACTGATGCTCTTCTTGGGTACCGTCATCGGAGGAGTGATCCAAGGGGTCAGCCTTAGCGACTTGGTCAAAGTATTGGGGCAAACCACTATCAATCTCCGAAAGACCGTAGTCACCATCGTGAGCCTCGTTTCCATCGCATCAGTGATGAGCTACTCCGGTATGATATTGGTGATAGCCACAGCATTGGCCGATGCAACAGGCAGCTACTACCCATTGGTAGCGCCTCTGATCGGAGCGATAGGCACCTTTGTGACCGGCAGCGATACCTCAGCCAATATCCTGTTTGGCAAACTCCAAGCCAACGTGGCAACACAGATCAACTACGCTGATCCCAACTGGTTGGTAGCCGCCAACACCTCCGGTGCCACCGGCGGTAAGATCATCTCACCGCAGAGCATCGCCATCGCCACCGCATCGTGTGGCGTCGAGGGACAAGACGGCAAGATCTTAGCGTCAGCGCTACCATACGCCGTCGGTTACATCGTTATTGCCGGCCTGATGGTATTCTTCGGAGTCGGCCTCATCTAATCACCCCATCCCAGTCACTCCCACCCGATGCACCCGGAGGGGTGTCACCTCGCGGGGAACAGCGGACGACCCCGGAGGGTCGCATCTATTGCCCCCGGGAGGTGGCGTTTTTAATTTCCACCGACCTTTAGGTCGCACCACCTATCGCACCATGTATATATGTGTCGGAGGGGTGGAATCTCCAATATCATTAATTACTGTTAATTACCATATCACATTTTGTTTTGTGGTTGATTGTGGTTGATTGGTGGGATGCAAATCGCATACTTTGTAACTACCTATAGAACAAGGGGTTGGGAGGGGTAGTAACTTAGCCAAAGTTAGACGGCCGACTCGCCGCGGTTAATATGCGGTCTCGTCTCGGTCTAGTCGGCCGTCTAACCGCGGCGAGTCGGCCGTCTAACTTTGGCTAAGTTCG
>JAUNLZ010000010.1 GCA_030532005.1 Porphyromonas sp.
CGGCCGTCTAACTTTGGCTAAGTTCGGGTCTCCCCTACGCCCCTATAAAACAAACAGTTAGGAGCGACCCTATCTCCCCGCCCTCAAAATGCACCAAATGTACAAAAACAGCCCCCATATCGGAGCCGATATATTATGGATATCGCGACGGTTACGAGAGTGGAGAGGCACACCGCTTGCGGCTGCTTTCAGGGTTGGAAAGGTCGGAAGGGTTAAAACCGCTTGGATCATTGGCGATACCGCCCGAAAGAGGTATCTTTATCGGACAAAATAAAATTGATTTATAGTCTGAACTAATATGACTTCGATGGAAAGACAACTACAACTCGACATCATCAAGATGATACATCGCGAGGTATTGCCCGCTACCGGTTGCACCGAGCCTGTGGCGGTTGCCTTGACTACCGCTCACGCGGCTCACGCACTGATCCCTTTTGGCGGTGAGATACAATCGATAAGATTAGATTTGAGCGCCAACATCCTTAAAAATGCAATGGGAGTGGGTATCCCCGGTACCGGAATGATCGGATTGCCGATTGCCGTAGCGTTGGGGGCGGTGATTGCAGCTCCGGAAAAGGGGCTGACGGTGTTGGATCACTTTGACGGCGGTCAATTTGAACAAGCCAAAACGATGATGAATAATGGGTTGATTGATATCCAACTCAAACAAGGGAATGTAGACAAACTCTATATCGAGGTGACCATTGCCGACAGCTTGGGACATACGGCTGTCGCCATCATTGAGAAGGCGCACACCGCCCTCAAATCATTGGTTGTTGACGGTGTGGAACAGATCAAAAGTGGAGAAGACAGCAATATCTCAAAGGCGACCGAACTCTGCAACGATCCTTACGCAGGACCCGAAGTCCTTTTGACATTTGATATGGTGTATGAATTTGCCACCGAGATGCCTCTGTCCGAAATCGACTTTATCACAGAGGCGGCAACGCTCAATAGCAATGCCGCCAACTATTCGTTGCAAGGCGACTACGGACACGGTGTAGGACGTATGATTCGCAGCGAGTTGGGCAGAAAGTATCTGGGCGATACCACATTTACCCGCCTACTCTCCTACACAAGCGCCGCTTGTGATGCCCGCATGGATGGAGCGCCTGTCACGGTGATGAGCAATTCGGGCAGCGGCAATCAAGGCATCACCGCCACCCTGCCCGTACTCAGCTTTGCGGAGGATCAGAAGGTCTCTGAAGAACAAAAAATCAGGGCATTGATGCTCAGCAATCTGATGGTGATCTATATCAAACAGAAACTGGGCCGGCTCTCCGCTCTCTGCGGATGTGTGGTGGCATCCACGGGAAGCGCCAGCGGTATCACCTATCTAATGGGCGGCAGTAAGGAACAAATCGGCTATGCAATAAAAAATATGGTGGGTAACCTCACCGGTATGATTTGTGACGGGGCCAAACCGAGCTGCAGTCTCAAAGTGAGTAGCGGTGTCAGCTCTGCAATGCTCTCCTCTATTTTGGCTATGGAACAAAAGGTGGTCACCAGTAATGAGGGTGTGGTGGATGATGATATTGACAAGAGTATAGACAACCTCACCTCCATAGGCAGAGATGCTATGCAGGAGACCGACCGTCACGTGCTACACATCATGACCCACAAGCGCGACTGACACTCGGGTAGAAGGCAAGACAAAGGATTGCTTTGATTACTTAGGGGTTCCGGCTTTGAGGCGTTGCAGGTGGCAGACCAAAAGGTCGCCCCTATCGTCTCGGAGGTGCATACCATTGCCGAGGCAATTGTCCCACTCCTTGCACGAGCGACAGAGACCGTTCTTTGCCCAACTTTTATCTCGATAGTTGGCAAACCGATTTTGCCACACCTCCCAAAGATCGTCTGTCAATACATTGCCTTGCTTGTAATCAAAGCGTATGCTCGGGCAGGCGCTGATGGAGCCGTCGCATAGGATAGAGGCGACATTGACGCCCGCCCTACACATATAAAATTGATCTCGGACCCGCCCTTCGAAACTGCCGAGGTAGCCTTCGCAGCCATATTGGGCGTGGATAGCCCCTTGCTCATTGGTCTCGCAGATGAACTCCATCAGTTGGTAGTATTGCCGATCGGAGAGTTGTAATTGTCTGTTGTCCGAAGCTCTGCCCACCGGAAATATGGAGAACAGGCGCCAATTGGCAACCCCCTGATCTATCAGTTGCCGACGAAGGAGGGGGAGTGTATCAAAATTGTCGGGGTTGACACAAGTGACCACATCCCACTCAATATCATCCGTTTGACTGAGGAGCTGTATGGCGTGCCAAGCTCGTCGGTAACTGTCGGGGTGACCTCTGAGGGCGTTGTGACTCTCTGCCAGTCCGTCAAGGCTCACCGTGGCGGTATGGATGCCGGCACGCCGGAGCGACTGCAACCGCTTTTCGTCCAACAGCATACCATTGGTGACGATGCCCCACGGATAGCCCCTCCGGTAGAGTTGCAATCCCACCTCCTCAATATCTTGGCGTACCAAGGCTTCGCCGCCTGTGAAGATGATCAACAGCTGATGGGGGTCAACATGGGGTGTGAGGCGGTCAATGATATCGAGAAATTGCTCGCCCGACAACTCGGATACACCGCTTTGGCTCTTGCAATCACTGCCACAGTGCGCGCAATGGAGGTTGCAACGCAAGGTGCATTCCCAAAAGAGCGTGGTCATCTGATGTCGGCGTATGGCCTCGTCACGCAAGATGCGGTGAGCCCGTAGCGCCAACTTCTGTTTGAGGGAGGGCGTCAATGGATCCCTCTTGGGCGGAAAGCGGAGCGCCATCAACGGATCTCTTTTTTGACCGGAGGCACCTCCCTTTTAGGCTCGTAAGGCTTGTAGGGGGTACCGTACATCGCTATCACCTCTCCGTAATGGTCGGGGAGGGAGTCTAATCGATGCGAGTGTCGAGGCTCGTCCTTCTTCTGAGGTACGGTATTTTTCTGCGTCGTCTTACAGTTGGTCAGCCCCACACCGCCCAATAGCACCAAGACCAATGCCGCTATCCTGCTTCGCCAGTGATTAAATTTCTTTTTCATAGTGCCTATATATATAAGGTGTATCGGTAGTATCTACCGGTAAGATAAGAATTATTTTGCGTACCGCCAACCGTTATCTCATCTTATTGAGACATCAGCCGCTCCCACTCTATCATCGCCGCATCCAACGCCTTGGAGCGCTTATCGTAGTCGGCGAGCAACTCGGGTGTTGTTGTGGCAGCCAGTTGTGTCTCAATGTCAGCAATCATCTGCTCCAACTCCTCTATCTGCGTCTCGATGCGGTCGATCTGTTGCTGTCGCCGACGCGCCTCACGTTGTCGGGCTTTTTGTTGTTCGTAGTCGGCACGCCCCTCATTGACTTCCCCGACCTCCTTGCGCTCCGCTTGCACTTCTCCAACCTCATTGCCGGCCGCCGCCACTTCCAATTGACGCACATAGTCCGCCATGCCTCCGAGGTGGTTAATCACCTTTTTAGACTTAAACTCAAAGACCTTATCTACCAATCCATCGAGAAAATCTCTGTCGTGGCTCACAATAAGGACGGTACCGTCATAATGCTCTATCGCCTCTTTGAGCACCGCCTTGCTGGCGAGGTCGAGGTGATTGGTAGGCTCGTCGAGTATCAAGAAGTTGGAAGGACTGAGGAGCAAACGAATCATGGCCAGTCGGCTCCTCTCTCCACCGCTGAGTACCGCCACCTTTTTCTCCGCCACCTCACCGCCAAACATAAAGGCACCGAGGATATTATTAATCTGCAAGCGTATGTCACCCACCGCCACCCGGTCTATGGTCTCGTAGATCGTGGCATCGGGATCCAAAAGGGCGGCTTGGTTTTGGGCGAAGTAGGCGACCTCCACTTGGTGACCGTGTTTGAGCTCGCCGTCGTACGATAGCTCATCCATCACGGTGCGTACAAAAGTGGTCTTGCCACTGCCGTTTTTGCCGACCAAAGCAATCTTGTCGCCCCGCTCCACGGTGAGGTCAACACCCGACAGCACATTGTAATCGCCATAAGAGACGGAGAGGTCTTTGGCAATCAAAGGGTATGCGCCGCTCTGCACCGCCATGGGGAAACGGAAATGGATCTTGCGGTTGTCCAACTCCTCCACCTCTATTCGCTCCAACTTCTCCAACTGTTTGACTCGAGATTGCACTTGGGCCGACTTGGTCGGCTTGTACCTAAATCGCTCAATGAAGTCTTCGGTCTTTTTGATGAGCTCTTGTTGGTTTTCAAACGCCCGGAGCTGTTGCTCGTACCGCTCGGCCCTCAATTGCTCGTAGTGTGAGTAGTTGGTCTTGTAGTCGTACGCTTTGCCCAAAGAGATTTCCACCGTGCGTGTGGTGGTATTATCCAAAAACCGCCGGTCGTGGCTCACCATAATCACAGCGGCGCCGCTGCGTCTGAGGAACTCCTCCAACCAGATGATGGACTCCATATCCAAATGGTTGGTCGGCTCGTCGAGCAACAGAAGGTCGGGACGCGAGAGCAAGATTTTGGCCAACTCGATACGCATACGCCAACCGCCGCTAAACTCACCGGTCTGCCGCTCCATATCGCTTTGCTCAAAACCGAGGCCTTTGAGCGTCCGCTCTATCTGAGCATCTTGCTCCTGCGGGGCATAGAGCGCCAGCAACTCGGTCTGATTGGCGAGCCGCTGCACCAACTCCATATACGCTTCCGACTCATAGTCGGTACGCTCCGAAATCTCGAGCGAGAGACGATCAACCGCCTTTTGGATCTCTATCTCTTTGGAAAAGGCGAGCCGCGCTTCCTCTCTCACCGTGTGTCCGTCCTGTGTCAGGAGGTGTTGGGGCAAATAGCCTATGGTGATATCCGAAGGATAGGAAAGAGAGCCCGTGGTAGGCTCTCTCTTCCCTGCAATGATATTGAGTAGGGTGGTCTTGCCGGCACCGTTACGCCCCGCCAAGGCTATACGCTCCTTGGGATTGATCTGAAGCGAAATATCGGAGAATAATATATCAGCGCCAAAAGCTACCCCTACATTATTGAGTGATAACATCTATCAAGGTCTGGTAATCTTTACTAACTCGGTAGTGAAGGTCTGTCCGGCAGCGGTCTGAACCATCTTGACCACCCCCTTGCCGGGGACCACCCAATAGTGCTGGGTGGTATCAATCGTTTGATCCACACCCGCGGCCTGTACTTGGGTCTTCGACACCCTTTCGACCACAAAGCATTGGAATGTACCGGCGGGGGTCGTCACCTCCTCCTCGCGGACAATTTCGTTTTTGGAGGCTTTTTCGCTCACCACCACATCCATACCCATCGCATTGAGGGTGGCGGTGTAGTCGGAGAGCTCAAAAGTGTCTCCCACTTGGCCATTAAGCGGGATGACACCCGTATTACCCTCCAACGCGGCATCACCATCCTTACCTATGGCACCCAAGCTCGATTTGATATTTTCGATGGCGGTCTCGTTGGTCTGGATGATGCTCTGTCCGTCCATCACAATACTGTTGGTCATCTCCACCTTGTCCTGAACACCCGGAACATCAGAAAGCACCTTAAACCTAAGGGTGTTGCCCTCCACACTCTCAAGCGTCTGAATGACTGAGAAACTACCAATTAGAGAATTGCTCATCTCATATTCATAGACGGTCCCGATCGGATCATTGTCATAATACTGAGCAAAACTCGGGGTCATCATTAATACCCCTGCCATAACGGCAAAAAACACTCTTTTCATAGTTATCATTTTATTTGTAAATACTAATAGACGCTACTTGGACGCTACTTAGCCGCTACTTGGATACTACTCAGACCGTCTCTGTATTCTCCTCCGTCTGCACACTGTTGGCATTTGGAGTGATCAGTTTGTAGCCCTTGCCGTGCTTGTTTTGGATTTCCACACGCTCATCCTTAGCCAAGTGCTTACGGAGTTTGGTAATGTAGACATCCATGCTGCGAGCATTGAAGTAGCTGTCCTCGCCCCATATCGTTTTGAGGGCGTAGTTACGCTCCATCAGTTCGTTGGAGTGCATACAGAGGAGGGTCAGGAGGTCGGTCTCCTTGGTGGTCAGTTTGACAGGCTCCTCATTCTTATAGGTCAGCATCTGCTTTTGTGTATCAAAGACAAAATCACCAATATTATAGTAGGCCACCGGCTCCGGTCTCTTGCCTTGTACACGACGCAATACCGCATCTATACGCATAGTCAACTCGGCGGTGTTAAACGGCTTTTTGAGGTAGTCGTCCGCTCCCAACTTAAAGCCCTGCTCCACATCCTCACTCAGCGTCTTGGCTGTCAAGAAAATCAGAGGCAGAGAGTCGTTTTTACTCTTGATACGCTCAGCCAACTCAAAACCGTCCATCTTGGGCATCATTACGTCCAATACACAGATATCCCAATGGTCGGGTTGTTTTTCAAAAGCCTCCCATCCCGCTTCACCGTCGGGAAATAAATCAGTTTGATACCCCTTAGTATTCAGAAATTCACTCAATAGAGGACCCAAGTTTTCGTCGTCCTCACACAAAAATACTCTAACTACATCTTCCATCATAATATTATTCTTTCTTAAGTAATGGTAATGTTATTATAAACTTCGTTCCCTTGCCAAGCTCGCTCTCCACCGCAATCTGTCCGTGGTGCAACTCCACAATGTGATACACATAGGAGAGTCCCAATCCGTAGCCTTTGACATCGTGCCGATTGCCGGTTGGCACTCTGTAAAAGCGTCCGAATATCTTCTTGGCGTGCTCCCTCTTCATCCCTATACCGTTATCCCTAATATATATCTTGATATTTTTGACGTCACTCGAGGTACCCACCACCAACATCAGTTCACGCTCCTTGTCGCGGTACTTGACCGCATTGTCGAGGAGGTTAAAAATAATGTTGGTAAGGTGCATCTCGTCACCCTCCACCAAAGCCTCCTCGGCACCCAAGTCCACATCAATCTGACCGCCAAAACTCTCTACCTTGAGACTAAATATATTGGTCACATTGAGGAGCAACTCCTCCATGTCTATCTCCTTGGGCTTGAGTTTGACCTTGTCTCTATCAAAAAACGACATCTGCAACACCTTGTCAATCAATAGCTCCAACCGCTGTCCCTCGGCTATGATACTTGACAGCCACTTTTGCCGCCGCTCCGGCATAGCATCGAGGTTTTCGCTATTGAGCATTTGGCTCGCCACCATGATTGTACTTACCGGAGTTTTCAGTTCGTGCGTCATATTATTGACAAAGTCCTTCCGCAGCTCCTCCAGCTTCTTTTGTCTGAATAGCGAAACAATCGTCACCGTAAAGACAATCACCAACAATAATGTAAAGACCAATGAAGGTACCAAAAAGTCCATAGAGCCGGTGAGTAACTGCCGCTTGCCCGGGAAGTAGAGGCGTACAAAGTACATCTGTGACGGATTGTCCTTAGGATAAAGCACCTGACTGTACGTAGCGGCGCCGTCGTCATCGGGGATTTTGCCACTACTGTAATAGACCCGGTGGTTATTATCCGATACCTCATAGACATAGGGCAAGGTGACCCCGTTATTATTGAGATAATAAGCCAAGAGCAGATCCAAGTCCTTCTCCGAGATACGCTCATAGATAGGTGCCGGGTTATTGCCCTTCACCGACAACATCGCCAACTGGATGACCATCTCGCGTACCTCACCGTAACGCGTGGCCATCGCCTTCATCAATTCGCGCGAAGCCATCTGTATCCGATCCGGTTCCTGTGTCTCCAACGGGCGATACGGATCCTTAGGCATCTGATACAGATTAAATCTGAGGCTATCGCTCTGCAACTGATAGAGTGTCCGCTGTCGTGATCTATCTAAAGACAGTACACTCGATGAGGTCGGCAAGTCCAACAATTCGGAGATCAGTCGCGCCGTCTCCTGCAACTCGGCATCCTGACTCACAGAGGAGAGTGACTGCCTGACACGGCTGTCAAACTGTTCGTTGCGGAACTTATAAACCACGTCAACATAATTGAGCTGTAACAGCAACAACCCAACAAGCGCCAAAACCATGGCACCGACGATCAACCATAGCGTCCACTTCTTCATATCGAGAGCAAGGTACGCATAATTCCGATACAATTAACATAATAGCCGTTAATTTTCTATCTCTCAAATGTTAATTTATTACCTACCGGCCAAAAACAACCCCATTATTGAAAGAAACAGCACCCCTCACTCACCTCCTTTTAGGTTGCAAAAAAAGAGGGTCTGCCCGCAATGGACAGACCCTCTTTGACTGTTTTGGAGTGTCGGTTATTTCACCTCCACAGGCAAGATACCGTATATCTCGCCGTCGTAATAACCTTTGGCAATGATATAAGTGGTACCGGTATTGCCGCCACGCATGACGTATAGGTCGTTATTCCAACCTTCCCAAAGCTCTATCACAGATTTGTCTAATGCGTAGAATTTAAGATACTCATCTACATCTGTTTCGTAGCTTAAGTTGATGTAATTTGCACCCGGTTCGAATACCAACTTGGTAATCACTTCTCCATCAAGTTTGAATGTTATGCGATCGGGAACATCGCTGACAACCACTGTAGTAGAGAATGACTCTCCCGACATGGTATCGGTGATGGTGATTTGGCTCTCGCCCAACTTTAACGGCGTAATTACAACTCTCTCTCCATCAAGTGTAGCCGAGATGACTTCGCTATCCTCCACATCGATCGTGTACTGACCGTTACCGGAAAGGATTGTAATAGCCACACCAAATCCCATATAAGCTTTGAGCTGCTCTTGGCCGTCACGGTCGGTAGTGAGCGATTGGAGGGTAGTGGTGATCTTGATCTGTTGGCTATCGCCCGAAGCGTTGTCGACAATAGTCATAACGCCCTCACCCGGAGCTAACGCCTTGATGGTGAGCGAACTTTTGGCAACTTTGAACTCGATAATATCAGGAGTGTCGAAAGTCACTGCGTAGTCGCCCGAGCCGCTGTCGATAGACACTTTATGAGTTGTATTGACAAGTACTTCCACCTCTTTCTCCTGGATGATCAGAGGGATAGATGTCAGCTCTACTTCAAACGTACTGTCAAGACCTTGTTGCACATCGGTGATGGTGATACTGCCGTTTGCAATCTTCTTGGCGGTGAAGACAAATTTATTGTCCTCGATATAGTAGCTGCCCAATTCGTCATCACTCATCCGGACCTCATACGCTCCCGAACCGTTGAGGATATTGACAATCTTGGTATCACCTACCGGCATTATGAGCTTACTATGCGACAAGAGCAAGACAGGCTTGTTGGACACCGTGACGCCAATCGTTTTGCTCTGACTAGACAACTTGTCGGTGACGGTCAATACCGTCTGCCCCTCGGTGACACCGGTCAGCGTGATTTGATCTTTATCTACAGATGCTTTGGCGATACCAATGCTTTCGATAGATACTTGATAGTGACCCGAGCCGCTCTTGACCGGTATGGTTACTGACTGTCGAGGCTCTACGGTGGTCTCGGTCATTTCGATGACAAGGTCTTGCACCTCCTGCACCACATCTGTGGGTTCGTCTTTATCACACGAAGAGAGTGCGAAGAGCGAGAGGAGGATCAGCAGACTTTTGGATATAATAGTTTTCATATCTCTTATTTATATCTATTTATACGCGATTATATCCCCTTAGGTCCAATGAAGTGCGGACCGGCATAGACACAGTCCTCTCCATAGAACTTTTGAGTGATTTCTGATAGACTGTTTTCGAACGATTTGTAGTTGTCCTTAGAGACGGTCATATTGAAAATCATCAAAAGACCCAACTTCTCGTCGATCGTTGACTGCGCTACCGATTCGGCTTGTCGCAAACCTCCGTATGAGGCTTGGATAGAGCGGTTGCCATACCTGTCATTGGGCATCCCTATTTGGCTAGAACCGGTAACGTTGTAGTCGGTCCAAGAGTAATCCAAGTAGTCAATCGCCTTTTTGCCTTGGTCGTCTGTCGAGTAGGAGTCAAAAGGAGAGTTGTACTCATAGTGCGTCAAAATCGTATTGGGCATCGTCTCGCGAGCGGCGCGGAGGAACCAGAGAGATGATTCGTCTACATAAGGATAGTTGGGCAACTTGTAGTACTCTGCATACTCCTCGTCAACGTCCCATCCGTCAATCTGAGCTTTATCAGACCACTCCTTCATCTGCCCGGCAAAGTCGAGCGCCTCTTCGTAGCTTTGGAAGTTGAGGTACCCTACACCGTGGTGGTTGGGGAGGATATCCATAATCAACTTGATCCCTCGATCACGGATCGGTTTGAAGAAGACGTCGGGATTTTCGACCATAGGTTGCAACTTGTCGTTAAAGAAGAGCACCCTACGCTGTTGCGAAGCGTCGTAATTCATATTGGCGGCAAACAACACGATCATATCAAATACCGGTAGCTTGCTGTCTTTGAGTACGAAGTTGGCGATGTTGCGTGGGTCGTAGTCATTGGTCTCTACATAAGCTATCAACTTGATGGGCTCTTTGTAGTCGGTACCGGGAGGCAGCGGCTTTTGGTTGTGCTCCGAGAGGGGCAAGAAGCTACCCATCAGCGGCACCTTTACGAAGTGAGCCACCATCTCGCCGTCAATATCGAGTACGACGGGGAGTAGATAAATGGCGTAAGGGAGCTTCTCTATCTCCTTGAGCGTCACTACCGCCACCTTTTGATCCGCCGTCGCTCCATTGCGGATCTCTATGGTTGCATTCTCCTGAGGGAGCAAGGTGTATTGTCCAAACTTGTCTTGTTTTTTGAGACGCGACAATAGGTTGGCATAGAGGTTATCCTCACTGTCGTGGACAACGGTGATTGTAGACTCGGCAGTGGGGAGCGTAATATCCAACATCACCTCTCCGCTACTATAAGTGGTACTAAATAGCAGGTCACCGCTATTTTGATCCGTGATCATCGCCTCACCGATCAACACCTTTTCCGCCATCGGATCGGGAGCAGGCATCTCTATGGTGAGATCCTTGTTGCAACCCGCCGTCAGGAGTGCCATAGCGGCAACTCCTGCGAGGGTAAATATATACTTATTCATATTCATATAGATTCTCATCAATAATTACTTCTCAACGCCCTCGATCGGTTCGTCCAATGTCTTGACACTGACTTTCTCCGCCTCGGTTTGGTTGCTCTGGTTTTTGAGTATGAGGTCATAGCCGTTACCCGTGATATCAACGACCTTATTACCTTCCGCCTCATTCATCTTCCAATAAGCAATCAAGTTGCCGTCAGCAGGGTCTACCGTCAACATGTTTTCCTCGATCTCGGATTGGGTACGTGCCGTCTTCCATACACGTACCTCCGACAGCATAGCTTCGAGACCTCGATTGCCGTTGTAACTCCTACCGATCATCCACTTATCGCCTGTTGGCACGATCGAGGAATATGTCGAAAATTCCGCCTTTTGCTTGCCGTCAATATAGAGTGTCACGGTAGTGGTTTCCGCCACATAGGTCATGGCTATATGGTACCACTTGTCGGTATCAAAGATGAAGTCATTGATATTTTGACCGGCCACTTGCAGTTTGTTGCCGTCCAATCCGGCGTCACCGAAGCGCATGAGCGTACCGCCCTCGATACCCATCAAAGTACTGATCTGTGCATCTCCGGCGTCGGCCGCATCCCTAAACTTGCTGACATTGACAAGGCACTCCATTGTGAAGTCTCCGGAGTGGTCAAAGTCTTGCCGGGGTTGGAAGTAAACGCTGCGGTCTATGCGAACCACTTCATTTATCACCACCTTGTCCTCCGATCTCAGTAGGGTAAAGACCGCCACATCTCTCAACGAATTGAGTGACGCGCCTCTGATCGGATTGAGTCGGAGCGCAAACGTGTACAGCACATCATACTCTACCGCATCGGTGAGACGGATGGTCACCTCCGTAGGGTTGCTCACCACACTGCCTTTGGGAATAGTCACATCCTTATTGGCAATGGCAAATACAGAGGCGGGAAGCAGGTTGATTTCGCCCTTACCATATTGTTTTGCCGCCTCATTGTCAACAGAGACGGTGATAGGCGTTTCTTCGGCGGCGCCCAAGGTGAGGCGCGCCCTGACATTGAGGGTTACGACCTCCACATCAGCGTCCGAAACCTCCATACTTCTGATGATAAAGGGATTGGTCTGCTCTGCCTTATCCTTGACAAAAACCTCAAGAGCGGCCCTCTGATCTATCAATTCACCACCTTTTACCGGGGCGTTATCATCGCACGAAGAGAGTGCTGCAACTGCAGAGAGGAGCAGCGTACCCTTAACGATCCATTTATATATATTCATATTGCTATCAATCTCTTACTTGTTTAATGCCCTATGCTTATCAATCAAAGAGGTGAGTGTACCGTAAGGCATCGTCTCTACTATCGTGGTAGCGTCTTTCTCGGTATGGTAATATGCTACGCCCGCTTTGTTGGGCGCTTGCCAATACTGGATCGAATGCATACGAGAGAGATTGCCTATGGTGAAGTGGGTCTCATCCTTAAATCCGTCTTCGTTCTCCTTGTCCGTAAAGTCGGCTGACGGGAGATAGCGGTTGGATGGCCACGCTTTGGCCTCATTGCTAAAGTTGGCAAGCAGATGTTCCAACACGGGACGGTTAAAGACAATCCAAGTAGCCTTTTCTATCTCGGCACGCGCCTCCTCAAACGGAGCTTCGATAACCAAATAAGGCTCATTGTCGCCGCCGCACTTCGCGGTAACGGTCGAGAGCAATGCAGTCACGTTCTCTTTGGTGAATAACTCAAACTCCGTTGGGAGCTGTACACAAACACCATTAAAACCAAATTGGCTGATAGCCTCCAACTGCTCCGCGGTCTCTTGCTTGGCCAGTTCGAGGGCCTTGGCGCCAAAGGTCTCTTTGGCTTTCGCCTCTACCTCAAGGAGCAGAGAGGCCTGCTCCTCCTCGGTGGGTTGCTCTGCCATTGCCGCCCACTCCTTGCGGAGCAAATCGCGCTGTTTCTTGACCGCCTTCTTCAGGTCGGACATCAACACGGACTCAATCGCCCTGTAGTCGATCGAATTGAGGATCTTGGTTTGCTTTACCTCCTGAGTGATCTTGAGGTCTTCCGCCATCCAAGGCAATAAATCATGCATAGTCTCCTTTACCACCACTACATCCAAGTAGTCCGGCAGTCGGTAGAGCTGCACGCCCGAACCGTTGCCGGTGCCCCAGCCGTAGTGCATGGCCATCACGATAGGACGGCCGAGTACACTGCTCTTATGGCTGTCCAATGTTTCGGTATCTATTTCATTGCGTGGGGTGATCACCTCTACCGGCTCTATGTTATTTTGGCACGAAGCCAAACCAACCGCCGCTACCGAGGCGAGCAACCACTTGAGTATTTTCTTATCCATATAACAAATGCTTGACATCTATTAGTTTCTCTTTGCCCACCAGAGAGGCGTGCCATAACTATCATTGCCGCCGAGATCCTTAATCGCTTCGGCTACGTTGTCTGCGTTTTGAGACAACTCATTAGAGACAAACTTGAGCCTTTGCATACCGCCGGTATCTCTGCCATTGACCCGGACAATATCCTTCACCTCGCCCGCACTCGAGTTAACCACCGCAGGGAGGAGGTTGGGATAGCCGGTACGTCTCCACTCGCTCCACGCCTCAACCGTATTGTAAGGGTAGAGAGCAATCCACTTTTGAGTGATGATCTTGGCCTTTTGCATCTCCACGTCGCCTTTGGCGTCGTCCCAATTGACCGTGATGTCTGACTTAAAGTCCTCCACATTGGTATCGGGCAAGTAGCTGTCCACAAAAGCGCCTCGCTTATTGGTATTGGAGAGGTAAGCCGCGTCAAACGGTACATTCCACTGCTCGAAAGAGAGACGGATGCCCTCTTCATAAAGAGCTTTGGCACTCTTACCGCCCATATTCCAACCCAAGAGGACGCCCTCTGCTTTGAGGAATGCCACCTCAGCGGCGGTCAAGATAAAGACGGGACTATCGGGTGTGATGTTAGGACTTGAGTACTTAGAGAGTAGTTCGGCGCTCCCCTTGATACTTGCCGAAGGGCTGTGAAGTCCGAAAGGTTGGTCATCACGTACCTTTGTAAAGAACGCATCTGTACGCGGGTCATCAAAGGCGAGCATATACTCAACGATATCGGCGCCGACACGTGAGTCACCCCAACCATTGGTCTTAAACAGCGGATTATCTGTGGTTGGATAGGCTGCATTTTGTGCGTTAGACTCTATGACACCGTTGCTCACCGCCCACTCGGCACTCTCTTTGGCCAAGTCGGGTGCTACAGCCGATATACGAATAGACATACGCAAAACCAAAGAACGTGCGTACGTAGCCCAGTCACGCAAATTACCGTTGTAAAACTCGTCAAAGTCTTGATACATGGTAGTGGCACCCGCATCACCGGCAAGGACGTCAGCCGCCGCCCTAAGGTCGGCAATCATATTGGTATAGAGGGTTTGTTGCGTGTCATAAGGCACGGAGAGTTTAGACCCGTCAATCTCCGAGTAGGGCACCGGCCCATAGATATCGGAGACACTGTGCGTTATAGCCGCCCTAATGATGGTAGCCAATGCAAAAGCGGGGTGATTGATGTCCCTCTGCGTCTCCATAGCCACCGTATTGTAGTAAGGATAGAGGTGCTGGGTAAATGTATCCTGCATCGGATAGTCGTTCCACCCCACTCTGGGGCTGTACGAAGGGAAGTCACTCACAAAGTTAGGAGCGCCCGCAAACCCGGAGTAAGGCCCCAACATATCAAATGTCATCTGGAAACCATTCTCCTGAGCGGGGAGGATCCAAGAGGCCAGTGCTTTTACCTCAGCACCTCCCTTGGGGATACTCGCCAATTGCTCATTGGTGACACCGCCGAGGTCTCGATTGTACTCCACAAATTTTCCTGTACACCCTACCGTAGAGAGCGTCAAGAGGAGCGTAACGAGAGGATAAAATATCTTTTTCATATCAATATCATTCAAAATGAGTTTACCGATTAGAAGTCTAACTTCAGATTAAATCCGTAGCTACTCTGGGTAGGCATCATAAAGTAGTCCAGACCCTGGGTATAGTTGCCGGTACCGGAGACCGCCTCGGGATCAAATGGCGCCTTGTTGTAGATAAAGCCCAAGTTGCGACCGTAGACGGTGAGGTGCATACCTACAAAGTTGCCAAACCATCTGCGGGGCAATCTGTATGAGATGTGCGCCTCCTGTACCCTAACGTTTGTAGCATCGTAGACAAAGTATTGCGCCATACGGTTACGACCGGCTGTGGTGAAAAACTTCTCAGGATTCATAAAGATGTTGCCATCTCTCACATATCCCAAATCACGAGCCGCCGCTGTACGCTCCGATACACCATAGTTATCGAGAGCCGCTTGGGTCATAGAGACTACCACGCCACCGAAGCGACCGGTCAGCGTAGCGCCCACAGAGAAATCCTTGTAGGAAAGCTCGTTGCTCCAACCGATATTGGTCTTGGGGAGCACGCTACCCAACTTTACACGCTCATTTGGATCCAACTTACGGGTACCCAATGATCCATCTTTGTTGATGATGATATCACCCCTTTGATCGCGGGCAAAGTCGGCATTGGTATAGATATCTCCCAAGGTACCGCCCTTCTTGATGATGTACTGTAAAGACCCCAGACCACCCATCTCCAGGGCATCTTTGCTCTCACGCTCGTTGGTGATGGGGTTGGTATAGTTGTCCGCCAGCTCCATAACCTCATTTTGGTTATACCCGAGGGTAAAGTTGGAGCTGAATGCCCAACTGTCCGAACTGCCGACAGATATGCCTGCCGATAGCTCGATACCTTGGTTGCGTACCATACCTGTCTGCAGATAGATGTCTGTATAACCCGATCCCGCAGGAGCCTCCACCTTAAAGGTCTGGTTCTTGGTATCGGTACGGTAGTAAGTCATTCCTAACGATAGGATATTGTGGAACCACTTACTTGAGAAACCCACCTCGTACGAATTGGTACGCTCGGGGAAAAGTTCGCCGATAGGGAAGTGGGTAATATTTTTGTAACCCTTAGAGTCAAAGTCTTTCTCCAATGTTGGAGTGGTCAACCCTCTTTGGAAAGGCGAAGCCACGGAGCTGTACGAAGCCCTCACTTGCAAGTATCCCAATACCGGATTGATCCTTGCTTTGAGATCCGAATCCAACATATCGGTAATAACACCCGAGAGACCCACCGATGGATAGAAGAAGGACTTATTGGGCGAGTTGGCCAATTGCGAAGCCCAGTCGTTACGACCTGTCACGGTAAGGAACAGATACGAATTGAGACCCAATTCGAGGCTACCAAAGATACTCTGGGTCTGCTCTATCCAACCCTCCGGATAGGCCACCGCCTTATCATGCTTTTGGTCGATATTAAAGGTGTTAAAGAGGTTGGCGGCGCCGGAGTCCCTCAGAGGGCCTCTCACCGTACCGCTCTCAAATCTTGTATCTTGGATAGAGGTACCCAATGTGGCATTGAGACTGAGCATCTGATCGCCCACCTCAAAGTTTTTATTGAGGGTCGAAATCAAGTCAGCATAAGTCTGACGGTCGGTAGACCTCACCTCGCCATAGTAACCGTTCTTGGATATATCGAGAGTCTTCTCGGTAGTGGCGTAGCGACTGTCCTTGGCGATACCGCTCGTATAGTCCGAACGGATACGACCCTGAACGTTCCACTTCTCGGTCTCACTCCAATTCATCAACTCATACGATACGGTACCCGATAGTATAAAACGCTCCCTCTTATTGTGACGGAGGTTACGATAAGCCACCCAGTAAGGGTTTTGAAGCGTATACTCACCCGCACCGTACGACCAGTTTTGCACATAAATATTACGGTCGGCGTCAAATCTCTCAAAAGCCCTGACGTTGCCCGTCAGTTCGCCCCTCGGCATCAGGTAAGCGGAGGTCAGAGGGTTCATATACTCACCCTGGTTGACCATATTATTGTGCTTCTGTATGATGTAGTTGGTCGAAAGATCGATAGAGAGACGGTCATCAAGCAGCGATGTGGTGTTGCGTCCAAAAAAGTTGTAACGCTCATAGCTGTTGTTGGGCACCAAACCGCGCGAATGGGTCGTACTTACAGAGACATACGTCTGATTGCGGTCGGTACCGCCCGACACCGCAACAGAGTTATTGGTATTGATGGCGGTCTGCAAGAAGTCCTCAATCCGATAGTAGCTCTTATTGCTCTCATCAATGGGCGCTCCCCAAGAGGTGAGCCCGCCATCGCTGCCATATCGGTATTGGAACTCCGGCATACGCATCGGTCTACCCCAGTCTTTGTTGGTGGTGACACTTACTTTAACCTTTCCCGATTGGCCCTTCTTGGTGGTGATCAGTATGGCACCGTTGGCGGCGGCACTACCATAGAGCGCAGCAGCCGAAGCACCTGTCAGCACACTGATAGACTCGATGTCATCGGGGTTGATATCAGCGGCACTCTCCGTAGTACCCATAGAGTCAAACTGACCCGTACCTTGCTTGCCGGTGGTAGAGAAGATAGGCACACCATCGATCACATAGAGGGCATTGTTATTACCCTCAATCGATTTGGTACCACGCATCACCACCTTGGCGGCGCTACCCATACCTGCCGAACTGG
Organism: Porphyromonas sp.; assembly: GCA_030532005.1. Lineage (GTDB taxonomy): Bacteria > Bacteroidota > Bacteroidia > Bacteroidales > Porphyromonadaceae > Porphyromonas_A. The sequence goes on from JAUNLZ010000010.1 coordinate 17,558, forward strand.
TATTGATGGTCACACCCGCCACTTTACCATTGAGGTTATTGACAAAGTTGGCATTGGCCGACTGAGTCAGAGCGTCACCTTTAAGTTCTTGTACATTATAAGAGAGGGCTTTTTCCGACCGTTTGATACCGAGCGCGGTCACCACCACTTCGTCCAAAAGCTCGTTGTCTTCTTGGATCGTGATATGGAGGTAAGTTTGACCGTTAATCGGCACATCGATGGTTTTGTACCCTACATAAGAAATTCTAATAGTGCCGTTGGCAGGCACACCCGACAGCGTAAATTCGCCATCGAGATTGGTAAGCATACCTTTAGAGGTATCTTCTACCAGCATTACCGTAGCTCCGATCACCGGCTCTTGGTGCACGGCATCTATGACCACACCTTTGACAGTGATGGTCTGAGCCAAAGCGGTAGGTGCGAGGAGACAGCACAGCATCACCAAAACAGCTGTACGCAGTCTACACAAGTTGATTGAACTCATACCTATGAATTTAATGTTTAATTAAGATTGGATCAGCTTCCCGTCTTTTGACCGAAAGACCCGATCGGTTTAACTTTTCCCTAACAGTATATTAGACAAGTTCTAATAATTTATTTGCAATACCGCTACCGGAGTTGCCTCCAACAGCGGTATTGATCAAATTACTATAGCGATTAGAGATCCCTGGCCTCTAAAGGAGTTTCGAGCGTTACTACTTTCAGTTCTCGTTCCCCATCATTTGGCTCACCATTGTAGCCATTTTTAGTGGCGTCTAAGACCGTCCACTGACCATCTACCTCCTTAATATCTTCGCCATTTAGGTGATAATAGACGACCAAACCCTTGGTGGCAGGATCAACTCGAAGCATATTATTTTGGATTTCTGCTTCCGTACGTGCTACGTTCCAGAGACGAACCTCAGCCATATATCCATTGAATGGTCTTGTACCCCACATAAAATGTGGCACTTGACCTATAGCAAAGCCTTCTCGGATATCAGCAATTTCATCCCAGTCTCCAGTGGCTACAGGTTTACCGTTGATGTAGATAACAGCTTTACCCGAGCCCTTATCAAAGGTAAATGCCACATGGTGCCACTTCCGAGCGGTGAGTCCGGTATCATAGTGGAACTGTTTGTTACCGGCTATTTGGATTTTATTCCTTGCTAAGCCTCCACCTTCATCACCGATACGTAGTATCAGTTTGCCCTCAACACCCATGACGGTATTATTACTACCCCAACTATTAGGATGGATTAGTGCTTCGTATGTAACTGACTCAAAGGTCTCATCAGCTAATCTTGGAAGCGAAATCCAGTCACCCGGAGACCACCAACCATCCATGTCAAAATGAGCAACACTTTTTATTTGGATCGGTTTCTGGAGGGACAAGTACATCACTTCGGCAGATTTGATGACATCTGCCCCATTGGCAGTGAAATGAATTGGGATTAGGAAAGTCTTTCCCTCCTCCACATTTGCAAGTCCACTGACCTGCAACTCTACAGGCGAAGCATAGATATCACCTGAAGCAATAACACTCTCCGACGCGGAGAACTTGATATTCTCCAAGGGGAAAAGTAGGCACTCTGTACCATTTCTATCGTTATATGCCTCCACATCAGCTATGTCTCCTAACGAGTAGGTAATCCCCACTGTTTTTTCTATGGGAGTAGAGACTCTTGCCTGTAAAAGTTGAGTGAGCGACTGCTGTTCCCTAACCTCTACAGAGACATAGGTTTTCTCGAAATAGGTCTTAGGCTCCAGCAAATTATCCTCAAGATTCTTACTGCAGCCAGAAAACAGACTGAGTAGAGTGACAGCTACAGTCAATGTATATATTATTCTCTTCATATTCTTGAAATCTTATTTTGCATTCTCCACTTTCCACTCCTCAAACATTTGCAGATTGATTTGGATAGCTTGTCTCATCCACTTATAATCCGGAGAGTTGTTATAGTCGTTATCTAATCTATAAGCACCGATGCCACCTTTGTATTGACCATTATCAGGCATCCAAGCAGCCTGCTGGAGGAGTCGACCACCGGAAGCGAAGCCACTCTCAAAGTTTTCGACTACGACCAATTTTTTATAGTCCCCGCCGGGAACATCCATATAGGGCATCCGGAAATAGGCTTGCTCAATAAAGTAGTCAACATACTCAGCGATTTCATCTGGAAATTGCTCAAAAAGACCATCAATACAGAGTATTTTGTGTCCTTTGCCTTGAGGATCACTGGCAGGCCCCATATATTTGCCCAACTCCTTAACAAAGTGAGTCATCGTTGTTACAGTAAACGTACCATCAGCGTCATTAAAACCGATACCGGGCTCCCAGTCGATGTCAATACCATCCCACTCGTTGACCTCCAAAAAATCGTAGTAAGCTTTGGCAAATTTACTGATGGCATCATATAAATCGGGATTGTTAAAATCACCGCTCTTAAACCCCCAGTAATTCCAGCGAGCTATCTTACGCGCCTCACTGAGTTCGCGGTCAGACCATCCCTCCTCTTGAGCTTTTTTATTGACCTCTTCGTAGGCAGAGTCCGGTGTCAGTCCTTTTCCTAAGTGGGAGAGCAGCGTCACATTTAGCAGCTTAATACCCTTTTTCTGAGCCATAGACTTATCGGCTGCCTGAGCCTCTGTCAGCTCATCTTTTGCGGGTGTACCACTCCACATGGACACCATGTCTATACTATCCGGCAATGCTGATAAATAGCCCTTGCGCATAGGCCCGGTAGGCGCCCAGTTGGAAAAGTATCCATACGAGATCGGACGAGCATTATTGACCGCAGCAGCTTTCCACTCACGCAGGCTCTGGTAGTAGGCTTCGCTCTCTTCATTATCCATCGTAGCATACCCTCCGATGTGCTCAATCGCTTTTTGTTCGGGCGTAGTCCAGTTGCTACAACCCGTTAATAGCACAGTGGTCAGCAACACGCCGCCGATTATTGAGAGAATAACGTTCTTATTCATATCCATCATCCATTAATTAAAGTTCTTTTGATCCCACCACAAGCGAGTGGCACCGTTGTCGGGGCCATTAAGTAGTTTCACAGCTTCGTCATACACTTCCTGCTCAGCTTGGGAGCGAGCAGACTTTGGAGGGTATGGGAGTCGGCGAACCTTGAGATCAACATCGATGGTTGGAGCACCTCTAAATACCAATGGTCGAGCAATGTACGGGTAGCCCGTCCTACGCCATTCACTCCAAGCCTCCATTCCGTTAGGATAAAGTGCCAGCCACTTCTGAGTGATGATTTTTTCCAATTTCTCCTCAGTGGATCCCGTAAAAGCGGTAGTAGAGTTAGACTCCATCTCAAAGATATGTCTTACCTCAGGCACTTTGGACATATCCACCGCAATAGGCTGATTGATATCGTTAATGTAAGTATCTACCATCGATACAGGGATGCCATTTTCCTCAAATGAGGTAGCGACACCTTGGCGGTATAGTTGCTCCGCCGAGCCGTTCATCTGCCATCCCATAAGGGCGCCCTCAGCACGTAGGAAATAAACTTCGGATGCTCGCATCCAATATGTGGGCGTAGCATTCTCGATATTGGGGAGAGAAGAATTCCAGAGATTCGGATCATCGCCATTACCCGGCTCTTTAGCTTGAGCCGAAACAGCTCCCGTCGGGTAAGCCATGTATCCGGCGCCATTGACCTCTATTGCTTCGGGGTGGATAGATGGCTTGAAGTACTTAGCGATACGAGGATCATTATACCCTGCCAAGTAGGCGAGCATTGGGACACTCATACGAGTCTCCGAATACTGACCGGCAAGTGTCGGGATATTATTGATAAACTGTATGCCCAACCTATTACCCACCTTAGCCTCATCCTCAACTATCGACATCACACCGGCCGGATGCGCCACAGCCTTTTCAGCGTAGGTCTTGGCCAACTCAGGGTCTGCATAACGCGTACGCATTGCAAGGCGAAGCATCAAACTATTGGCGTACTTCACCCAATTGAGGGTATTCCCTTCATAAACGACATCATAGTCCGGGAAAAGTCTATTGCCCTGCATGGCATAATCGTAAAGAATCGCAATCGCTTCATCCAATTCACCAAGCATGGTTTTATAAACCACTTCCTGACTGTCGTATGGGGTAACATACAGTCCCGTACCTGCCTTTGTGTAGGGGATAGAGCCGTATAGGTCAGTCGTCTTGTGCCAAGATGAGATCTTAAGAACTTGTGCAAGCGCAAAGCCCTCCGGATGCTCTTCAACGGCCGGCTGCTTCTTGATGGAGAGCCATGGGGCAAATACATTGGTGTATGAGGATGTAAAAGGCTGGGTTAGCCACCCTTGCTTCAGGAAAAGAGTAGTAGGGTTGTTGCCGCCATCCCAGTTATTATTTTCGGAGAAATACCCGGATAGGATATCTGCACTCAGGTGGTAAGCAACTTGATATTCATTGATAACATCAGTACCATTGGCAGTGGTTCCAACAGGGATCACCTTGGTCATCATGGTCTGAATATGTCCACCGAAGGCCAAGCCGTCTCGGTTACTCATCTCAGGAGTAACGCCTTGCTTGTTGGTATTAATCTCCTCAAACGTCTTTTCGCACCCGGTAGCTATCAACGCAATGGATGCTAAAGCGAGGAGTGAATACTTATATAACATCTGTCTTTTCATATCTTGAAATTACTTTGAGGGGTGGTTAGATATCGAGCTTAATATTAAATCCGTAGCTACGGAGGCTTGGCTGCATAAAGAAGTCATTACCAATACCGTACGTACCCGTCGTAGGCGTTAGCTCAGGGTCATGCGGCGCCTTATTATAAAGCATCCACAGATTATTTCCGGTAAAGGTCATGGTGAGTCCTTGGATATAACCTTTAAACCACTCTGATGGCATGGTATAGCTGATGGCCAATTGCTGGAGTCTGACATTTGTGGCATCATAGGTATAGTAACCCATCAACTCACTGTCGCCGGTACCAATAAGCTTATAATACTCTTCGGCATTTACTCGACCCTGACCGGGAAGTAAAGCTCCTCCATTGTCGCGAGCGATTGCCGAATCCTCAGACACTCCAAATCTATCCAAGATAGCTTGAGTAGATGAGGTAACGACACCTCCGAAGCGACCGTTAAAGAGGAAACTAAGTCCAATACCCTTGTAGTAGAAGCTATTGTTCCACCCCATATTAAAGTCAGGAGTCGTCTTACCTAAATAAACGGGATCCCCGGCCTCAAGAGTATACTTACCATTTTCGGGGAGATAAACGTACCCATTGCCATCTTTCTTAAAGAAGGTATTAGCATAGATATCATTGATAGATCCACCGACTTTAAGAATAGTTGCCCCTTTCTTTACCTCAGGGATATCAAAGACGGTATCAAGATCCGGATGCTTGTAGTCTTTTACCATCTCCTTGATTTCATTCTTATTGCGGCTATAAGTGAGAGATGTATTCCATCTCAAGTCGCCCCAACTCTTATTAAAGCTTAGAGTAGCCTCGATACCTTGGTTTTGCACATTACCGGCTTGCAAATATGCATTTGTATAACCCGAACTCTCGGGCATATCGCCTATGAAAGTCTGATTATAGGTATTGGAGTGGTACCAAGTGAGGTTGGCGCTAAACGACTTGAAGAGCTTAGCCTCGAGACCGAGCTCGTATGATCTTGTGCGCTCAGCCTTAAAGTCTCCAAATGGATATATGGTGTTGGGGATAATTACACCGCCCGATATTTCATCGGTATACGTACCCGGTGTCATACCGATCCTTGAGACAGGCGAACCTACCTCTGTAAATGAACCGCGCACCTTGAGCATGTCTACATACTGCCCCATATCTACCATCTCACTCAGCAAGGCAGAGAGACCTACAGAGGGGTAAAAGAAGGAGGGTTCCTTAGAGTGAACCAATCGGGAGTTCCAATCGTTACGACCGGTCAAGGTGAGGTACACCATGTTTTTATACCCTGCTTCGAAACTGGCAAAAAGTGCGAGGTTGCGGACAGGGGTATCACCGCCACTTTCGTGAGGCTTGTATTCGCTTGGGTTGATATTACCTACGGTAAATAGATTGGGCACAAGCTGTAGCGGACCACCAAGCCCTTTACCATCAGCCCGGAAGTCTGAGTAACTACCACCGACATTGGCAACAATATTAAAGTCACCCAACTGCTTATTGATATTGACCATTACATCAGCATAAGTTTGCTGGTCATGGGTATCAATATACTCATAGTTACCCTTTGACTTTGCCCACTTCTCATGGGTAGTAGCGTATAGCTTACGTTCAAATCGGGTATTAGACTTATCCAAACGGAAACGACCGGCGATATTAATCCAATCAGCAAAGTGATAGGTCAGAGATGTATTAAAGATGTAGCGATCCTTATTATTGGTTGACAAGTTTCGATAAGCGGACCAATATGGATTCTGCGCCCCATACCTTCCTTCGCTTACCGGCCAGTATTGCACCGGAATGTTGCGTGTACCATCCCATCGCTCAAAGGTCTTAATCGCCTCAAAGTCTTCGCCTCTTGGAAATAAATAGGCTGCCACGATTGGATTCCAATACTCACCCTGAGACACCATATTGCGGTCTTTCTGCTTGATGTACTGTGCACCTAAACCAAGTTCCAAAGCGCCATCAAAGAATTGTGTATTGTTATTAACCGCAAAGTTATATCTCTCGTAGTCGTTATTAGGGACGATACCGCCGGCATTCGTTGTAGCAATAGAGATATAGGTCTGGTTGGTTTCAGAACCCGTAGATAGAGAAACAGAGTTAATAGCATTAACCCCCGTACGGAAAAAGTCTTTAGCAGGATCATAAGTAGATGGCTCCGAGAGCATCTCTCCCCAGCTTTCAAACTCACCCGGTCTATTGCCATACCGCTGTTGGAAACGCGGCATTACAAAAGGAGTGCTAAAATCTAAAGAAGAAGAAATGGTGAGCTTGGGCGCTCCTGCCACACCTTTCTTAGTGGTAATCAGGATAGCGCCATTAGCCGCACTACTTCCATATAGAGCCGCAGCCGACGGACCTGACAATACTGAGATAGAGGCAATATCCTCGGGGTTGAAGTCGGCTATACCCTCGGATGCCACACGACCCTCACCCATCCTACCGCTGTCGGCTCCGACTGACGTATTGAATAAAGGCATACCATCTACCACATAGAGCACATTGTTACTACCCTCAATAGATTTGGCCCCACGCATAACAACTCTTGCAGCGCCGCCAACCCCCGAGCCACTCTTATTGATTTGCACTCCTGCAACCCTACCATTAAGAGCATTTATAAAGTTAGGCTCCTTGACAGTGGTCAGATCCTCTGTTTTAAGTTCTTGCACATTATAGGAGAGGGCTTTTTCCGACCGTTTGATACCGAGCGCGGTCACCACCACTTCGTCCAAAAGCTCGTTGTCTTCTTGGATCGTGATATGGAGGTAAGTTTGACCGTTAATCGGCACATCGATGGTTTTGTACCCTACATAAGAAATTCTAATAGTGCCGTTGGCAGGCACACCCGACAGCGTAAATTCGCCATCGAGATTGGTAAGCATACCTTTAGAGGTATCTTCTACCAGCATTACCGTAGCTCCGATCACCGGCTCTTGGTGCACGGCATCTATGACCACACCTTTGACAGTGATGGTCTGAGCCAAAGCGGTAGGTGCGAGGAGACAGCACAGCATCACCAAAACAGCTGTACGCAGTCTACACAAGTTGATTGAACTCATACCTATGAATTTAATGTTTAATTAAGATTGGATCAGCTTCCCGTCTTTTGACCGAAAGACCCGATCGGTTTAACTTTTCCCTAACAGTATATTAGACAAGTTCTAATAATTTATTTTCAAGTCGTGCAAACTTACCAAAAATATAACCAATCCGCGATCCGCTTACCAAAAGAATATTGTCAATACTTAAAGAGTCTGAAAAAAAGTTCACTCGATCAACTATAGCCTACCTGTGCACATTGTCTACCCCCTCCTCTCCAAACGGCATAGCCCATTCGGGATCTCAGCCCATTCGTCTATCCGCCATATATAAGCAATGAAGAAGTGTAGCGGCGGTTGATCTCCGTTTGGAGCAGACACATTTATATTGTGTAGGTCGCAACATCTCGATCTCGATAGGACGGTTGTAAGTTTGCGGTGGATGTAGCTCCCAATGAGCCGGTAGTGACAGCTCTCCTACGCACCATTCGATACATTTCGAGTGGGTAGTTTTTTGACGTTTGGTACACTTAGAGGTCGTGAAGACCACCCCTTTCCCAATGACCAAATACGCAGTTGGATAGGAAAGACCACGAACGAGCCAAAGTTAGACGGCTCTCTGTACATGATGAGACGGCCGACGGTCCTCTAACTTTGGGCCATTCACCACCTATCCCAACACCTTGTATTACGGCCCATTACAAAACCTATGACTTTCCATACAATATCTGACGCAATAGAAAAATACAACATATATTTTAAGGTTAATTAAATGCCAAACCTTCTTATTTGAGACGTGTCTACCATTCGTACCATATATATATGTGTGATTTGGAGGGGGGTCGTCCGACGTTTCCACCGACACCATATATATATGTGTGTGATTTAAGGTGGAGCGTCCGACGTTTCCACCAACATATAAACGCGGGACGTGACGTAATCGCACCCCAAATGGGGGAACGATTAATGACGTGACGTAATCGCGCCCCACATCGGGGGAACGCGAACGACCCCGTAGGGGTCGCATTTAATTAGCCCGCGGTCAATGGCGAACGTTGGCGGCAGCCAACGTGAGGCGTTGACCCCGGGACGCGACGTTTTTTATTTCCACCGACCTTTAGGTCGCACTACCTATCACCCCACCTATCGCACCCCAAAAAAGGGGTGTTTTTTATATATTTGGTGCATTTGGAGGGTGGGGAGATAGGGTCACTCCTAACCCATTGGTTTATAGTGGCGTAGGGGAGACCCGAACTTAGCCAAAGTTAGACGGCCGACTCACCGCGGTTAGACGGCCGACTCGCCCGAGACGAGACCGCATATTAGCCGCGGCGAGTAGGCCGTCTAACTTTGGCTAAGTTACTACCCCTCTCAACCCCTTGTGCTATAAGGGGTTACAAAGTATGCGATTTGCACCCCACCAATCAACCACAATCACCCACAAAACAAAATATAACACAATAATTAACGATAATTAATGATACCCCGCCGATCCCCCCCCCCCTCAAATCACATATATATATGGCATAGATGGGGGAACGTCGGCGACCCCTCATCGAATCACGTATTTATATGGCAATTATAACAACGCCGACCGCCATCCGTTTCACATATATATATGCCACGAACGATGGAAACATCGGCGACCCCGTAGGGGTCGAATTTAATTAGCCCGTGTGTCAGAAGGGTCTATCGGCGCCAGCCGAT
>JAUNLZ010000011.1 GCA_030532005.1 Porphyromonas sp.
CGGCCGACTCGCCGCGGTTAGTCGGCCGACGAGACAGAGCCGAGACCGCATATTAACCGCGGCGAGTCGGCCGTCTAACTTTGGCGAGGTTACTACCCCTCCCAACCCACTGTATCCTAAGGGGTTACAAAACTACCGATTTCGACCTCGCCAATCAACGCCAAAACAAGATATGATATAATAATTAACAGTAATTAATGGATTGTCGGTGATTCCACCCATCGCACACAATATATATATGGTGCGATCTAAATAGAGACCGTTGCGGGCATTGACACAGAGACACCCCTCATCCATCATCTACACGAAAAAAGCTGACCCAATAACGCTTAAATTTGGAGATCTCTATTTTTATACGTAATATTGCAATGAGAATAGAAACCAATCGATTTGTATTTATATAGTCAAAATGGAAAAGAAGCTAACAAAAAAGAGAGAAGCAATACTTAGAGAGAGTTTTAAACTCTTTCTGTCAAAAGGGTATGATGCTGTAAGCTTTCCTGATATAGAGCGTGCCGCGCAGGTCACAAGAGGTGCTATCTTTCACCACTTTAATAATAAAGAAGATTTATTCAAACATGTTGCGGAGCAATTTATCTTTGCTTTCCTTGAAGATGTGGACTATGGAGAGGAGTACTTAAGTAGCCCAACCCCTCTAAAGGATTTTATAAATAGATGCCTGATTGTTACTGAAGAGCGAATGATGCATTTTCTACAAGGGTTGGATGCAAATATCACAACAGCCAGTTTTATGAGTTTTATCTTGTATTTAAAAGATCATTACGAAACTTGGGGGAAGACAATAGAGGTCTATGAAGAGAAAACACTTAAGGACTGGAGTAATGCAATCAACTTGGCTAAGGAAAGAGGTGAATTAGTTCCTGATGCAGATACAATCTTACTTGCAAAGACATTTCTACACTTATATTTGGGGCTTTCTTTCAAAGGGGCAATGATTGACAAGCTCTCTATTTCTGAATTACGAAAACAGTGGGGATATATATATGAGCAACAACTTATAAAATGATATTGTTATGACTGAAAATGCATATATAAACAGGGTTGCATCCTATTTGCCTAACACTCCGATCTGCAATGAAGATATGGAGGATTATATAGGTTTGATTGGTGGGAAACCTTCAAGGGTACGTTCAATCGTATTAAGGCAGAATGGGATTAAAACTCGCTATTACGGATTAAATAAGGAACATCAGATAACCCATTCCAATGCATGCTTGGCAAAGGAAGCTGTGGAAATTTCTGTAGTTGTGCATTTCGCTGTAAAATTCTGGTTTGCAGGAGGGGATGAGTCAGAAGAACCAATCCGATCTACAAGTGCTACATGTGAAAATGTTTCGGAATCTCTTGTGACGTTTGACTTGATAGATGATAATACAAAAAAGGCTGTCAATGAGTACTTGGAAGGTGTTATATTAGAATCAATACAAGGAAGGTAGTTATGGAAAAGTATATTTTAAGTTGGGATAAAACAGCGATTTTAACCACTCTCTTCTGCATTTTAATCCTATGCGGGGTATGTTTTTTAGCAATAAAATACCGTGGCTGGGTTAGATGGATTATGGTCTTAATAGGAATTATAACTTTTGTTACTCCTCTTTTCTTATTTCCTCGTTACATGACAAAGGATGCAGATCGAATATTAATTCATTTTATAGGATATAAAAAAGAGCTAAGATTATCAGATTATGAATCTGTTTCTCTAAAAAAAGATGGCATGCGAGGCCTTGTTCGTACATGTGCTTCTGACGGATACTTTGGTTACTGGGGTAAATGGAAAGATTCATCAGGAAGAAAGTACACCTCTTATGTCATGGATAAATCAAAAGATATTTATATCTTAACTCCAAAAAACAATAAAGACGATCTTATTATAATAAACAGACCATATGATTGGTTGAAATCTATAGCTGGTGATTAAGCTTTTCAGACCTACAATTTAAGTTTATAGTAGATTTATGCCTCTTTTGGTATTCTGCGTGATGCGATTATGATTCTGGTGTTTATAGCTATTAGCGATAGCCTCTGTATACATAAAAACCAATGTTGCTCTAAGCATTTGAATGTTACTTGCAGGCAAGATATTATACCTTCAAGTTGACTTATAAGTTGTTATTTATAATGGTTTAAATATCAATGGGCTATGGTTTGTTTTGAGGATTTGTTTAGGGAATGTTGCACCACTCTTAAATACCTACAGTGCAGGTTTATTACTTAATTAGATGTCAGAGATTAGAATTGGCTTTGATACGATTTGTTTCTGAGTTGATGAGGGATCGTACCTCTTACTAGATGCATTTGTTGTTGGCTTCGATGGTCTCATGGAGAGCATCGGAGCCTTCTTAGGTATGCCGTACACGGTATTCATCTTAATGGTGTAAGTCCACTATGGGCGTATACGAGTCCCGTCCGTACGGTTGTGGGAGAGGTTGATTCTAAATAAAACTTTTATCGGACAGTAAAGGGTGCGATCTAAATAGAGACCGTTGCGGGTACAGACACGGAGACACGTCTTATTCTTCATCTACACGAGAAAAGGAGTGACCCTATGTATGATGGATTTTATCCTCCGATTGATGGTTGTCCGAAAAATACTTGGTTGTTTGTTTTGCAAACTACCGAATTATGTGTACCTTTGGATCGAGATACAAAAATGAGGAGTGCGGGAAGTCCTATATCGACCATTATTTGGAGGTTATTGAACTTGGTAAATTAGGTTGATATTATGAATGAAAAAGCTGTCATTTTAGTACCTTTGTTACACACTTAATATATAATAAAGTCCAAGATGAAAAACGAGTCTAAAGCTATTATCGAGGTGAAGGGTCTGCACAAGACTTACCCGGGTGCACAACCGTTGCACGTACTAAAAGGGGTGGATATGACAGTGTACCAAGGGGAGATGGTGGCCCTGATGGGGGCCAGCGGCAGCGGTAAGAGTACGCTCCTCAATATCCTCGGTATTTTGGACGATTATGATGACGGTTCGTACCACTTGGACAGTCAATTGATACATGGACTTTCGGAAAACGAAGCGGCTGAGATGCGGGGGCATAAGATCGGCTTCGTCTTTCAGAGCTTTAATCTCATCCCCTTTAAGACTGCTGTAGAGAATGTAGCGCTGCCCCTCTACTATCAAGGGGTGGGGCAAAAGGAGCGTACCGAATTGGCGCGTAAGTATTTGGACAGTGTGGGTTTGCTCCCTTGGGCGGATCACTTGCCCAATGAGATGTCGGGCGGACAGAAGCAGAGGGTCTCTATGGCGCGAGCCTTAATTACCAAACCGGCCATCTTATTGGCAGACGAGCCGACAGGCGCCCTCGACAGTAAAACAACGGTGGAGGTGATGGAGTTGCTCAAAAAAATCAATCGGGAGCAAGGATTGACGATGCTGATTGTCACCCACGAACCGGGTGTGGCGGAGCAGTGCGGACGCACCATCCATATCAAGGACGGTCTTATAGTAGGGGAGGATTGATGCTATGGGTGCTTACTTGCAAGAACTTGCCAATTCGCTCAAGAATAATAAGCTCCGGACTTTCCTCACCGGATTCTCTATTGCGTGGGGTATCATCATCTTGGTGGTGATGTTGGGTGCCGGTAAAGGAGTGGAGAACGGTATCCGCGGTATGGTGACCACTTCGGGAGTCAATCAATCCGAGATGACCCTCTACCTCAATACCACCAATAATCCGTATGCCGGTTACCAAGAGGGAAGACAATTGGAAATCACTCGGCAGCAGTTGCAGCATCTGAGGGGGATGTACAGTGATCGGGTGGCGATAATGGCACCCAAGATAAAATCTTTTTATCAAGTTCACTCCACTTTCGGTTCGCAGTATGTGCAACTCAATACCATAAGCAAAGAGGAGCAGGGATTTAGTAAGCTGGAGCTGAGTAAAGGCCGCTTCTTTTCGCAACAAGAGCATACCGACGGGGTGCGTTCGATAGTGTTGAGTGACGGACATCTCACGCAACTGTTTGGATACAATGTAGATCCGATAGGCCGGCTACTTACATTGAGAGGTGTGAGTTATAAGGTGGTAGGGGTGGTCAAGTCGCCCTCCCCCTTTTACGCCACAGCATATGTACCGCTCAGTACGTTCGAGGGACTCTATCCCAACCAGATGATCAAGATGAATACAGTGGTCATTTATCCTAAGGCAGGACAAGCCAAAGAGATACAGCACTTAGCGGATGATATCCAATTAACGGTCAGTCAAATGGTCAAGTCCGATCCGACGGATGCGGGTGCTGTCTTTATCCACAAGAATGCCGACGAGGCAAAGGTGATGGATCTCATATTTAACAGTCTCCAGATACTCTTGTGGATAATGGGTGTGGGGAGTTTGAGTATCGGTACCATAGGAGTTTCTAACATTATGCACGTAACGGTGCAGGAGCGGATGCGTGAAATCGGTATCCGCAAAGCGATTGGCGCCAAGCCGAGGGACATCATGCGAATGGTGTTGGGGGAGAGTCTCTTATTATCAATTGCGGCCGGGGTGATCGGTTTGCTGGCGGGTATCGGATTGGTTTACCTTTTGGACTATTTGGCCCAACTCAATCGTTGGGGTCAGCAAGATATCCCGGTGGGATATATGGGTGAGGATGTGTTGACATTGACGCTCTTCGAAAACCCGGAGGTGAATATCGGAGTGGCTGTCGGAGCTTTGTTGGTCTTGGTGGTGGCGGGAGCTATTGCCGGTTATGGACCCGCGAAAAAGGCAATCAAGATACCGGCGGTGGTGGCGATGAGGGATATGAAGTAACAGAGAAAGGTCATGGCTATATTTAATAAAGAACTGTGGACAGAATTGCTCTATACGCTCAAGCGTAATAAGAAGCGGACTATCGTGACTTCGCTCGGAGTATTTGCCGGTATGTTTTTCTTTACCGTACTGATTGGTTTGAGCGAGGGATTGGGACATAGTGCGTTTAGCATGCTGGAGGGCATCACTAATAATGTGATTTACTTCATTCCGGGCCGTACCACCAAGCCCTATCAGGGGTACAAGGCCAATAGAGAATTGACAACCACCTATCGTGATTATCAAAATGTAGTACGTCAGAATAAGTTGCTGAAAGAGGTGGCGGCGTCTACACTCTATGGCGTTGACGGGATTTGGGGTACGACAAGCGTGCAAGCCAATAACAAGAGCAGACAGGTCTCTGTGTGGGGGGTAACGCCAAATTACTTTGATGTGGCGGAGCGTATGATACCGCTCTATGGACGCAGTATGACCCGAAAGGAGATCGCCCAAGGGGAGATGCTCTGTATGGTGGGTTTGGAGATGGCAAAGCGTTTTTATGACCGCCCCGAAGAGATGTTGGGTACCTATATAACGGTCAATGGGGTGGCTTTTAGGACGATTGGTATTGTCAAACCGTTTTCTGACAACTTTTCGGTCGGAAATATGGGGAACGAAGGGATTATGATTCCGATTAGTGTGGCGGTTGGAAACAATTATGACAAGTCGGTCACAATCATGGGGGTCCCCAAAACGGGCGTGACGGAGACGGAGGCTAAGAATGACTTTTTCCAAATCATAGCCAAGAGACAGCATGTAGATCCGACCGATACCGGTGCGGTAATCACGATGAGTATGTCGCTATTTACCAATATCTTCTCTATGATTGGCCGTGGCATCACTGTCTTGGTTTGGATTGTCGGTATGGGTACATTGATCACCGGAGTCATCAGCGTGAGCAATATATTGCTGGTGACGGTACGAGAGCGACAACGGGAGATCGGTGTGCGTCGCGCCATAGGCGCCAAGCCGAGTGATATACGCAAGCAGTTTATGGCGGAGTCGATATTTATCATCATGGTGGCCGGAGTCTTGGGTACTTTATTAGGTCTATTGGGGAGCCTTGTGATCGGTGTGATTGCCGAAAATACAGACTTGGGATCGTACATCGATCGGCCTTATCCGAGCGTAGGCCTACTCCTGCTCTCTGTAGTGATTATGGTGGTATCGGGTGTGTTGGCGGGTCTCTTGCCGGTGTACAAAGCCCTTCAGGTCAAGGCGATTGATGCCATTAGGGATGAATAATAAGGAATAAGTATTTTAATAAATCATATATGGAAAGCAAAAAGAAAGGCAAAAAGATCCGGAGGTGGATCATGTGGTCGCTGGCGATCATTGTGGCGGTCGTTATTGTCTCCTCTGTGTTGGTGAAGGGTAGAGATAGGGGCAATATGTACGAACTTGTTTCGCCCACCCCTAATGACGAAGTGGTAATGAGTACCGTGCTGACCGGCTCGATTGAGGCCCGAGATGAGGTCAAGGTCAAACCGGAGATGAATGGTATCGTTTCCGAGCTGTTGCACATGCCGGGTGATTATGTCAATGCCGGTGATTTGGTGGCGCGATTGAGTATTGTACCCGATGTGGCAAGCATCCAAAATGCCGCTTCGCGTGTAGAGAGCGCAAGAGTACGACTCAATCAATTGCAGGAGGTCTATGAGCGTGACAAGGCTCTGTATGACCGGCAGATATTGCCAAAGGAGCAATTGGAGGCGAGCGAGGCGAACTATAAGAGCGCTCAGATAGACCTGAATATTGCTGAGGAGACTTTGCAGTTGGTATCGACCGGTTCGAGTTCGAGGACGGCTCAGAAAAACAACACGATGGTGAGGGCTACGGTGAGCGGTACGATCCTCGAACAGCCGATAAAGGTGGGCAACACGGTGATACAAGCCAATTCATTTAATGAGGGTACCACCATCATCTCTATCGCCAATCTTAAGGACCTCCTATTTGTGGGTGAGGTCAATGAGAGTGATGTCAATAAGGTGCAAGTGGGCGCCGAGGTGAATATTCACGTAGGAGCGCTCAAGGATCGTACGTTCCCTGCTGTGGTGGAGTACGTTTCGCCCAAGGGGGTGGAGAAGAGCGGTACTATCCTTTTTGAGGTGAAGGCGGCTCTTTCGCCCGAAGATATTGAGGGCATCAAGGTCGGTTTTAGTTCGAATGCCGAAGTGGTATTGGGGAAGAGTGAAAATGTGATGACCATACCGGAGAGTGCTGTGGTTTATAAAGATGACAAAACCTATGTGATGGTCTCTAAGGATGGCGGTAATACGGAAAAGGACTTTACTGAGCAAGAGGTGACCCTCGGGCTGTCGGACGGACTAAAGGTGGAGGTCAAAAGCGGTCTCAAAGGTACCGAGCTACTCCGCGGTAACCCTATTAGTAAAAAGAAGTAATTGTATATGAAACGAGTCTATTTCTTAGTATGCTCTCTACTGTCGCTCTCTGCCGCGGCACAGGTCAATCTACCCGACACGGTCTATAAACGGGTGGAGATGGGGCTGACGGAGTGTGTGGCTTTTGCTCAGGAGTACAGCCCTTTGTTACTTACAGTTCCGCAACGGTTGGAGTCGCTCCAATTGGATTATAATTCGTCTCGCCAAGCCTTTCTTCCCAACCTCAATGCACAGGTGGGTCAGAACTTTTCTTTCGGTCGTTCGCAAGGTCGTGATTTGGGGATTAAGGATACTTCGAGCGCCAATACCTCTTTTTCGGTAGGTACCGATTTACCTCTCTTTAATGGCGGACAGAGATGGTATCAATTGCAGAAAGCCAAGGAGGCGAGGAATAATGCCGGATATATCGTGGCTGATGTAGAGGATCGGATAGCTCTGCAAGTGACGGCCAGCTATATACAGTTGTTATTGGCCAAACAGCTGGCTATAGCGGCAAGGGACAATATGGCTTTGACCGAAAAGTCGCTCGAACAGCTCAAACAACAGGTGGAGGTGGGACGTGCCACCCCGGCTCAGTTGATTGATATTGAGAGTCAATTGGGACGTGATCGTCTGTCGGTGACCGAGGCGGATGCCGATGTGGTGCGGTCGCTCCGTATCTTGATGTTGGATATGGGATTGGATCCCGAGAAGGTCTCTAACGGTGAATTGGATGTGGCTGAGATATCGCCGGAAAAAGTGATAGCGGGATTGGAGTTGACGCGTCCTCATGAGGTGGATACCGCTTGGGTGATCCCGGCTACCGCTCTGTTGGAGAAGGAGTTGAAGCTCTCGGAGTATGATGTCAAGATAGCCAAAGGCGCGCTGTGGCCGTCCCTCTCTCTGACAGGTGGCTATTCCAATGGCTACTACTACACCTATGGTGAGGAGTTTAAGGCTCTGAATGCCCCGTTTAAGGATCAGCTCAAGGACAACGGAAGGTATTTCGTAGGACTGAGCCTTAATATCCCGATATTTAATCGCGGGCAAGTGCGTCGTCAAGTACAGATGGCTCAATTGCAGATGATGAACTTGAGGAGCCAACTGATACAGACGCGGTTTAATGACGATCGTAATGTGGTATTGGCTCAGACCGACTTGGAGAAAGCCGAAGCGCAATATCGTGTTGCCAAGGAGAATGTGGCGCTGTCTACGCAAGCGATGGAGGTGGCAGACCTGCAATTCAAAGCGGGTAGGATAAATATCTACGAGTGGGAGCAGGTCAAAAACAGACACTTACAAGCCCAAGCCTCTTACTTGCAATCGGTCTATATGCGTCTGTTGAGGACTATAAATCTGACCTATTTCAATACCGGAGAGATCCCTACTCACTTAGCTGAGGGGACTCTGTAGTCTGCAGAGATCGGAAGCGGCGACCTCGTTCGTACAGGTACCACGCTCCCGATACCACACCTTTGAGTATAGATGATGCGGCGATCACCCACCACAGTGTGGTGATTTGCCCCGTCATCGGTAGTAATACGAGTGCCGCCGGTATTCGGAGCAGATTGCCGATGATGCTGATAAGTGACGGGGGGAGGGTTTTTCGTACTCCGTAAAAGAAGCCTTGTGCAGTGATCTCTAACATGCTGAAGATTTGGGGCAGGGCTTGTATGCCTAAGTAGATGCCCCCTGCCGTGTAGGCGGCTTGTTCGGGGACGATCAGTGCAAATAGCGCTTCTCCTCTAAAATAGTAGAGGAAAAAGCCGGCGACGCCCACCATCAAGGACAAGATGAGGGTGTATCTGACGCCTTGAAATATACGATCATAGCGATTGGCTCCATAGTTTTGGCCGACAAAGGCGCTGAGAGCGGTGGAGAATCCTTGGGCGGTATTCCAACAGAGACCCTCCAATTGCCCGCCGGTGGTGAGTGACATAACGCCCAAGTGACCGCCATAGAGTGATGCCAAGCGACCCAAACTCATATTGATAAAGGCAAAGAGGCTATTCATCAACGCTACCGGTGTACCGATACGGAGGATGCTCAGCGTGATATCCTTGGTGAGTCGGGTGATGATTTTGATGCCGCCCAATAACTGATCTTTGTATAGCATCTGGAAGAGGAATAGCAGCAGGACGACTGTTTGGGAGATAACGGTTGCGTATGCGGCTCCCTCTACCCCCAAGTCAAAGACGAAGATCAAGAGGGGGTCTAAGAGTATATTGAGTACCAACCCGATGGTGCTGATGACGAACGGTATCTTGGAGTGCCCGGTGGCATTGTAGATACCGGTAAAAGAGACGGTCATAAAGACCAAGGGCATACCAAAGGCTACAATCCTCAGGTAGCTGACGCTCATCTCGTGGATGTGTGTCGCCAGCTCGTATACGCCGATGAGTGAATTGCTGAATAGTCCATAGATGAACATAACCATTCCGCCCATTATCAGTGACAATGTAGCGGTGTGGCCGGCGTAGTCCCGGGCTTCTTGTCGCTCGTGCCTGCCCAAGGCATTGGAGACCGATACCTCTGCCGCAACTTTGTTGAGTAACGAGATAGAGCTTGCCAACCAAGTAAAGACTGATGCCGCGCCTGTAGCCGCCACCGACTCTGCGGATAACCTCCCCACCCAAGCCATATCGATAAAGCTATACAGCATCTGTATAAAGGAGGTGCCGAGTATCGGCAGTGCCAAATGTACGAGATGTGGTGCAATACCGCCTTGGGTCAGGTCTTTGGCCTCACGATGTTTGGACATATAGTGCTTGGATATTATTTTTGTTGGGTGGAGAGCATCCCGCACGCCGCGGAGATGTCTTCGCCTCGTGATCTGCGTGTGGTGGTTCTGAGTCCCTTATCGTTGAGGTACCTCTCAAAGTCCTCCACTCGCTCTTGGGCCGGTGTACTGTATGGTAGACCGGGGATAGCGTGGTAACGGATTAGGTTGACTCTGCAGTCCAACGGACGGAGCAGCGAAATCAGACGGTCTGCGTGTGTCTTGCTGTCATTTACCCCGTCAAATAGGATGTATTCGAATGAGAGGCGTCTCTGACCCGAGAAGTCGTACCGACGCAACAGGCGTATGACCCCGTCTATCGGGAAGGCCTTCTCTACCGGCATTAGGCGGAGTCGCTCTTCGGGGATAGCGTTGTGGATGCTGATAGCGATATGTACATTGGTTTCCTCGAGCAGTCTACGCAATCCCGACTCTACCCCTATGGTGCTGACAGTGATGCGCTTTGGACTCCAGCCCAATCCATAATCGGAGGTTAGTATATCAATCACGCGTACCACCTCCTCATAGTTGTCCATCGGCTCACCCATACCCATAAATACCAAGTTGGTCAATTGGTCGGAGTGGGGGACACTGAGTACTTGATTGATGATGTCTGTTGCGGTGAGATTGGCTGACCACCCCATTTTGCCTGTGGCGCAGAAAGAGCAATTCATCTTGCACCCCACTTGACTACTGACACAGAGCGTGGCTCTATCGCCCTCCGGTATATGCACCGTCTCAAATAACAAATCGGAATTACTGAGGAGTGGGAATAGGTACTTCTCCGTTCCGTCTTTTGATACTTGCGTCAGCCGAGGTGCTGTCCTGCCGATGGTGTATTGGTCGTCCAACTGTTGACGCACGGCTTTGGGGAGATTGCTCATCTCCTCAAAGCTTGATGCCCTCTTTTGGTAGAGCCACTCCGATAACTGGCGACCTCTAAAACGGGGCTGCCCGAGTTCGACCATCAGCTCTTGCAATTCTTCCAATCTTTTCCCGAGTAATGGTGTCTTCTTTATCATCTATCGTACTTCTTCTATCTCGTTTTTCTCCCAATACCAGAGGTAACCGCTCACCTCATATCCCAACTTCTTAAGCGTATCCATATACCGTTTCACCTGCTTTTGGTGCGGAGAGGTCTCTATTCGGTCACCGAACTTAAAGTCCACCACACAGGCGGTGTTGCCGTCTATGATGATCCTATCGGGTCGCTCCTTGCGGGATCCCTGTCCCAGGTGTATCTCTTGCTCCACCAATATTTGCCGCCCCTCCTTTGGGGTAAACCAATCCATCACCCTTGGGTTGGCTGTTGCTTCGTCCAACCTGTTGAAAAATGCCTCCTCCTCCGCTTTTGGGACTTTCAGTCTGCCGATTGCCTGCCGGAAGTCCTCCTTGGTGATAGCTCTCGACATGACATCATGCATGATCTTGCCGTGCTTTGTCGCCTCACTGTCAAAAGGTGGGTCTGTTTGTATGGTTGTAAAGAGCGGTTGATCCGCCTTGTTATTATTCAAACGGAGCTGCACCGCATTGTAAGTTCTCTGTGGTGGTTGGGTCACTTTCTCAGACTCGGTGCCATACTCCCAATACGATGCACCGTCTCCCTCAATACCTTTGACCTTTGGAATACGGTCGTAGAGGATTCGGGTGACCATTTTGGTATTTTCCTCTTCGTTGGTAAACATATACAACCGGTGCTTGGGTCGGGTCATAGCAACGTATAGGAGATTGAGGTTGTCCAAATAGTTGGCCTCGTGTATTTTGTAATACTTTTTTTGTAAGTGGGAGTTGAGCTTTTCTTGGGTCGGTGCCGAAGGAATCAGATAAAAGTCGAGAGGGTGACTGACAAAGTTGTGGGGTAGGTCCTTACTGTCACAAAAGTCCAAGTTGCGGGAATTGCCGCGTATTTTAGAGATCTCCCAATTGACGTAAGGCAGTATCACCACCTCAAATTCCAACCCCTTGGACTTGTGCAGAGTGATGATCTGTATCTTGTCGTTTTGACCGCTCCCCATGGTGACCATCTTTTTTGACCCAACCTTCTCCCACCAGTTTTCAAACTGTAGGTAAGTGTTGGCTTCCTTTTCGGAAAACTCATAGATGAGGTCGAGGAAGGCATTGGCATACAGCTCCTCACTCTCAGGTACTCCAATCCAATCAAAGAGTCGGGCGGTCACTTCGTAGAGTGACCCTCCCGAGTCTATCGCCTTTTTGAGCTGCTCTTTCTCAACCCCGGGGAAAGGCAGTAACGCAATATCCAATAACAGATTCTTCTGAGGATCGGCCCGATTGGCGGCATACTGATAGAGCGTTGTTATCAGCTTGACCACCTGTGCGTACTCTACCATCAGAGCCTCGTCGGAGAGGTAGGTATATTTGTCTCGGTTGTCCGGATCGTTTATGGCGAGTTGGTTGAGTAGCTCGGCTATCTTTTTGGCATCGTTATTTGTCCGAACTATAAATGCAATATCGCCCGGAGAGTAACCGTCCTTTTGGATTGAGAGCAAAAGATCCTGCATCCGGGTACGGAACTCGTCCTCTTCCTTGCTTACTTTCTCAAATCGTACGTATCCTTTGCCTTTACCCTTCATTGGCTCTTGTTTAACATCATCCTCGGCATAGATGGCTTTATTGGTCAAGTTGCTGCCCTGTCCTTCGGCGTTGGCGTGCGCTTCAAAGTTGTAGACGTCGTTAAAGACCTCATTGTTGAAGACTACAATCTTTTCGTTGCTCCGCCAATTTTTTTGCAGGGATTGGCGGTTGATGTAGCCGCTGAGGTCGGAGTCGTTCATAACTTTGCTATTGAGAAGTGAACTGTCGGTGCCTCTAAATCGGTATATACTCTGCTTGACGTCCCCCACTAGATAACTGTCATAACCCTTGCTCAGTCCTTCCTCGATCAACACCTTCATGTTGTTCCATTGGATACCATTGGTGTCCTGAAATTCGTCAATCATATAGTGATTGATCCTACTACCTACCTTTTCGTAGATAAAAGGTGTCGACGAATCGTTGATGATGGTGCTGATGAGTTGATTGATCTCCTCAATCAATATGATGTTGTGCTGTCTTTGATAATTGTCGATCTCTTTTTTGAGATCCCCCAAGAGCGGCAGCAGACTGATATTCTCCAATAACAGATCTGCCAGATGGTAGTCTAAATAGTTGCCATTGACAGCGGTCTCAAATTTGATTAAAAGTCTACGTAGTTCGTCCTCAACCGCACTGAAACGTTGTACCGCTTCACCTCCCCTTTTTGCTTTTGTCTTACCAACGATGAAGTTCGGTTGGTCGATTTTAAGATCTTTGCGGTAGACCGTCTGATCCGGATCTTTTACTTTGTTCTTGATAAAGGGGAGGAGATCAAACCGAGAAAGGGTGACCAAGAACGAATGGAAACTTTGATCCAATATGTCCACTATATCTGCTTGCCCCAATCGCTCTTTGAGCTCTTTGAGAGGATCTTCCATTGCGGAAAGGGCAGCTTTGCGTTTGTCTATCAGCTCTTGCTTGGCAGCCTTTATATCCTCTCTCTTTAGGTTGAGGACGTCATGCTCCAACGCATCAGGGCTATAGAGCAGTTGCTTTGCCAAGTTGATGATTTCGGCACGGATATCCGATCTGTCGCCTTCCTCCTCTCGATCTACCAGTATGGCGCTCAGCATCTTGAGGTTCTCCGAGTCGAGCTGCATCATCACCTGGTCTACCGACATTTCGATGGCGGTCTCTTTGTCTAACTCGACATCGGCACTCGCCCCCTCGCCACTCAGTTCGAATGCAAAGCTCCTCACCACCTCTTGGAAAAATGAGTCAATCGTCTGTACCCTTAGGGAGGAGTAATCGTGCAATATGGCCTCAAGCGTCTCGGAAACTTTGTCCCTATCGATTGGGTCCAAGGCTTTTTGCATATCCTCTCCTACATCTTCACCGTTCTTTAGTTTGAGGAGCAGCTCTATGATGCGCTCCCGCAACTCGGTGGTCGCTTTGTTGGTAAACGTTGCCACCAATACTTCCCGATAGCCCGACTGTGGGTTAGCATTGAGCAAAAGTTTGAGGTACTCTCTCACCAAAGTATGCGTCTTACCACTTCCGGCGGACGCCTTATAGACGTGTAGTTGGCTCATGATAGGTGGTTTTATCTCCTCTTCGTCTTAGTATAGCCCCAATCTTGCAGTAGACCGGATACCCGTTCCATTACCTCCCCTTGGATGATGATCTCACCATCCTTGGCGCTGCCGCCCGTGCCGCAAGCCACCTTGAGTTTCTTGGCGAGCGCTTGTAGGTCATCGTCAGAGCCCTCAAAGCCCTCTACCAAAGTTACCACCTTGCCTTTTCGTGCCTTGGCATCTCGCCTCACCGTCAGGCGTTGTTGCTCCGGCGGTAGGGTAACGACTGCCGCCTCTTCTTCATTGAGTTGTTCCATCAAGTCAGCATTGGTCGAGAAGACCATACCACCCCATTTACGCTTAGCCATATCTCTTACTGTTCGCTCTCAATTGTTTTGCCCAAAATCTGATTGTATCGTGCCTTGTTGCCCAATAATTCAAGAGCTCCATTCATGGTCGGATCCTTCTCCAACGTCACTGCATATTGCCCCTCCTGTCCAAAATAGTGTTGAGCCAATAGCCCGCGCAACATCCGTTTGGCTTGGTCCCGACTCTTTTCCATATCACGTCTCAGAGATGGTGTCAACAATTGTTCCAAAGCCTCAAACGCCTTTTTTGTCTCCTCACTATCGTACCCTTCGAACTCTCCCAACTTTTGTACCTCCTTGAGGGCGGTAGAGCTTAATTGACCGTACTCCAAACCTTTTTCCTCCAAAAAGTCGACCAAGCGATCCATCTCCTCATCTGTGATCTCCACATCGGACAGCTGTTGGGGATGCGGGCGATTTAAGTACAGTTCATTGACATACTCAAAGAGGCGTCCTTGACTGCTCATGGCGTAGACCACGGCATCCAACGTTTCGCCCTTGATCTCAATGTCGGGGCGGATGCCGCCTCCGTCTCTCACTTCGCGACCGTTGAGGGTGTGGAATACCTGCGTCAGGCTGTCGGGTACCGCATCTACCGTACCGTCGGGTCGACGGTGTGAGTAGTCTAACTGTTGGATGCACCTGCCGCTGGGGATGTAGTAGCGAGAGATGGTCACTTTGAGGATACCGTCATACGGTGTAGGCAGTGTAGACTGTACCAACCCTTTGCCAAAACTTTTGGTACCCATAATTACCGCTCTGTCGAGGTCTTGCAACGCCCCCGCCACTATCTCGCTCGCCGATGCCGAACCGCCATTGATCAACACAACCAAAGGGAGATCCAAGGAGAGCGGCTCCGACTCTGTGAAATACTCTTGTGAGGTCTGAGGCAAACGTCCCTTGGTGTAGAGCACCTTGGTGCCTTTGGGTACAAACATACTCAGCAGCTCTATGGCCCCATCCATCACCCCGCCCGCGTTGCTGCGGAGATCAAGGATCAGAGACTTCATCCGGTCCCCGCTGTTGAGGTTTTGGTACGCCCGTCTCACGTCGGAAGCACTTTTGGTGGTAAAACTATTGAGTCGTATGTATCCGATGCTGTCTTGGTACATACCGTGGTGTACCACTTGATCCACCACCACATTTTGGCGCGTCAATACCACCTCTACCGGATCGGTCTCTCCCAACTTACGTACCTTGACCTTGACCGATGTGCCTACCGGACCGCGCAGTTTGCCACTGACCAAAGAGGGGGTGCCCGGGATCACACTTTCGCCGTTGATCTCCAAAAAAGCGTCGCCCATACCCAATCCCGCCTTAGATGCGGGAGAGTTGGGCATAGGGTACTGCACATACACCACACTATCCACCAATTGTATGTAGGCACCGATACCGGCGTACTCACCGGTTGTCATCATCGAGAAATCTTCGGTATTCATCTCGGGTATATACTCGGTATAGGGGTCTAATTGACTGAGCATGGCGTTGATAGCTACGTTGCTGACCTTTTGTACATCAAAAGTATCGACGTAATAACTGACTGCGCCGGAGAGCGTTGACGTAAATATCTCCTGAGCTCTGCCCACCTCTATTTGAGCTTTCTTATTTTGTACTTGAGCTGTTATCGATAGTGGCAACAAAAGCATTGCCGCAATTAGGATTTGTCTTCTTTTCATAATCATATACCTAATGATTGTACTCCCTTTTGGAGCTACATTATATGGAGACAAACTTACCAAAATAACGGCAATCCGTCACTTGCCTACGGTCTCCCTTATTTCAGATATTTAGGGGTGGGCTAAAGCGGAGAGAAGGGTGTTGCAACCATGATTTTTGGTCTCACCTCTTCCCATCCGGATTACTAATGACCCTCTTTTGTCTGCCTCTTTTTTTTGTATCTTTGTTGAGAGGGGTCAGGTGGTTATGTTTTTAGGTTAAGGTAAAGTAAAATCAAAGATGAAAGGTGAGATTAATGAGGGGTACGAATTGAAATGTATCGGTATCCTGACGTCGGGGGGCGATGCACCTGGGATGAACTCTGCGATACGTGCGGTGACGCGTACGGCTATCTACAAGGGATTGGAGGTGAAAGGCATATATAGGGGGTACAGAGGGCTGATTAAAAATGAGATGGAGGAATTCCACACCGAGCATGTGAGTAATATCATACAGCGCGGGGGTACCATCCTCAAGACGGCTCGGTGCGAGGAGTTTAAAACGCATGAAGGCCGCAGCTTGGCCTACCAAAATATGCGAGATGCCGGGATTGACGCGCTTGTGGTGATAGGAGGAAACGGTACTTTGACTGCGGCACGGATTTTTGCTGCCGAGTTTAATTTCCCTGTCGTGGGGCTGCCCGGTACGATTGACAATGATCTGAGTGGTACCGATCGCACCATTGGGTATGATACCGCCCTCAATACTATTATGCAGTCGGTAGATAAGATCAGAGATACCGCCTCCTCTCATGACCGTCTTTTTGTTGTTGAGGTGATGGGGCGTGATGCCGGCTTCTTGGCTCTAAACGGTGCGATTGCCTCGGGTGCCGAAGTGGCGATTATTCCCGAGATCAAGGAGGCGGAGGAGCAGATCACGCAAATGATTGCCAACGGTTTTAGGAAGAGTAAAAACAGCAGTATCGTCTTGGTTGCGGAAAGTGAAGTGACAGGTGGTGCTATGGGTGTGGCGGAGCGTATCAAGCAGAGCCACTCTGAATATGACGTGAGGGTCTCTATCCTCGGGCATATACAGCGGGGCGGCAGTCCTACAGCCGAAGATCGTATATTGGCGAGCCGTATGGGAGTGGCGGCAGTTGAGGCGTTGTTAGACGGACAGCGTAATGTGATGATAGGTATTGTCAATGATGAGATTGTCCATGTGCCGTTTAGCCGTGCCATTCAAGACGATAAGTCGGTTGATAAGGATATGGTGAGGGCCTTGGCTATGCTTTCGCTCTGAGGTCTCGCTCAATCATTTAATTTAGGAGAAGTTATGAGTAATCATCAAGAAGTAAAATACAAGTTGGTCGCCTTTGATATAGACGGGACGTTGGTCGATGATCAAAAGCGGTTGTTGCCCAGCACTATCAATTCGGTCATTGCCATACAGCAGATGGGCATCAAGGTGGTGTTGGCTACGGGGCGGCCTACGTTCGGGACCCGTGAAATAGCAAAGCGATTGAGATTGGATGAATTTGGCGGGTACCTCTTGACCTACAATGGAGGTAAGCTCACCTCGTGTGCCGACGGCAAGATTTTGGCGCGGCGTACCATTCCCAAGGAGCAATTGACTTATGTCTACGAGTTGGTCAAGGAGCATAGCGGACTCTCCCTGATGGGTTATAATAATCAGAGGATCATCACCGAGACACCCGACAATCCCTTTGTCCTTTCCGAGAGTCGTGTAGATGGTGATATGCCTGTGCAGAAGGTAGACCATCTGTTGGATGCTATGACACAGGACCCTCTCAAATTGGCTATAGTGGGGGAGACCACCGCACTGTATCAAGCTAAGGAGGATTTGGAAGCTCACTACGGACGGAGCCTTAATTTCTTCATCTCTAACGACCACTTCTTGGATGTGGTGCCTCGAGGTGTGGACAAAGGGTCGACATTGGAGTTCTTGGTAGAGGAGTTGGGTATGGACAAGAGCGAGGTGATGGCGGTCGGAGACAGCTACAATGACCTCAGTATGATCACAATAGCCGGATTGGGTGTGGCGATGTCCAATGCTACGGAGGCGGTGAAACGCTCGGCGGACTATGTGACAACCGGTAATAATACCGATGGTATCAGTCACCTCCTCAATAAGTTTATACTACATCCGGAGGCGAGCAATGCAGACCGGTTGGATGTCGAGCTCCTCAATCAGATGATAGAGGGACATACCTTGATGAGTACATTAGGTATCAAGTGTATAAAGTTGGAGGAGGGTTATGTAGAGTGTACTATGCCGGTCGATAACCGCACGCAACAGCCGATGGGTATCTTGCACGGCGGTGCTTCTTTGGCACTTGCCGAAACAGTGGCGGGATATGGTTCGATTGTACTCCTCAAAGAAAACGAGATACAGGTGGGGATGCAGGTGAGCGGTAATCACGTGAGTTCGGCACATTCGGGCGATACCGTCCGTGCTGTCGGTACCATAGTGCACAAGGGTAGGAGTACCCACGTGTGGAACGTCGATGTCCTCTCCGAGCGAGGTAAATTGATTTGTACCGTGCGGGTCATCAACAGTATCCTCAACAAACGTTAGTCGATTCACCATCCTTACAGCCCATCTCCTTACTTGGGTAATCTTCCACAATCAGTAATGTCAGTAAATACAAATCATACACTAATCAATGGAGACAGTCGAAATCTGTCTCTCATCCCCGACGAGTCGGTACATCTCATCATCACTTCACCGCCATATTGGCAATTAAAGGACTATGGCGATGAAGATCAGATCGGATTTGGTGACAGTTATGAGGAGTATATCAATAATCTCAATTTGGTATGGTCGGAGTGTAATCGTGTGCTAAAAAGGGGTTGCAGACTTTGTATTAATATCGGCGACCAGTTCGCCAGATCGGTCTTTTACGGTCGATATAAGGTGATCCCGATCAGGACAGAGATCATACGGTTTTGTGAGACCTTGGGATTGGATTATATGGGGGCTGTTATTTGGCAAAAGCAAACTACCATGAATACCACAGGAGGCGGTGCTGTTATGGGCAGTTTCCCATATCCTCGTAATGGTATATTAAAGATTGATTATGAGTTTATCTTAATCTTCAAGAAACAAGGAAAGGCACCTAAACCGACAAAGGAACAAAAAGAGATGTCGAAAATGACCAAGGAGGAGTGGAATACCTACTTTGCTTCTCATTGGACATTTGGAGGAGCCAAGCAGGATGGTCACATAGCGGTTTTTCCCGAGGAGTTGCCACATCGTTTAATCAAGATGTTTTCGTTTGTTGGAGAAACAGTGTTGGATCCATTTATGGGCAGCGGTACTACAGCTCTTGCGGCAAGGAATTTAGGGCGGAACTCCGTAGGCTATGAGATCAATCCCGAGTTTAGGAGTTTCTATGAACAGAAGGTGGTTTCCACCTCATTGCTGAGTGGTGCCTCTTTTCAATACCAAAATGATCGTAGTGTCTTTGATGTTAGAGAGAGGATGGAATCACTGCCCTATTTGTTTAAAGACCCTTTGAAGCTTAACAATCAGGTGGATGTTAAGAAGGTCTCTTTCGGCTCCAAGATAGATAAGACCGGCAAGGAAAGGGAGGAGTATTTCTCTGTCAAGCAGATTGTGTCGCCCAATACTATGGTGTTAAATAACGGTGTAGGTATACGCCTGTTAGGGATTAAGGAAAAGTCATCTGTTTCGAGTAATGCTACGAAATTTCTAATGGACAAGACCAAAGGACAGAAAGTCTACTTACGGTATGATACTGTTAGATACGACAAGGACGATTTATTGCTTTGTTACCTTTACTTGTCCAATAGGACGTTTATCAATGCTCACTTGCTTAAAAACGGCTTGGCTGAAATTGATGACTCTTACGACTTTAAGTACAAATCGAAATTCGAAAAACTCCTCAATCCGTAATTATATATACCATGGAAAAACATTCGATGTCCTTCGGCAAGAAGGAACGTGTATTAAATTATGCCTGCCAGACTTATCAGTTGTCACGCCCCAACAAGGTAGGGGAGGTGATGGCTCTAATACGTGAGTGTCAACCTTCAACTTTGGAGGAATGGAGAGTATGGTACTTTGATAATGCCTTTACGAAAGGGAAACAGCCTACCAAGATATCCGAAACAGATTTGGAAGAGTTAGGGGAGCGGCTCTATGTCAAAATCAAGGAGGTAGTGATGCCTGAGTGGATTGCTGCATTTAATGAGTTAACGAAGCAAGATTGCATCGATTATATATACAATCTCACTATCAATCGGACTTATGATGGGTATGAGAGAGAGAAGTCTGTGGTTAGTGATGGCTTGGCAAAGCTGTTTCCAAAGCTGATCTTTGAGGAAAGTGATCCGGAGTTGGACCATGCAGGAGATGTCGATTATGTGGCTAAGGTGGGGGAAAGGGCAATCGGCATTCAGATCAAGCCTGTGACATCATCAGCCAACTTTGGAGGTTATTCTTTGTCTGAGCGGATGCAAACCGGTTTTAGTGCGTTTAAAGAAAAGTACGGCGGTCGTGTGTTTGTTGTTTACAGTTTGGATGGTGAGATTGCAAATCGTGAGGTGATCGAGGATATTCGGGAGGAGCTCCATCGGTTGTCTGAGATGTCATAGATTGTAGGATGCGAACTAAGATGGCTTGATTTTTGTTATACTCATAGAGGGTGGAGTGGATAGGATATTACTTTAGAGAACGAACCGTATGTTGGACAGTAATAAAACAAGGGATAAAGACATAATTGATGTGGTAAAGTGGGGACTCGTGGTTGGTGCCGCTGTGGTGACCGGAGTGACCGCCGTTCTCTATCAACGCAGGAGCAAGATCCCCCACGGTGCCGTGCCTTTTGCTCCTTTCGAACCGTCTAAGTTTTTGGGAAAATGGTACGAGTTGGCACGGTTGGATCAACGTCACGAACGGCACTTAGATAATACCACCATTGAGATTGAGCCGACCCCCGATGAGGAAAGCGAACTGTTGATGATATATGTCAATGGTTATAACTACAAGAAGGACGGTTGGAAACAGCTTGTCGGCTTGGTACAGTTTAGGGAGGAGCCCGAGGTGGCGGCCTTTGATGTGCGGTACTCCAAGACTTTGTCACAACCCCTAAACATCATTGCCGTTGAGGGTGACTATGAGTATGCCCTTGCGGTCGGCGGTAAGACGGATCGTTGTTGGATCTTGTCCCGTACGCCCCATATCCCCGAAGATGTTCGTGCGCGATTGATCATTGAGGCGTTGCGGATAGGGGTTGAGGTCAATGACTTGATCTGGGTCAATCACGATGAGACGGAGGGTTAAAGTAGTATGAAAGGTCTGTTATTGTTATTGCTGTTTATCCCCTTATTGCTGATCGTCTATATGGTGATCAGATACCGCCGAGCTTTGGTTACCGCCTACAAAGTGAGGGAACAATACAAGGAGGCTAAGAGAAAAGCCGAGGAGGAGCGGCAACGTCAAGAGCGGGTCAGGCGTACTACCAATCCCAATCAGTCGACGGTTGAGATGATAGATGATGCCGCTTTGGACTTGGAGGGTGGCGAATATGTGGACTTTGAAGAGATTGAATAGATAAGATGAAAGAACAGACGATAAAGGTGTCGGGAATGATGTGTCAAGGCTGTGTCAACAGCATCGAAACGGGTCTTAGAGTGACCAAGGGCGTAAAGCGGGCGGTTGCCGATCTTGACACAGGGGAGGTACACATTACGTACGATGAAACGAAAACAAAGCCCGAAGCGATAGCGGAGGTGATTGATGGATTGGGTTTTTCCACTCAACTGTAACAGTTATTTGTAGATACGATATCAAGTCACAACGCTATGCAAGTGGGTTGTGGCTTTTTTTATTTGACTATATATATGGAAGTCAAAAGGGATTTTACCATTACCGGTATGATGTGTGCCGGGTGTGTTTCGACGGTCGAAGGACATATAGCCAAGGTCAAAGGGGTCAAGGATGTGACGGTCAATCTGATGGAGGGACGTACATTGATTACTTATGATGACGCAGAAACCTCTCCGCAGGCGTTGCAAGACGAAGTACGGAGCATTGGATACGATATGCTGATTGAAGAGCGTGCAGAGGTGCGCGACAAAATCAGAGAAGAGGGTGAGAGCAAAGCCTTGAAAGAGCTCAAAGGTCGATTGGGAGTGACCGTCGTGTTGGCGGTGGTTGCTATGGCCGTCGATATGTGGGGAATGGAGTTGGGGCTATCGATGACCTTTGTGACGAGCTTCAATTTAGTAGCCGCCTCCATCATTATGTTTTGGACGGCGGGAGACTATCACGTAAGGGCTTTCAAACAGTTGCGGCACGGTTCGTTTACCATGGATACCCTCATCAGTTTGAGTACCCTCACCGCCTATCTATTTAGTTTGGTACGTTATGTGGTATTGGGCACTCCGGAGGAGGGCGGTTTATTCGGCAATAGCTACTTCGACGTTGTAGGGATGATTATCTCCTTTGTCCTGCTTGGTCGTTACATAGAGGAGCGTGCCAAGTACCGTACCAATGATGCACTACGCAAGTTGATGGCTCTGACCCCCGACACTGCTCTCGTGGAGCGGGATGGACAATGGGTCGAGACATCGGTTGCCGAAATAGTGCCGGGCGATAAGGTACAGTTACGTCACGGTGATCGAGTGCCGGTTGACGGTATCTTGGACTCCGACGGCTCCTTTGATCAGAGCAGTATCACCGGCGAGCCGCTACCCGTTACCAAAACCCAAGGTGAGACCGCCTACTCCGGAACTATCTCGGTGGGCAAAGCTGTAACCATGACGGTGACCAAAGTGGGTGAGGAGTCTATGTTGGGCAAGGTGGTGGAGGCGGTACGCATGGCACAAGCAACCAAATCCCCCATCCAACGTATTGCTGACAAGGTAGCAAGTGTCTTTGTCCCCGCCATACTCTCTATCGCTTTGCTGACCCTCTTGCTTTGGGGGCTGAGCGGTGGCGAAGATCCCTGGCTTCACGGTATCTACTTTGCTATCAGTGTGATGGTTATCGCCTGTCCTTGTGCCTTGGGATTGGCAACACCCACCGCAATTACGGTGGCGATGGGCAAGGCGTCGTCTCTCGGTTTGTTAGTGAAAGATGCTACAGCCCTCGAACAATTGGGCAAGGTGACCGATGTCATCTATGACAAAACCGGTACATTGACCACAGGTCAGCCCCACGTTGTGGCGGATATGTGGATAGCGCGAGATGCCGAGAAAGAGGCGCTATTGGTTCGAGCCGAACAGTTGAGCAGTCACCCGCTGTCCGTCGCCCTTATCTCCGCATATAGCGCTATGGAGAGCGGAGCCCTGCCCGAAGACCTGACCGAGGTGCCGGGCAATGGACTCTATTTCGAATACCAAGATATGGGCTACCGCATAGGCAAACGATCGTTTGCTTGTCCTCAATCGTTAGGGGAGGTGGAGGAGCAAGTCTCGGCATTGGAGGCAAAGTATCCTTTTGGTACCATTGTTTATTATGCTGATGACGATCGTCTGCTGGCCCTGTTTGTGATTGAGGACGAAGTGCGTGCCGAAGTTCCCGAAGCCATTGGGCGAATAGAAAAAGAACACGGAGTGACGGTACACCTTTTGTCGGGTGATCGTGAAGAGCGGGTTACAGCCTTTGCCCAAGATGCCGGCATTCGAGTGGCGAAAGGCGGTCTCTCGCCATTGGACAAAAAAGAATATATTGAGACTTTGCAGTCCAACGGTCGTACCGTAGCTATGGTTGGTGACGGTATCAATGATTCGCCCGCCTTGGCAGTGGCGGACTTGAGTGTGGCAATGGGCAGCGGTAGCGATATTGCTACCGATGTAGCACAAGTAACGGTGGTCTCTGGCTTACCTCACGCTTTGGGGTCGGCTATATCGCTGTCCAAGCGTACCATACGGATCATACACCAAAATTTCTTTTGGGCATTCTTTTACAATATGTTGGCGGTGCCCATTGCAGCGGGACTCTTTTATCCGGCATTCTTCGTCAGTCCGATGATTGCCGCTGCGGCTATGGCATTTAGTTCGGTGACCGTTGTACTCAACAGCCTCCGACTCCGTAAATAGACCCTGCAGCTTAAGGGTAGGACAAAAATTTAAGAGGGTGTGTCAAAACAATCGTTTTGGTACATCCTTTTTCGCTATCCGGAATCGATGACTCACTCTTCCGATTCGGGTTTGGCTTTCTTTGCTTCTCTAAACTTCTCTTGCATTGTAGGATTATTGTAGGTCAGCTTTCGGATGGTCAGTCCGTCCGCCTTTTCGTTGGCCAACCTTAGATTATTCTCCGATCCCACCAATGCTTCGCGTACCTTGGTCAGATGATTGATGGTCTTATCAATCTCATCAATCGCCTTGGCAAATTTTTCACTCGCCAAACGGTAGTTGTAGCCAAACTTGTTTTTAAAATCGTTGAGCTTCTCTTCGAAGTTGGTCACATCAACCGATTGCCTACGTGCTTCTGCCAATTGATGTTTGTAGCCGATGCTCTTTTTTGATGCCTCAACTAAAAGTGTGATCAAGGGGATGAAGAACTGGGGGCGGATAACGTACATCCGCTCATAGCGGTGCGACATATCTACGATACCCGTATTGTAAAAATCGCTATCCTGCTCTAAGAGTGATACCAGGACCGCATACTCGCAATTCTTGGTTTTTCTATCCTTATCCAATTTGTCCAAGAAGTCCTCATTCTTCTGTTTTGTAGCGGTGGTATCGTTTTCATTCTTCATCTCAAACATGATAGAAATATATTCCTCGCCTTCGTAATAATCTCTAAAGATGAAGTCACCCTTGCTACCGGACGAAGCGTCGTTGTCCTTCTCAAATACAACCGATTTGCTAAATAAAGGCCTCAGTCGATTAAATTCGTCACTACAGTGTTGCTCCAAAGACTCTCCCACCATCTTGGTCGAGAGTTTGCTTTTCATATCCCTGAGATACTCGATTTGGTCTTTGAGTCCCTGTATCTCTGTTTGATGTTGTACGATCAGTTGGTTTTCCTTATTCTCAGCCTGAGAGATAGAGAGTGCCATTTCGTTATTCAGCCGCTCTATCTCACGCTCCTTTTCGGCTACCTTTTTATCCGCTTCGGTCTCTGCTCTTAAGAGAGCTATTTCGTGCTGACCCTTAACGGACTCGAGGCGGCTTTTAAGATCGTTGATCTGCTCTCTCTGTTTTTCTAATGCGTCGGCAACCGCGTTTTTCTCTTGTAGATTGGCTCTGTCAATCGTCGCTCTTAGTCGAGTGATTTCTTGCTCTTTTTCACTCAGGGTTTTGTCAAATGACTGTTGCCACTCCAACTCTTTGGTTTTAAGTTCTGTCGATCGCTGGGCTTCCAACTCATCGAGGCGCTTTTGCACCGATGATTCAAACTCTCGGGTACGCACTTGCTCCACTATTGAAGCATAGTCCGCCTCATCTACTTTAAATACGCTGCCGCAATTAGGGCACTTTAACTCTTTCATAGTCGAACTCATAGAGGTTTTTTGATACAGTACAAAGATAACGAAAAAGTAACCCTCGGCAAGTTGTTATAAATCAAAAACGGGTACACACCTAATGGTGCATACCCGTTTTAATGATTCTCCCCGATAACAGCGACAGGCTTACTCAGATACAGTAAGTCTTGCACGTCCTTTGGCACGTCGAGCCGCAAGTACACGTCTACCATTGGCAGTCGCCATGCGAGCGCGGAAGCCATGCTTATTTTTCTTTTTCCTTACCGAAGGTTGATATGTCCTCTTCATTTCGCTATATTCTTAACTGTGATATTCTTTTCAAAACGTGTCGCAAAGGTACAAATAAATATTTATTTGGCAAAACCTCCGGCAACCTGGGTCACTCCTTTTTTCGTGTGGATGAAGGATAAGGGATATCTCAGTGTCGGTTCCTTGCAGCGGTAATAAATTTAGGTCGCACCATATATATTGTGTGTGACAGATGGTGCGACCTAAAGGTCGGAATTTGGAGGGGATTACCGGTTCCCGAGGTCATCAATACCGACCGGCTAACGCCGATCGGTATTGATGACGCACGGGTTAATTAGATTCGACCCCCTCGGGGTCGCCGTTGTTTCGATTATTCGTGCCATATAAATAGGTGAAACGAATGGGGGTGGCGATTTTTCAATCACTATATTTACGCTAACGAATGGGGATCGCGACGGTTCCCATGAATCGCTACATCGGGGGATAGGGCGGACGACCCCGGAGGGGTCGCATTTAATTAGCCCGCGGTCAATGATGAACGTTGGCGTCAGCCAACGTGAGGCGTTGACCCCGGGATGCGACGTTACCCCAGCCTCCCGACCTTTAGGTCGCACCACCTATCGCACCATATATATTGGGTGATTTGAGGGGGGATCGGTGGGGTATCATTAATTATCGTTAATTATTGTGTTATATTTTGTTTGGTGGTCGATTGTGATTGATTGGTGGGGTGTAAATCGCATATTTTGTAACCCCTTATAGCACAAGGGGTTGGGAGGGGTAGTAACTT
>JAUNLZ010000012.1 GCA_030532005.1 Porphyromonas sp.
AATAATCAATGATATATGCAATATTTGACCGATATTTTTCGTGCAACATTCTCAATAATATATAGTGCGATAGATAGTGCAATAGATAGTGCGACCTAAATTTATTACCGTTGCGAGGAACCGACACTGAGATACCCCTTATCCTTCATTCACACAAAAAAAAGGACTGATCCCTCACATCCGGCAGTTCACCCCTCATGAGGGTACTCGCTGTGCACCCACTGTACAAATCAAGTATAATCGGGGGTGCAGACAGCAAGTGTGTTCATTTTATCTTTTTGAGATAATCATCAATATCAAATGGTTGTAAGCTCGAATCATAACGAGCGTACAGAGGATGTCGAGGATGCTTAGAATTAGTTAGGGTTCCTATTTGGAGCCAAGACACCCTACGACTATTGCTTGAAAGGACAGAGGCTATATCTTTAAAACAATCTAACAAATAAGTTCTTTTACTCACAAGGTTTCCCCAAGCGACAAGCACCTTGAGTTCTTCAAATCCGTCAAAGTATTGCTTAATGGCATCAAGGTTATTTTGATGCAGTTCTTCACTTCTCTCTTGATGTAGACATGCAAAATCGGTAGATCTTTGAGGATAAAGGTTGAGCATAATAAATCCATCGCAATCATTTCGCTCTGCAAATCCCATAACCTTTCTAACAGTAGGGTCAGGTTTTGTTTCATTGGCTGTACTTGGATTAACTCCGATTACAACCAGTGGAGTAGTACACTCACTTGCCAATATATAACGAAGAGTGCTCTCATTGCCAATCATTTCCTTGATCTTATAATCCACGTATCCTTATTGTTTGCCTATTAATCTACTTAGTTCCTCGACTACCCATGCACAAATGAAATAAGGCATATAAATCAACCCTGATTAAAGTTCTTCAGGATACCCAACTCTTTTAGATACAACCTTGCACACATTTCTGCATCATCTCCGGCACGATGGTGGGTACCTTCGGGGATGCCAAGTTGTTCGCACAAGTAGCCAAGGGTGTTGCATCCAAAATCATATACCTGTCTGGCAATCTTTAAAGTGCACAACCAGTTAAGTTCAGGTAAATGTATATTATGCAATTTGGCGGAATGCTCTAAACAGCTACGGTCGAAGGGAGCGTTATGTGCCACAAAGGTATCAAACTCATTAAGATACGAAGCCTCGATCTCATGCCAAACCTCCGGGAATGACGGTGAGTTTATGGTGTCTTCCGGGTGGATGCCGTGGCATTGCATATTCCAATAGCTATACAGGTTGTCTTCGGGTTGCACCAACCATGAGCGTGTTGTGACAATCTCACCACTACGAACCACACAAATGCCTACTTCGCAGATGGAAGAACGCTTGCCTGTAGCTGTCTCAAAATCTATAGCTATAAAGTTACATTCATCTCTCATGGCCACTTTCTTGAAAAATGAG
The DNA here is from genome assembly GCA_030532005.1 of Porphyromonas sp. GTDB lineage: Bacteria > Bacteroidota > Bacteroidia > Bacteroidales > Porphyromonadaceae > Porphyromonas_A. The sequence goes on from JAUNLZ010000012.1 coordinate 1,424, forward strand.
TATACAATACAACGTTCTTTCCATATTCTATTCTTGGTAGTATGACATAAGATTTTTGGCAAAGTTACGCATTTGTTTGCGTACAGATTCCGGCTCCACTACCTCAATTTGATCAGCTTGTGCCAGGAGGGATTGGTATAGATCGTATGTCGGACAGACCAACATTTCAAAATATGCAGCTTCATCCGTTCTCAGCTCTACTAGTTCTCGTTGCGATTCGTGTAACGGCAGAGTACGGAGATAATCAGAGCCTTTATTATAAGCTTTTACCACAACCTTGATAGGATCTTCGTCAGAGTGAATTATTCCACAACAACCACGAAAATAGATTTCAATATCAAAGTCCTTATTGATTGTAAATGTCTTTCCCGTCGGTCGACAATCTAAAATGCGGTCAAGTGCATAAACCATATATACATCTTCATCCCTTTTTTCACCTTTCTCTTTATTTATTCGACTATTACGCTCAGAGTAATATGGACTACGAGCCAGCACGTACCAACGTCGTTTGACCACTTTGAGGTAGTAAGGCTCTATGTCAAAATCCCACGCCTCAGACCTCCCAAAGCCGTGATGAGAAATCTGCAGCGTTTGGTTATTTCGCATGGCTTCAGTGATGACACTTAACCATTTATGTCCTGAAGGAACGTTTTCAAAAAGTATACGCCCTTTAAGTTTGCTATCTGCCTGTATCTGATTCATTGTTGTGTAAGAATCAATGAGCCAAAGGCGAAGATTATCTTTTTCTAAATCTTCGATACCGTCAATATAGTACTTGTAACCTCCTTTTATATCACAAACGATATCTACATCGAAAATATCAAAAATAGCCTTACGATGATTGTGAAATGTACGAAGGGGAATATCATCATCTTCTCCATAGCTCAATCCGCTTTTTCTCCAAAGGGAATTTACTTCATTGTATGTCAGACGCCCATAGCGTCTGAATTGTTCGATCAGCCATACATAACGACCAAAAATATTTGCAGCCATAAGCGATTGTTTATTATTCTTGCAAATCTAACAATTCCTTGTGTAAATTTATGGTACCGGATTTTTACCGAACCAATACGGGAAAGTACATCATCATAATACCGTGTATTAGCAATGCATTAAAAAGAAATCTCTTCTATACTATTGGAAAACATCTATGTAATTAACAATATCGGGTTCTTTTTGCAATAGTTTGAATGCCCCATTCATCACATTGATACGCCGGTGATCCTGTTGCTGCCAAGTCCGATCGTGCGTAGCAAATTTGGTAAGCAAATTATATGTATCCCAAATTGTCCCTTCACCTTTCATCATACGCTCTTTTGTGGGATTGTAATATCCGGCCGATTCGTATGAACCACGAACTTCCATATAAGGGATCAAATTTTCGGCATATTCCTCTTGAACTCCATTCGCAATCAGAAGTTTTTTGGCTTTGAACATTTCCGCCACTGACATTCTCGACTCCGATGCCCTGGTTAGGAGTCTGCCAAAATGCTCGATTCCATAAGTCAGGAACTGTCTGTTCTTTACTCGTTCCATCATTTGACGGATTTCAGTTGATGACAGCTTATACGTCGTATATTCTTTTCGCTTATCACGCACCGTTGAGCCATTGGCACACACCAACCTCTCGTAATAATGTCCCAATTCAATTTGTGACGGAGACCATTGGAGGAAAAAACCATCCATCTTGAACTCTTCTTCCAAGCCAAAATTATGAGTATCTCCCGACGGATTAGTGAATGTGACGGTGATACACAAATGATGATGATTATCATACATTATATCGGTGATTGTGTAACCACTCTCTTCTGCCATCATTTCTGCAAAATCAAAGAATAATGACGGAGAAATATACTCCTCGACAATAGGGATAATCTCTGCAAGCTGACAACTATCAGGTGAGGCAATTACCAGCACAGATCTTGACTTCTGTATATTGGACGCAACATTAATATAATTACGGTAATTTGTCAGGCCATTTTCTCCCGAAGCCTCTTTTACCATATCTCTTTGTTGGCTGTTAATACCTATAATTTGATCGTATGATTTGGTAAAGCGATCAAAAGCTTCAATATCCAATCCTCCTATAGAAAATACGTTATCTCCTACGTGCAAAACCTCACTTAGTTCGATAGACTTTTGAGGCCACAATCCCTGCATGAATTGTTGCTTATGATGTTGAAATTCTGAGTTATCCATATTATTCGGGTGTAAAAAGTTTATCAAATTCGTCAGCAAAGTTGCGAATCTCTCCGGCTACTCTGCTCTGTATATGCTTGATATGTTGTTCCTGTCGAAAACGCTGTTCGTCAAATGACACATTACCTGTACTGCTAAGACTATAGAAAAGTTTCACTCCCACATCTCCGCGTCGATGCTTAGAAAATGTGATAAACCTATCAGAATAGATATTTTTAGGGTTTTCCAACCGTAACTCCATCATGGCAGTGATAGAGTGTTTTAACCGATTTGAACCTACAAAATTACCGGACTTCGTGACCTGTTGTATCGTAAGAAAGGTGCAATTTAGCTGACGTTCGTTTTGTCCCTTATTCTGTTTCTTCATGAGTTGCAAGAGCCAACTTTCCGCATCTTTCATACGGATATTCTCTTCATCTTTGATAATCCCTTGTAATTCATAAAACGAGTCTATAGCCACGATGTCCCAACCTTCTTCAATTATCGTCTTTATCTTTTCCCAGTTTCGGGTCAGGTTGTCAAAATCTGACTCTACAAACAATATGGGCAATGTCTGAAACTTAGGATACCGCTCCACGTAAATTGTGAGATCAATCTCATTCATTTCAGCACTGATAAAAAGGATTCGAGCTTGTGGATAGCGTTTCTGTACGTTAGCCAACATATCTAGGATTATGGTTGTTTTGCCTACTCCGGGATCACCTATAATCATGTAGTTAACTCCGCGAGGCAAGCCTTGATGAGAACTTAATAGTTCATCCAATGCCGTTCCACAGCGAAACGTCTCAAAGAGCTTCGGATTGAAACTCAAATCACACATTCGGACTACATTGTTCATCATATAGAGTTTATTTCCGGATTTTAATAAAAAGACACTTTGCTTAGGCTATCACTTCACTTTTAAGTTCTTTTACCCGTTCTTCCACAATCTTAATCCATAGTTGAGAGTCCTGCAACTTACCGGATGGAATCTTATCTGCATATCGCACCAAGAAATCCATATTGTATAGCCGATCTCCGCCCCACCTATTAATCAGTTCAGACCAATTCCATCTATCAATAAAACTGTCAATCAATTGATAATCAAGCACGAGTTCCAGATTTCCAGACAGTTCAGTCCAGTCCCAATAATCCTCAAAATTCTCCAAGCATTCTTTGGTCAAGATCGTTTCACAACGCATTGCTGAGAGATCTTTCCAGTTAATAAATTCCTTGAACTTCTCTAACATGACCGAAGTCCATAGGATGTTAACGTTATTGGAAATCTCTCTCCAATCTACTCTGCCTTTATGCTTTTCAAGCATTTGTTCCGTCCACGGAAAGAATCTTGAAAGCTCTTTCCAAGCTGAATCATTGAGAACCATCTCCATAAATTCGTTTGTAATATTCTTTGTAGTCATATTTATTTTTTATCGTCTCAATTGTTATTAGAATAGAAGATTGATCATAATTGGCATAATGTTCATATTTAATTGTTCCTTGTCACAATTGTCACTACAAAGGTATCACCGAAGCTCTGCCGAATTAAAGCAGACCATTATAGAAAAGATGAGTTGATCTGAAAAACTCACATACTTATGAGGAGGGAGTGCCGGAACTAATGCATTGACAAGCACAAATAAAAGTGACTTTGATTATTTGTTATATTTGTGAGAAGTAAGTATCTAATTATAATCTACTTCGCAAGTCATGAACAAACTACAAATCGAGCTCCAAAAATGGGGCAAAAAAGTCTGTAAAGAGTGCAGAGCATTTATCAACAAGAGTGAGACAGATTTGGACTTTTATGTATTCCAAACCGAGCTTCCCAAAGAATCTCCCGAACTACTATTTGTAGGCATCAATCCAGGAGGTTCCAAGCCGTATAGTGAGTATGTTACGGAGAAAGGTAAAGAGAGGGAAACCATTGATGACCTAACCCAAGGATTTAATATCTATAAATATTCTGAAGGCAATAGCCGGCAGTCCGGTGCGTTCCGTAGGGTCGAGGCACTTTGGAAATACATTGAGAACGATCGTATTACAGGCATCAACGCATGCTATTTCAATACAAATAACGAAGGAGACTTGGGCAAAGAAATTTGGGACTTATGCACACCTCTCACCCAAGAGCTCATAGGGATCCTCAATCCAAAGAAAATTATATTCCTATTTACAGGGGATGAAAAACTAAAACGAATGGGGATAAAGTCCATTGAGGGCGTAGGAGCGTACGTAAAGAAAGGTTTATGGAAAGGTCAAGAAGTGTATGCCATCCCTAATCATGCATGGTATCGAGCTTATTCATACGAAAATGCTCTAAAAATCTCCGACATTCTCAGTAAGTATCTCGATATTTAGAGACAGTAATCGGATATGAAGACTAAGGCCCCTTTCTTATTAGTCTTCATACTCATTACTCTCAAATGCTCGGAATGCGGGGGCAAGTGCATGAGGAAAAAGTGCGTGCAGCTGTCTGCACACTTCATCTGTTATTTGGGTACCATAAAATGCACCTTTGCCAACATTCTCCAAAGACTCAGGAAGATAGTCTATAAGCAAAGAGTAGCAATTATAAAAGGCTCTACTCCCTATATATTTGATACCATCATTAAGACGCAACCTTTTCAGACCGTAGCATTCACTAAATGCATCAGCTCCTATTTTTTCTAAGTTTAGCGGCAATACGACTTCTTCAATAGATTCTTGTCCGCTAAAGCTCAATTCCTCAATAGTTCGAGTATTGTCGGGAACTTCAAGGAACTTCAGCTTTTCGCATCCTTGTACCAATCCGTACTGAATATCTTCAAGATGTTTCGGCAGTACTAATTGATGAAGCGACCTACAATTGAAAAATGCAAATGCACCTATGGTCACGACATTATCAGGCAATACAATTTCTGTCAGACTATTACACTCGGCAAATGCTCCTTGTTTTATCTCTTCCAAACTCTCAGAAAAGTCGACCTTTGCCAGATTTAAGCAACCGTAAAACGCATCCTGTCCAATGCACTTTACTCCAGATCCAATCGAAATATGCTCAATGGTATCACAGTCTGCAAAAGCTCCCGATTCGATATACTCAACAGAGTGGGGGATCTCGATAAAAGTATTCCTATTGAGACAAGCTATTAAGGAGCTCTTTTGCCTATTCATCAGCATTCCATTTTCCACCAAAAACTCTTTGGAGCGGCTTATAATTATTCCAGCTTTATGGTGCCACAAAAGAGGAACCCCGAGAATCTCCAACGACTTAGGTAACACTATTTCTTGGAGCACATGACATGAGGTAAATGCACCGGACTCTATCTCCTTAATGCCATCGGGTAGCTCTATTTTCCTAAGGTTCTCGCAGTACCCAAAAGCGTTGCTCTTGATAATCACATCTTCGCTTTGTAGCTTTTCCCACTTGACCACCTCCAATGCTCGACAAGAATAAAAAGCCATATCCAAAAGGCGAATGGTCGAGGGAAGCTCTATTTGACGTACCCCACTCCACTGAAATGCATCATTGCGTATTTCTTCAACACCCTCGGGGATTACAATGCACTCCAAGGATTGACAGTGAGTAAATGCCCCATCAATTACTTTTAGGCTATTGGGCAAATCGATATGTTCGAGCCGGACACACGAAGAAAATGTGTTCGTCAAGACCGTAATCCCCTCAGGTATATTTATCCTTTTTAGATTTTGACACGAAGCAAAGGCGGAGTCGCCAATGTAGATTAGCGAACTTGGAAGGGTGATCTCAGTCAGGTTTTTCATATCGGAAAAAGCATAGCTCCCAATTGCATACACCCCTTCCGGGATATGTATGTGATGCAAAGAAGAGTTGTCAAATGCATAGCCGGCTATTATCTCTGTACCCTCTTGGATAGAATAGCTATCCCCAACTATATTGGAGCCATTGACCAAAACCGTACCATCAATAGAGTAGGTAGCACAATTTTTATCAACTGTATAGGTGGCAATACCACTCCAATAAGTACGGTTGTCAGTTTGTTTTATAAAGTACTCCAGTTCTTTGTCGTTCATGTTAGTAGGGTAATGTGATTTCTTAAATTTCAAGAAGGATGGGAGGGTTAGAGAGCCTTTCCAAACTGTCACCCATCAAAGAGCAATTGACAAATAATATACCCCCATCTCCGAGTTTTCCATACCCTTCGTGCATATGACCAAAGATATGGCACTTAGGTTTTAGTTCACGCACCTTTCTTAGTAGATAGGGACTTCCATAATGACCATAGTAATCCGAATAATCCAATATCCCATAGGGCGGTTGGTGTGACACCAAAAGATCTATTTTAGATTTACCAATTGCCTCAAACTGATCGATCCCTTCGACATAGTTCTTCCGTTCCAAAAAGAATGGTATACCACACACATTTATTCCTTCTAATTCCACAATAGAAAAATTAAGGAAATAACAGTTGGTAGGCAGATCTGATACTTTATCCCGGTGTAGAGCGAAGTCGTGATTACCGGTGATAAACACTTTATGTCGATAAGGTAGGTCAATAAACCACTCCACAAAGTCTATTATCTCATCCTCATCTCCAAATATAGAGGAGTCACCGGCATGGATAAGCAAATCAGCCTCCGGCAAGTTTTCCAAAAGTCGATACATACCATGGGTATCACTCATTGCCAATATCTTCATAGAGCTATATATTATTATTGACACATTAACTGCTAAGTCAACCTCATTATTGGTTGTCATTGGCAAAGATAATACCTACCTATGAAAAATAAGAGCACAGGCAAAAAAAAATGATTCCAATGAGCGATTTTCGTTGGATACTATTGGGAGGCACCTCACGTCCGTACCGTAGAGGTGGGAGGAAGTCTATGTATGCTAAATAGAGTAAATGGTGCTTTATATTTTAATAGGCTGATGATTTGGGGTACTCAAATCGGTGGTTTTGTAACGAATTATAATACAAGGGGTTGGGAGAGGTGGCCAACTCGCCAAAGTTAGACGGCCGACGGACCGAGACGAGACGGCCGTCTAATCGTGGGCCGACGGTCGTCTAACTTTGGCTAACTTCGGGTCTCCTCTATGCCCCTATAGACCAACCAATTAAGGAAGACCCCATTTCTCCACCCTCAAAATGACCTAAATGTATAAAAACACCCCTAAAGGGGAACCGACGGACGACCCCGGAGGGGTCGCATCTAATTAGCCCTGCGGTCAATGGCGAGCGTTGGCGTCAGCCAACGTGAGGCGTTGACCCAGGGAAGTGACGTGACGTCACCTCACCCCCCCCCGACCTTTAGGTCGCACCATATTTATAGGGTACGATGGGAGGTGCGACCTACAGGTCGAATATCAAAGGCATTACAGTTTACTCTTCTTTATATTTGACTTCCAAGCGATTCGGATAATTGTCTGTCTACACGAAAAAGGGTTGAGCGGGCGAGATGGCCGGTAGTATCGAAAAGCAATGTTTTGGTATCTTTGTATTCGTATGAAATTTGAAATCCAACATAGTGATAATAACTCGTCGGCACGTGCCGGAGTGTTGCATACGCCGCACGGCAAGGTGCATACTCCTATATTTATGCCGGTGGGTACGGTAGGGAGTGTCAAAGCGGTACACGCTTGGGAATTAAAGGAGGATATCAAGGCTGAGATCATCCTCGGCAATTCGTACCACCTCTATTTACGCCCGGGTACCGATATCATCAAGGGTGCCGGCGGTATCCAGAGATTTAACGGTTGGGAGGGGCCGATGCTGACGGATAGCGGCGGCTTCCAGGTCTTTTCGTTGGCTGACAGCCGTAAGATTACGGAGCAGGGGGTACACTTCCAAAGTCATATTGACGGCTCTCGCCATCTATTTACCCCGGAACGGGTGATGGACATACAACGGGAGATCGGTGCAGATATCATTATGGCGTTTGACGAGTGTCCGCCCGGCGACAGTGACCGGAACTACGCCAGGCAGTCGCTCGACCTCACGATGCGGTGGTTGGAACGGTGTCGTCGGCGCCTCAATGAGACAGAGCCTATCTATGGCTATCCGCAATCGCTATTCCCTATAGTGCAGGGGGCCGGCTTTGCCGACCTCCGAAGAGAAGCGGCTCTGAGGGTGGCCGAGTTGGGCGCCGACGGCAATGCTATCGGCGGTCTCAGTGTGGGGGAGCCTACGGAGGTGATGTATGAGATGATAGAGGTGGTCAATGAGGTATTGCCTAAGGATAAGCCCCGCTATCTGATGGGTGTGGGGACGCCTGCCAATATCTTGGAGGGGATAGAAAGGGGTGTGGATATGTTTGACTGTATCATGCCGACCCGCAATGGCCGTAACGGTCAACTTTTTACCTGGCAAGGCACTATGAATATGCGTAATGAGAAGTGGAAGGACGACCACTCCGAATTGGATCCGGAGGGTACCAGTTATGTCGACCACGCGTACAGCAAGGCTTATCTGCGTCACTTGATTCGATCCGACGAATTGCTCGGGCTACAGATTGCCAGTATCCACAACCTCGCTTTTTATTTGGACTTGGTGAGACAAGCCCGTCGTCATATCATCGAGGGCGACTATGTCAGTTGGAAAGCGAGTGTACTCCCTCAATTGCAACAACGCAGATAGTCCGGACTTAGTATGAATAGGTGGGCGAAACAACTCTACGATGCTGTCGGCATCAAGCGGATAGACCGGTACATTATCGGACGTTTTTTGGGTACGTTTTTATTTGCTCTGATGCTGATACTGATCATCATTGTGGTGATAGACATACAGGAGAAGATGGAGGAGTTCCTCAATCCTCTACTCTCTTTCTCCGAAATCGTAAGCTACTATATCGCCTTTATCCCCTACTACGCGTTGTTGCTCTCGCCGTTGTTTATCTTTATCACGGTGGTCTTTTTTACCAGCAAGTTGGCGGCACGCTCCGAAATCATTGCGATGCAGGCGGCGGGGCTGAGCTTTAACCGGATCTTGAGACCCTATATGATATCGGCGGGTATCATAGCGCTGGTTTCGTTTATGTTTAGCGGATGGATCATCCCCCGACTCAATGTGGTACGCATCGACTTTACCAACACTTGGGTGCGTAACAAAAAGGTGGAGGTGGATCAAAACATCCAGGCGGCGGTAGCGCCGGGGGAGGTGGTCTACTTCAGCACCTTTGATTCGAGAGAAAACAGAGGGTACAACTTCTCAATGCAGAAGTTTGAAAATAACACACTTGTCAGTCAATTGACGGCACGGAGCATCAGTTATGACAGTCTGTATCACTGGACGGTCTACGACTATCACATCCGCACTTTTGAGGGGCTCAAGGAGCACAGTGAGTATGGAGCGAGCTTAGACACCATGCTGATACTGACACCGTCCGACCTACTCATATCCCGAGAGGACGGGGAGCAACTGACCAATGCCGAACTGTCTCACTACATTTCGCAACAGCGGAAGCGCGGTATGGGCAATATACAGACCTTTGAGGTGGAGTACCACCGGCGTTTCGCCTCCATCATGGCGGCTTTTATCCTCACCCTGATCGGCGCGTCTCTTTCGGCACGTAAGGTCAAAGGGGGGTTGGGTATTAATATGGCTATCGGTCTGGCCCTCACCTTTGTATACATCTTGCTCTTTACCATATCGTCGGCGTATGCCGTCAGCGGCGCGCTCACACCTATTGTGGCGGCGTGGCTGCCCAACATCATCTACGCCCCTATCGCTTTTGTCCTCTACCTCAAGGCTCCCAGATAGTTTTCCGCTATGGCTTACTATCTTTACCTTGATGTGTTGATGCCGCTGCCGCTCTCCCAACCGGTTTTTTCTTATCGACTGAGGGTGGATGGTATGGAGGTGCCACAGATAAAAGGGAAGCTGGCGGTAGTGCCGTTTGGCAACAAAAAGAGCTACACCGGATTGGTCTTGGAGCAGTCGCGCACGCCCAAACAGAGCGGACTAAAGCTCAAAGAGGTGGAGCGGGTATTGCCCTACCCTCCCGTACCCGAACCGATCCTCACGCTATGGCAGTGGGCGGCCCACTATTATATGTGCAGCCTTGGAGACTTGTTAGTGGCGGCGGTGCAGACCGGTTTTAGACCTGAGGGAGAACAGCACAAGGTGTCGCCAAAGGCAGCGTTAGTACTGCAAGGGTGGTTGCCCTCCGCCAAGTTTATGGGAGAGGAACATTTCCAAGGGCAGATCCTCAATCGGCCCAAGAAAGGAACGGCGGTCGATCGGGCGTTGCAACAAATCTTGTCGGAATACCGCCCGGGGGACAAAGCCCCAATGACCTTGCAAGCCTTGGCAGATTGGTTGGGGGTCTCTAACTATGTGATCAATAAGCTGAGGCGTTTGGGGGTGATAGAGCGAACGGAAGTGCTCGCTTCGGAACTGAGTCAAGAGGCTCTGGTCCCTCGACAAAGGGTAGGAGACCAACCGTCGGCGTTGGTACAGGTGGGTAGCTCGCGTATCTTGCTGATGCACTTGCCGGGAAGTGACCTTTTGGGGCGTATCCCGTATGACCGTCTGATTGACGTGGTGACCCAGGGGGGACAGGCGTTGCTTCTTTTTCCCGATATAGCCTCTCTCAAAGTGACATTGCCCCGGCTGCAACAGCTCTTTGAGGGCAACCTCTACCGTTACTACTCGGATATTGCCGAAAAGGAGCGGCGTACCTCTTGGTTGGCGGCCCTTTCGGGCGAGAGCGGGTTGTATATCGGTTTGCGAGCGGCAGTCTGGCTGCCCTTAAGCCGGCTTTCGTCTATCGTCGTGATGGACGAGGAGGAGTCCGGCTATCGGCAGAGAGAGCCGGCGCCCCGCTTCACCGCCTCCAATGTCGCACTGATGTTGGGTCACTTTTGCAAGGTCGAGACCTTGCTGATCTCCTCCACTCCCTCGGTCGAAAGTTATACTTTGGCATTGCAACGGAAGTACAGTTTCGTCAGCAGTCCAACCGCCCCCAAGGATATTCGTCTGCAGATGGTCTCTATGTCAGAGGCTTTTGAGAAAGATCGGGTGCAGGGGCGTGTACTGTCGGTCGAATTGATGGGTGCCGTAAGAGAAGCGATTGAAGAGGGGGGAATGGCCCTCCTCCTCTATCAACGCAAAGGCTATGCCCGCAGGGCCACTTGTCCGAAGTGTGAGGCGTCGCCCAAATGTCCTCATTGCCACACCGTACTGAGGTATGTAGAATCGTCCCGCAACTTGGTCTGCGGTATGTGCGGCTATTACCAGCCGATGCCCACCCATTGTCCAGAGTGCGGAGCGTCGGGTATGCGATTGGAGGGTACCGGTGTGGAGCGGTTGAGACGGGCGTTGGAGTCGCTTTACCCCGGTATTGCCATCAAAATGGCGGAGGAGGTGGATAAGCGTACCGCCCAACCCCAACTGATCCTCTCGACAGCTTACGAACCGCCGATGGATCTCTTGCAATCGGCCACGACCGTAGGCATAGTGCAACTGGACCTCCTGACCACCCTCCCCGACTTCCGCGCCAATGAGCGTGCCTACCGCTACCTCACCAAGTGCAGGGACGAAGCGCCGCACCTCAAAAGGATGGTGGTGCAGTATTTCGCCAAGGCTCCCAATGCCCTCTCCGCCTTTTCCAAAAATGATTATCGGACGATGCTCGACCACGAATTGGAGGAGCGTAACGCCATCCAATTCTCTCCTTTTTCACGCGCTATCGATGTCTACTTTGAGAGTGCCGCACAGTCCGAAGCCTACGCCTTGGCAGGCAAAGCGGTCTCCCTATACGGTCAACATTTCCCGCAAGGCAATATCCTCGGTCCCGCCCCTATGCCGGTGCGTAAGAAGCAGACGGCTATCGGCTACAAGGTGACCCTACTACTCCCTCTCCATCTTTCCCCGACAAAGGTCAGAGAACTCTTGCACTCGCTGACCGATACACTCCTAAAAGAGTACCGAGGGCCGGTGATGAATTGCTACTTTGATGTCGACCCGCTCTGATACCGCCGGTATCAAATGCTCAGAGGCGCTCCAACCAATCGGCAATGACGGGAGCGAAGTAGCGATGTTCGAGTACCTGCACCTTTTGTTGGATCTCTTGAGGGGTGTCGACGGGCAATAGCTCTGTCTCGGCTTGGAACAGCGTGGTACCCTTGTCGTACTCCCCGTCTATGATATGGATGGTGATGCCCGACACCGACTCACCCGCCGCCTTGACCGCTTCGTGCACGTGCATACCGTGCATCCCCTTACCGCCATACTTGGGCAGCAATGCGGGGTGGATATTGACAATCCTATCAGGGTAGGCTTGGAGCAAGAAGTCGGGGATCAGTCGCAAGTAACCCGCCAAGATGACAGCATCCACTTCGTAACCTGCAAGCAAGGGCAATAGGTAAGCGGGATCCGACAACTGAGCTTTCGTGAGGTGATGCGCCGGTATGCCAAAGGCTTTGGCACGCGTTTGCACATAGGCATCTGCACAGTCAGTGATGACGGTGGCGATACAAAGCTCTCTCTCAGGATGGTCACGGAAGTACTCAGCGATCTTCTGCATATTCGAACCACTTCCTGAAGCGAATACAGCAATTTTCTTCATCTAAAATAAGTTAATACTGCACACCGACATATCCGTTGTGCATAATTTGTGTATATTTGCTCAGTAGTTGATGGGTTTCAATCTCAAAGATAACTACATTTGCTGAGAATATATTAATATCGCTAACAACTAATTAAAAGATTCAGTATGGCAAATCAGGAAATTGCAGACAAGGTAAAAGAGATTATTGTAGAGAAGCTAAACGTTGACCCAAGCGAGGTGACCGACGCCGCAAGTTTTACGAATGATCTTGGCGCTGATTCATTGGATACTGTTGAACTTATTATGGAGTTTGAGAAGGTTTTCGATATCGCTATCGAGGACGAGGTGTCTCAAAACATCCAAACAGTAGGCGACGCCATCAGCCACATCGAGTCTGCGTTGAATAACAAATAAACAGATGGCTAAAAGGGAAGTGCTTGAGGGGTGATGCGTCATCTTCGGGCACTTCCTTTGCTTTTATCTTTTATTGTATAGTTATGTTGACCGGAAGGCAGTCCTTCGGCGGTCAATGGGTGTGACGACCCAAGTGATATAAAGATTTAATCGAATAAACAGAGTCCTTTTGCATAGATATGGAACTTAAGAGAGTAGTAGTAACCGGCCTTGGTGCGATCTCCCCTTTGGGCAATGATATGCCGTCCACTTGGGAAGCGCTAAAAGAAGGCCGCAGCGGTGCCGCTCCCATCACTTTGGTAGATGTCAGCAAGCACAAGACGCAATTTGCCTGCGAGGTCAAGGGCTTTGATCCCAACCGGCACTTCGACCGCAAAGAGGCGCGCAAGTACGACAGGTACACCATGTTTGCTCTCGTAAGTGCTGCGGAAGCGCTCAAAGACAGCGGTCTGGATCTCGAGACGGCGGATAAAAACCGTATCGGCGTGATCTTTACCAGCGGAGTAGGCGGCATCAAGACGTTTGAGGAAGAGATGCTCTCCTACAATGCGGAGCGAGGCCCGAGGTTTAACCCCTTCTTCATCCCCAAGATGATTGCCGACATGGCAGCGGGGCAAATCAGTATGGCGTATGGCTTCCACGGACCCAATTATGCTACGGTATCCGCCTGTGCGTCGGGCACCAATGCCATTATAGACGCTTTTGACTTGATCCGTTTGGGCAAATCCGATATGATCGTGACCGGAGGGGCCGAAGCCTCCATCACCTTAGCCGGTTTGGGCGGTTTTAATGCCATGAATGCCCTCTCCACCCGTAACGACGCACCCGAGACCGCCTCAAGGCCATTTAGCGGCAGTCGTGACGGCTTTGTGATGGGCGAAGGCAGTGTCACTCTGATCCTCGAGGAGTTAGGACACGCCAAGGCAAGAGGTGCCAAGATCTATGCAGAGATAGTGGGTGGCGGTATGTCGGCGGACGCCTATCACCTGACCGCATCACATCCCGAAGGCCTCGGCGCCAAATTGGTGATGCACAACGCATTGGAGGATGCCGGACTGCAACCCGAAGATGTAGACTACATCAATGTACACGGCACCTCTACGCCGGTGGGAGACATCAGCGAGGTCAAAGCGATCAAAGAGGTATTTGGCAATCACGCCTACGAGCTCAATATCAGTAGCACCAAGTCGATGACCGGTCACCTGTTGGGGGCGGCGGGTGCCTTGGAGGCTATGGCGAGCGTAATGGCCATCTACGAAGGGGTGGTGCCGCCGACCATCAACCACCAAGAGGGAGACGAAGATCCCGAAATCGACTACAAGCTCAACTTTACCTTCAATAAAAAGCAAGAGCGTCCTGTGCGCGTAGCCCTCTCCAATACTTTTGGCTTTGGCGGACACAACGCATCCGTGATCTTTAAGAAGTACGAAGAATAGACCCTAACCCTCTACATAATAACCACTACACTCCTCACCGCAGAATCAATAAAGACTTTCTGAGTGAGGAGTTTTTTAAGAAAGACACAACACAACCCAATACAACCCAATGCAACTACACCACCTGACTCAAAACATCTGCCTACACATCAATCGGCTATTTGGAAAGAAAAAACAGAGTAGCAAGAAGCCTAAAACAGACCGACAAATCGCATTAGAAGAGTTGATCGGCGCCGAATTGGGCGACGTCTCGCTCTACACCTTGGCGCTGACCCACCGGTCGTACGAAAACAGGGGAGCGACACATAGCAACGAACGATTGGAGTACTTGGGCGATAGCGTCGTCAACTTAGCGGTCGGCGATGCCCTCTTTGAGCTCTATCCCAATGAGTCGGAGGGAACACTCACCAACATCCGATCCTACTTGGTCAACCGACAAAATATGAATAACATGGCGGAGAAGATGGGACTCGACACCCTCATCTACGCCGACAGCGGTATCACCATCAAAGGTTCTGACCTGACCGGCAACGCTTTGGAGGCCTTGATCGGAGCCATCTACTTAGACAAAGGGTACCGCTTTGCAGCCCAGTTTGTGCGATCACATCTGATTATCTCCAAGAACAACGTCAAGTTCGTAGCCAAGAAAGAAGAAGACTACAAGACCGAACTGATCATCTTGATGCAGAAAGAAAAACTCCCCTACCGCTTTGAGCATTTAGACACCCGCTACGACAAAGAACAAGGCTTTATCCACCGCTGTCAACTGCACATAGAGATGCCCGACGGCCCAATAACCACCGTAGGCGTAGGAACAACGAAGAAACGATCCCACCAAAACGCCGCCAAAGAAGCCCTCCGACGCCTCAAGAAAATACATCCCGAAATCATACAGTAACGATAACCGCCTCATCTCTATAATAGGTCCATAATGGGGAGATAATATAGGTCCGAGTTAGGTGGATCATAGATGACCCGCGGCGGTAAAGGCCACAAATTGCGGAGAATAGAGGTCACTGTTACCGAGCGGGACATCTGCCTCTTTTTAGTATATTTGTGACTATGATGGTACACTCAAATAGTTTTAATAGCGGAGCTCGCCCGACGGCCGGGTATCTATTTTCTCTATTGGCCTTTTTGCTACTGTTGTCTATGGCTTCGGTAGTGATTGTCCATCCGGTTTTGGGTCGGCTGATGGAGGAGAGCTATGCCAAATACGCCGCCATGACGTTAGACAGCTTGGCGATGTTTGCTTTGCCTGCCCGGTTGGTGGAGTATTACTACCGCCGCAGCCGAATGGAATCGGTTTGGCGTCTCGATTGGCGGGACGTAATCCGTAACAATGTCGGGTGGACGCTGTTGCTGATGGTATTGGGATTGGGCATCAGTCTCACCTTGGAGTCGATGATGCGGTCACTCCCGGTGCCGGACCTATTTGCCGAAATGGAGGCAATTATGTCTCGCGAATACGAAGCGCTCTTGAGCGAAAAGCGGTGGGGCGCCAGACTACTCATATATATAGGTACCATCGTTGTGGCTCCATTTTCGGAAGAACTACTGTTCCGCGGCGGGTTGCAAGGCTGGTTGCTGTCAAAGACCCGCAATCCACATGTGGCGGTGTGGCTCACGGCATTTATCTTCGGTGCCATACATCTACAGTGGACCGGCTTTCCGAGTCGTATGGCTTTGGGTGCGCTCTTAGGCTATACCGCCCTGTACGGCGGACTCTGGTTGGCCATCCTTTTCCATCTCCTCAATAACCTCATGGTATTTGTTATCGGGGATCGGCTTGTCGCTTTCGATTGGGGCGTTGGCACCCTCATATTGTTGGCGGTCTTGAGCTTGGTTGCAGCGGTGGTGTTGCAGCGTATGCGTCGTACCGCGTCCGGTGTCGCGTCCAATGTAATGAGTGTTGAGGATAAAGGTTGATATTAGAATAGATAAGATAGTTGATTATGAAGACCAAGTATATAGGCGCGCACGTGTCCGCCGCAGGGGGAGTCTCCAATGCGGTGGCCAATGCCAAGGCGATCGGGGCTAATGCCTTTGCCCTCTTTACAAGGAACCAACGCCAGTGGTATCCCAAACCGTTGGAGGACGAAGAGATAGAGCGTTTTAGAACTGCGTTAAAGGAAGAGGGCTTCGAACCGAAGCACATCTTGCCCCACGCCAGCTACTTGATCAATCTCGGCGCCCCCGACCCTACCAATCTAAAAAAAAGTCAGGACGCCTTTTTGGACGAGATGAAACGGTGTGAGCTTTTAGGGCTCCGGTTGCTCAACTTCCACCCCGGCAGCCACCTCAAAAAGATGAGCGAGAGCGACTGCCTCAGTCAGATTGCCGAGGAGGTCAATCGGGCGCTACAAGAGACCGAAGGGGTGACGGCGGTGCTTGAGAATACCGCAGGGCAAGGCACCAACGTGGGCTACCGCTTTGAGCACTTGGCGGAGATCATAGATCAGGTGGAGGACAAGAGCCGAGTGGGTATCTGCATAGATACGGCGCATACATTGGCGGCGGGATACGATATACGTACAGAGGAGGGCTATCTCGATACCTTCCGTCAGATTGATAAAATTGTCGGTTTGGAATATCTGCGAGGGATTCATCTCAATGATTCGCTAAAGGAGCTGGCAAGCCGTGTCGACCGTCACGCCCCGGTAGGAGAAGGGGTGATCGGTATGACCCTCTTCGAGATGATTATTAATGACGACCGCTTGGACGATATACCGATCATCTTGGAGACGCCCAATCCTGACCTGTGGGCTCAGGAGATCGCACTCCTCAGATCTATGGTCAGATGATACGATTTCCCAAAGCCAAAATCAACTTGGGCTTGCGTGTCTTGCGTAAGCGCCCCGACGGGTACCACGACTTGCAAACCTGCATGGTGCCGATCCCTCTCCGAGACGCATTAGAGCTATTGCCGAGCGACGGGGAGATGGGGTATGACTTTGGTGACTGGGGCGAACCCGCCGATGACAACTTGGTGGTACGCGCCTATCGATTGGTCAGAGAGTTGCGTCCCACACTTCCGGCGGTCAATATTTATTTGAGGAAACGCATCCCCACGGGTGCGGGTCTCGGGGGAGGATCGTCCGATGCCACCAATATGTTGCTGTTGCTTGACCGGCAATTTGAGTTGGGATTGTCACCGCAGGAGCTTCACCGTATGGCTACCCGTTTGGGGGCGGACTGTTCCTTTTTCTTGACCGACACACCTCAGATAGCCGAGGGCATAGGGGAGCTGTTATCACCCTATCCGCTTGACTTGGAGGGAAAGGTCTTGACACTCCTCCTCAGTGATATCCATATTTCTACCGCCGAAGCCTATCGCGGTGTGGTGCCGTCGGAGGAGGGCGAAGAACTGCGGACGACACTCCAAAGACCGATGGGCGAATGGTGCAAGCACCTCTACAACGCTTTCGAACCTCATATATTTGACCTCCACCCCGCTTTGGCGGAGGGCAAAAACGCCCTCTACGAGGCGGGTGCCGTGTATGCGGCCATGAGCGGCAGCGGCCCTACTCTATTTGCCATCAGCGACGCTCCCCTTGAGATCAACGGATGGAGCGGTACACAACTAACCTATACTCTATAATTCATTTGTGTTATGAAGAAATTTATTGGAACCCTCTGCGGCCTACTCCTCTGCACCACCGTTTCGGCACAGGTCGATACAGTGACGATTGACCGGGTAAAAGGCTTTGAACCCAAGGTGGCGCGCGCCCCCTTTATGAGTGACAGCATCAACATCACCGGCAAACGTTATGATATCAATACCCAATTGATGCAGCTGCCTCAAACGCGGTTGGACAATGCCTCGCTCAAGGTGATTGCCGCAGACGGAGAGGGCTTCTTTAGGAGTGACTCTACCCTAAGCGGCAACCTACAGACCGTGGAGACCGCATTCTTGGCTTTGAGAAGTCCGAGGTTTGAAAAGGCAAAACTCATCATAGAGAGCGATACCGCTTTCCGACTGTTTTACGACGGCAAATTGATCGGACAGTCCGATACCTCCGGCACCTATACCTATCCGATAAGCGTAGAGCCAAGTCTGTCGCACAAGGTAGCGGTCAGACGCCTCTCCCGACCCGGCGGCGCCTCGGAGTGGCGGTTGCGTCTACTGCCCGACCGTAAGGAGAGTGAGATCGTCCTTTCTTTGGACGAAAAAGAGACCCTAAGTATGCAGTATATGTTTACCGGCAAGAGCATTGCCAATACCACGGTTTCCCCCTCAGGTCGGTACTCCACATTGGTCATTTCGGAGAAGGTCAACGACAAATCGGTCAATAGCGTATTGCTTTACGACGGTACACGGATCGTTGCACACTTAGACGGCACTTACCTCAAAGCCAGCTGGATGCCGCGCACCGACAAGCTCTGGTTTACCGAGAAAAGCGATAACGGCCTGCGGCTGATGACACTCGATCCCGCCACCCTCCAATCCGAAGTCCTCTATCCCTCGCTTCCCGAGGAGCGCTACTTCGTCTTTACCCCGACCGAGGATCACCTGATATTCTTCGTCTCGGACAAAGGACCGGAAAATAAAGGTATTGTGGAGCGGGTGATGGGGCGTTACGACACCACCGCCGCTTATAGAGACCGTCAGACCCTTGCCCTATTCTCATTGGCAGACGGCAGTTACCAGCCACTGACATACGGTTACAGAGATACCGATCTCCACGATATTTCCGCCGACGGTCGGCAGATCATCTTCAGTGCCTCTCGTCCCACTACCGAAATACCTTTCTCGGAAAGCGACTTCATGGTTATGGATCTGCAGACCCTGGCGGTCGATACCCTATTCAGCGGTGAGAAAGAGATCAGCACTATCTCCTACACCTCCGACGACCGATACCTATTGGTTTCCGGCAACGCCAACGCTTTTGGCGGCATAGGCAAAAACCTCCCCGAGGGGGCGATTGTCAATACATACGACGGCCAACTCTTCCTTTACGACCTCAAGACGGGGCAAGCCAAAGCATTGACCAAAGACTTTGACCCAAGTGTAGGGCGGGTCTATGTATTGCCCGACCGCTTTGAGGCACTCTTTACCGCCGAAAACAAAGACCGCGTCTCACTCTACCGTTGCAACCTAAAGAGCGGACGCATCACCCAATTGCCGACAACCGAAGATATGGTAAGGCGATTTGCCACCGACAATAAAGGCAATACCATCACCTATTCCGGTCAGAGCGCCAATAACTCGGACCGATACTACCGCATCACCGACAATAAGGAACAGTTGGTATACGACCTCAGCGCCCAAAAGATGCAAGACCTCGAGTTGGGAACCGTCACCGATTGGAGCTTCACTATGCCTAACGGCGACAAGGTACCCGGACGCTTCTACCTGCCGCCCCACTTCGACCCCGCCAAGCAATACCCCATGATCGTCTACTACTACGGCGGCACCTCGCCCACGGGACGTTTCTTCGAGGGCTCCTACTCGCTGCCGATGTATGCGGCGCAAGACTATGTGGTGCTGACCCTCAATCCGAGCGGTACCACCGGCTGGGGCCAAGAGTATGCCTCCCGACACATTAATGCGTGGGGTCAGCGTACCGCAGACGAGATCATCGCTTCGGTACAGGGCTTTTGTGACGAGCACCCCTACGTCAATGCCGATAAGATCGGCTGCATCGGCGCCAGCTACGGAGGGTTTATGACCCAATACCTACAGACCGTTACCGACATCTTTGCCGCCGCGGTCAGCCACGCCGGTATCAGTTCGATAGCTTCATACTGGGGCGAAGGCACCTGGGGGATCGGCTACAGTACCGTGGCCAGCTATGACAGCTATCCTTGGAATAACCCCAGCCTCTACACCGAACAGAGTCCCCTCTACAACGCCGACAAAATCAATACCCCACTACTGTTGCTCCACGGTACCGCCGATGTCAACGTCCCCGTGGGCGAAAGCGTACAGATGTACAACGCTCTCAAGATTTTGGGCAAAGAGGTGGAGTTTGTAAAAGTCTATGGTGAGGATCACGGTATCTACGAACCCAATAAACGTCGCCTCTGGATGCAAACCACTATGGCTTGGTTCCAAAAATGGCTCAAAGATGACCCCGCTTGGTGGGATACCATGTATCCGCCGGTCAATCTGTAAATAAAGATCACTAAACCACTTGTTATTAGCGTTATTAGATGACAGTTATGAGAAGTTTTGCATCAGATAATAACTCCACCGTACACCCCCTCGTATTGGAGGCGATTGCCGAAGCCAACGTCAACCACGCTTTTGGTTATGGCACAGACCCTTGGACGGAGCGCGCCACCGAGATGGTGGAGGGGCTTTTCGCCCGTCCCTCGGTACCGCTGTTTACTTTCAACGGTACCGGCAGCAATACCATGGCGCTCCAATTGCTCACCCGACCCTATCACATTATTTTTACTCCGGAGACCGGCCACATTGCAGTCGATGAGTGCGGCGCCCCCGCCAAAGCCACCGGGTGTACCATCCGACAGATCCCCACGCCGGACGGCAAACTGACCCCCGAGCTACTGCAACCCTATATGACCAACTTCGGCATCGAGCACCACTCACAGCCGGGGGCGGTCTACATCAGCCAATGCACCGAGTTGGGCACCATCTACACACCGGAGGAGCTGACCGCCCTCTGTGATTTCGCCCATAAATATGGGATGAAAGTGCATTTGGACGGCGCCCGTATCGCCAATGCCGCAGTCGCTTTGGGTAAATCTATCGACCAAGTCTCCGCCGCTTGTGGCATAGACACAATGGTGTTGGGCGGTACCAAAAACGGACTGATGGGTGCCGAATGCGTGGTGGTCTTTGACCCCGAGCTTGCAACCGAGGCGCGATATGCCCGCAAACAGGCGTGCCAGTTAGCAAGCAAGATGCGTTACATATCGGCACAGTTCATCGCCTACCTCACCGATGAACTGTGGAAAAAGAGTGCTGCACACGCCAATGATATGGCACAAAGATTGGCGGATGCCCTTAGCCGGAAATCCTACGTCCGATTCACCCAAAAGGTGGAGAGCAATCAACTCTTCTTGACCCTGCCCCGTGCGGTCAGCGAAGCATTGGAGCGTCAGTTCCACTTCTACTATTGGGACGAATCTATCGGGGAGATCCGACTCGTCACCTCCCACGACACCACCGACGAAGACATCTACGCACTGATCCAGACCCTCCCGTAAGCCGACCATCGGAAAGGCCGGAGAGGCAGTATCATATTTTAAAGGACGGACGATCCAAGCGGGTCGTCCGTCCTTTTTAGTGATATCTACTAATGAGCAATTGATCTTTATTTCGCGAATGCGACAGAGCGTGTCTCACGGATCACCGTGATTTTGACTTGACCGGGATAGGTCATCTCATCTTGGATTCTTTGGGCGATCTCACCCGACAGTTGTTGCACCGCAGCATCATCCATCTTGTCGGCACCGACTATCACCCTCAATTCGCGACCCGCCTGTATCGCATAGGTCTTGATAACACCGGGATAGGAGAGCGCCAACTTCTCAAGGTCATTGAGACGTTTGATATAAGCCTCCGCAATCTCTCTACGCGCACCCGGACGCGCGCCACTGATGGCGTCACAAGCCTGCACGATAGGGGCAATCAAGGTCTCCATCTCCATCTCCTCGTGGTGCGAACCGACAGCGTTGCAGATGTCCGCCTTTTCCTTGTACTTCTCACAGAGCTTCATACCGAGTATGGCGTGTGGCAGCTCCGGCTCCTCATCACTCACCTTACCGATATCGTGGAGCAATCCCGCACGCATCGCCTTTTTGGGATTGAGACCCAATTCCGACGCCATCACGGCACAGAGGTTGGCCGTCTCTCGCGAGTGTTGGAGCAAGTTTTGTCCGTAGCTCGAGCGGTACTTCATCTTACCCACCAATCGCACCAACTCAGGGTGCATACCGTGGATACCGAGGTCGATCACCGTACGTTTACCGGTCTCCACAATCTCCTCTTCGATCTGATTTTTGACCTTGGCCGCCACCTCCTCAATACGGGCGGGGTGTATACGACCGTCCTGTACCAATTGGTGCAAAGTGAGACGCGCAATCTCCCTACGCACCGGATCAAAACAGCTCAACACAATGGCTTCCGGCGTGTCATCAACAATCACCTCCACCCCGGTCGCCGCCTCCAAAGCACGGATATTGCGTCCCTCACGACCGATGATACGGCCCTTCATCTCATCATTTTCGATATGGAAGACCGTCACGGCATTTTCGATAGCCGTCTCGGTAGCTATGCGCTGGATAGACTTGATTACCAACTTTTTGGCCTCCTGATTGGCAGTCATACGCGCCTCCTCCATGATCTCACTCACATAGGCGGTGGCGTTGGCCCTCGCCTCCTCCTTGATACTCTCTATCAATTGTATCTTGGCCTCCTCAGCCGAAAGTCCGCAGATTTGCTCCAACTTGTGTTCCGCTTCGCTCTTGAGTTTGATCAACTCATCTTCACGCTCACGGCACTGCTCCTTATGCAGCTCTATGTCAGACTCCAATCTATTCAGCTCCCTACCCTTGTTGTTGAGCTCATTTTGCAATTTATTGAGTCCCTGTTCCCTATTCTTCAGCTTCCCTTCAAAATTTTGCAACCGGGCCTCGGTACTCTGTACATTGCTCTTCCAGGCAGTGATATCCTCCTCCAATTTGGTCTTGTTGCGGAGGGCCTCTTCTTTCACCTCCAAGAGCTTATCTTTCTTCAGGATATCTATATCCTCCTTAGCCTGCTTGATATAGTTTTCCTTCTCCTCCTTAGCTCTTTGTTCGAGCGTCCTCCAAATGTTTTTCCACAAGATTACGCCGCCAATGACCAATACCGCCAGCGCAATCAATACGGCAATCGCTATCTGCATCTCCTAATTCTTTACAAAAAGTCCACAAAGTCTGCTCCATAGCACTTTGAGTCGGGCGGGGCGGGTCTTTTTTAGATGAGATCAGAGGGTTTCCTCCAAGTCTCTATTTAGTTTAGCGAGGCGCTGTTCCAATTGCAGGGTATCCTGCTCCATCTGTAGCCTCCTAAATCTATTGGCAATATGGAGCGCCACATAGCTCAGCAACTCCTTCTTCGTTGCAGACGGAAAAGCGGTACGATACCGTTCCAAAGTCTTATTGACCAAAACGGCCGCTTCTCTCATCGCCTGCTCTGCAACCGGATCTCTCGCAATACTGATGGTCATCCTCTCCTCACCTATCCGGAGATTGACATCTTGTTTTTTATTGCCAAACGTATTACGATTGTCATCCATCACAGCTCTCTATTTATTGTCGACATCTCGCACCACAAATCGGATGGCGAAACGAACCTGCCCAAGCTTACTCAACTCTACTATCTAACAGAGTAATACATTCGTCTATCACCTGCGTGATCTGATCCAACTCCTGCCCCAAGCCTTTAAGCGCGGCTTGGGTGTCAGGCGATTCCGCAATAGTCACGGCGGAGATAGATAAGGTCTGCTCCAAACTCCGTATCCGATCCTGCTGTTCCGCATGCTTTTTCAAGAGTTCTTCAAACTCCTCTTTTTTATGAGCCAATGACGCTCTCGCATCCGTATATTTGCGTATCAATGTAGCTACTCTAAGCTCCAATTCGGTCAGTTGGTCATTACCACTACTCATAAAAAGAACAGAAAAAGAGACGAAAAAAGGACGTTTACAATCATTTGCAGTACCTTAGAGCAAATTTACATAAAATATTGCTACCACCGTAATGCACATTAAGCGCGACGATCCTATTCCCCTCCAATGGGTCACATATATATGGTGTCGGCGTCAAAAAATCGGTTCCCACATCGGATCCTATATATATGGAGTGCGATGGGTGGTGCGACCTAAAGGTCGTGGGGTAGGGGAGACGTCGCGTCCCGGGGTCGACCATCGTTGCAACAAAAACGGGGCATCTCCCCTCGGTTTCGACCATTTGGTCGCACCACCCATTTTCAGCCGAAAAGAGTTGTATTTTTATACATTTGGGGCATTTGGAGGGTGGGGAATGAACCTCCCTCGTAACCGATTGGTTTATAGGGGCGTAGGGGAGACCC
>JAUNLZ010000013.1 GCA_030532005.1 Porphyromonas sp.
TGTGTCAGAAGGGTCTGTCGGCGCCAGCCGATAGACCCTTCTGACCTCGGGAACGCGGTATCCCCCCGCGATATCCGACCTTTAGGTCGCACCACCCATCGCCCCCAATATATATGGTGCGACCTAAAGGTCGGGTGTGGGAGGTGACATCGTTTCCCGCGGTCAACGCCTCACGTTGGCTGACGCCAACGTTCGCCATTGACCGCGGGCTAATTAAATGCGACCCCTACGGGGTCGTCCGCCGTATCCCAATTGGGGTGCGAACGCGTTGCGTCACGCGTATATATGTTGGTCGAAACATCGGCCGCCCCATTGGATCAGATATATGGCGTAAATGGGGATACATCTGCGATCTCTCTCCAAGAATCACACATCTATGTATATATATGGTGTTAATGAAGGACGCCGAACCTCCCCTCGGGGTTGTCCGACGTCCTTCATTGACACCATATATATAGGTGACTCGATGATCAGGATTAATCGGTCAGAATGGAGAGGAGTTTGCGGTCGGCTTCCCAACCGAGGGCGCTCGCTCCCAAGATGGCGGCATCGCTCTCTTTGAGTTCGCTCACCATAATCTTTACCTTATCCTTATATATATTGAGGAGGTTTTGCTCCATGTGACGTTTGACCGGCTCCAAAAGGATATCGCCCGCCTTGGTCAGTCCGCCGAAAAGGATGATCGCTTCGGGACTGGTGTAAGCAACGGAGTCTGCCAAGGCCTCACCCAAGATGGCACCGGTTGTCTCAAAGACATCTAAAGCCAACTTATCACCTTGGATGGCTGCATCGTAAACATCCTTGGAGGTAATCTCGTCGACATCCAAGTTGCGAAGGAGGCTCTTATCCTCGCGTGCAGTCAGAAACTCCTTGGCGGTACGCGCCACACCGGTAGCTGAACAGTAGGTCTCCAAGCAACCCATACGACCGCAACCGCAAGAGCGGCCGTTACGGCGGATGATGGTATGCCCGATCTCACCTGCAAATCCGTCGTGACCATAAACCAATTTGCCACCCACCACAATACCGCTGCCGAGACCGGTACCTAAGGTGATTTCGATAAAGTCCTTCATACCGCGCGCCGCACCATAGGTCATCTCGCCGATAGCGGCGGCATTGGCGTCATTGGTCAGAGCTACAGGCAAACCGCCCAACGCCTCTGACAGCAAGTGCGCCATCGGGATACGCCCTTTCCAAAGGAGGTTGGGTGCAAAGTCGATAGAGCCGGTAAAGAAGTTGCCGTTTGGGGCGCCCACACCGACACCGTATATCAGTTGTATGCCGCCGGCATCATTGGCGAGATCCACAATGGCATCCGCCAATTCCTTGATATAGTCCTCCACCTTGATGTGGTTGGTACTCTTAATCTTACCACTACGGATGATGTTTCCTCTCGCATCCACAATACCAAATACGGTATTGGTACCCCCCACGTCCACGCCCACTACATAGGGCTTACTGTCATTTGTTGTAACAGCCATATACCTAATATATATCTAAAATAGAGTTTCGGAAAAAAGTTTAGTCTTGATGAAAGATGGTCTTCACGTTTTTATCGTCGATCTGTTTGGCCAAGTTGAGATACACCTTCCACTCGTCACCCTCGCGTTTCAACGACATCTCCTTTGCGACACTCTTGGTAGGCACACCGTTATTCTTTACAGACTCACTGATCTTTTCTTGAAGATCGAGGGGAAGGTCTTTGAGACGTGTACCCTTCATGGCCAACAGCTTCTCAGCGTCTGCCAAAGAGAGGTTACCGATGTTTTCCAAATCGGGGAGATGAACAAAGAAAGTGGCCGTGGCGGTCTCGCCGTTGACACTGGCATTAAATTTCTCAACCTTGATGGACTCACGTACTTCGGGCAGGAAGTTGATGGCATCCTCAAGATTGACCGGCATCCTATAAAACTTTACAAAGTTTTCGTAGGTCACGGCATCGCGATCCTCTTGGCTCAGCATACTGTACAACGTTTCGTAATCACCTTTGATCTCAGCCTCAGCCGCCTCTTGGGCTACCTTTTTGGGATCACTGCCGCCACAAGCAGTCAGCCCCACCACAACCATCGCCAGCAGTACAGCAACGATAATTGATGAAGTCATCCTTTTCATCATAATCTTTCTAATATCTAAATTAATCGTACGTACGAGTAGACGCTTTTGGCGAATGGGAGCCAAGCATCTCTCATTATCACGCAAGGTACCAGTTTTTTGGCAATTTAACAACAGCGGACGACCCGCAAGGGTCGCACTCTTGTAGTCCGGAGGCTACTTAGATGCGACCCTCACGGGTCGTCCGATGGTTTACCAAAAATGGTTATTAGAGGGCGGTCATACGCGCCAAGTCGTTTTCGACCGTATCAATGGTGCGGAGTCCAAACGTATCGCTCAGCACCTTAGTGATATTAGGAGAGAGGTAACCCGGAAGGGTTGGGCCTACTTGTATATTCTTAAACCCGAGTGACAGGAGTGCCAACAACACGATCACCGCCTTTTGTTCGTACCAAGCGATGTTAATCACTACCGGCAGGTCGTTGAGATCTTCCAAACCGAAGGCCTCTTTAAGGGCCAAGGCAATTTGGACAATGGAGTAGCTGTCGTTACACTGTCCTGCGTCAAGCACTCTCGGGATACCGTTGATATCGCCCAATGGCAATTTGATATAGCGGTACTTGGCACACCCTGCGGTGAGGATGATGGTATCCATAGGCAGTCCTTGAGCAAACTCGGTGTAGTAGCTGCGCTCCTTGTGTCTGCCGTCGCAACCGCCCATCACGTAAAACTGTCTGATATTGCCTGCCTTGACCTCCTCTACAATCTTATCTGCCAACGCAATCACCTGGTTGTGAGCAAAACCGCCGATGATCTCACCCGACTCGATCTCAGTAGGTGCGGGACACTGCTTGGCGTGGGCGATCAACTCTGAGAAGTCTTTCATCTCACCCTCCTTGCGATCGGGGATGTGCTTAAAGCCGGGGAAGCCCGATGTACCGGTGGTGTAGACCCTATCGGCATAGGTCGCGGTCTTGCGAGGCGGCACGATACAGTTGGTGGTAAAGAGGATGACACCGTTAAAGGTCTCAAAGTCCTTGGTTTGCTCCCACCAAGCGCTACCGTAGTTACCTACCAAGTGTTTGTACTTTTTGAGCTGTGGATAGTAGTGAGCGGGGAGCATCTCGGAGTGGGTGTAGATGTCTACGCCTTGACCCTCTGTTTGTTTGAGTAGATCTTCCAAGTCTCTGAGGTCGTGACCGGAGATGAGGATACCGGGATTTTTCCGAACACCGATATTGACCTTGGTTATTTCGGGGTTACCGTAACGCCCTGTATTGGCTTGATCCAACTGAGCCATAGCCTTGACACCGAACGAACCGGTCTTGAGCACCATGGCGGTGAGCTGGTCGGCATCGTCCATTACATCGGACGCCACAAGAGCCTCCTCCATAAAAGCGTAGATCTCGGGATCTTCGAGACCCAATACCATAGCGTGCTCTACGTAGGCCGCCATACCTTTGAGACCATAGGTAATCATCTCTCTCAGAGAGCGGATATCGGGATTTTCGGTACGGAGCACTCCTACCTCTTTGGCCTTGGCCTCGATCTCGGCACGATCGGTGGATTCCCAATCGGCGGACTCGATAGACCTACCGAGGATCTCACGTAGTTCGCGACGCAGGGCGTAGCCTTTATTAATCTGTGTGATGAAACGCTCAAAGTCAAAGTTGGCGTTGGTGATGGTCATAAAAAGCGACTCGGCGATATACCTGCCCAAGCTCACAGGCACCTCTTTGCCCTCACGGCGGATGGTCTGTGCGTAGTGCGACAAGCTACGGAGCATATAGATAGTGAAATCTTGGATACCTGCCACTTCGGCAGTCTTACCGCAGACCCCCTTGATGGTACAGCCGGTGTTGCGTGCCGTCTCTTGGCACTGGAAGCAAAACATACTCATAATCTCATTCTTAGGTGTTTATAATACTACAGTTAGGACAAAGGTAGGCAATTAATTACTACCTTAGTGTGATAAATACAACACGTCATTGACCAAAAATAGGTATCTTGCAGTTGAGATTATAATGTGTAACGAGACTATGAGCAAAAAAGTAACGTGCCCTAAACTGTTTAATTACTTTTGTAGTGTGGAGTGTCGAGGGAAGTTCCCCGAGCAGCTGATCGATATGCTGACGCAGGATCCCAAGAAAGTACGACATTTCGACAAAGGAGAGCATATCGCCTTTCAAGGGGACACCATTAATAATATGATGATCCTGACCAAAGGAAGTGTGCGGATGGAGATTATTTCGGATGTTGGGTACAACCTCTTCATCTCCGAGCGAAAAGCCCCCTTCCCGTTGGGGGCATCGCTGTTGTTTTCGTCACAAAACAAATTTACCCACGATATCATCGCACTCGAAGAGTGTCAGGTAGAGTATTACGATATCAAAGGGGTAGAGGAGGCTATGACCATCTGCCCCCACTTCCGTCGCGGGTTCCTCCATTATAGTAGTGACCAGGTGTTGGATCTGAGTCAACGGTTACAGATCTTCTCTATCAAGAAAATCAAGTCCAAGTTGGCGTTTTATATCTTGAGGCAAGCGGACAAAGAGGGGTCGTTTGACTTGGGAGTCAGCGTCACCGCCTTGGCAGAGTACTTCGGGGTGACTCGGTCGGCCCTCTCTCGGGTGATCACGGAGCTGTCGGACGAGGGGGCTATTACCTACGAAAAGGGAGAGGGCAAGATCCTCAATCGCAAGCTCTTGACCGAGATGATATGAATAGCGGGTGGGAGAGAGACCCACACACTATAAGTCTACTCTCTAAACCCTCTGCCAATCACGCCCGAACCGTAACAAAGTCGGCTGTCACGATCGTAGACGGTGCAAAACTGCCCCGGGGCGATGCCCTGTATCAATTCGGTGGATCGGAGGGTGTATATGCCCTCTTTGCTGCGTTGCAACAACCCCTTGGTAAAGTCGGGGGTATGCCGCACCTTAAAGGTCACCTCCATCTCATCGCCCTCCATCGGATCGATAGTGATGAAGTGCATCTCGGGCATCTCCACCACATTGCCGTACTGGCTGTCGGGGTCATACCCTCGACTGACGTAGAGTCTATTGTTCTCGATGTCTTTGCGGATAACAAACCAGGGGCCGCCCGATAGGCCCAAGCCTTTGCGTTGACCGATGGTGTGGAACCAATACCCTTTATGCTCGCCGACCACCCTACCCGACTCCATGTCGATAATTTCGCCCGGCAGAGTACCCAAGTGACGTTCGATAAATTGGTTGTAGTCCACTTTGCCCAAAAAGCAAATCCCCTGACTGTCTTTTCGACGGGCGGTGACCAAGTGCTCCATAGAGGCAATACGCCGCACCTCGCTCTTGGGGAGGTTGCCCAAAGGGAAGTGGGCTTTGACCAACTGTGGATAGGTCATCTGTGCCAAAAAGTCGGTCTGATCTTTGACCGGGTCTACGGCAGTGGCGAGGAAGTGACGACCCTCTATGATCGTTTTATCAGCGTAGTGACCGGTAGCGATGCGGTCATACGCCTTGCCGGCATACTCATCAAAGTAGCCGAACTTGATGACTCTGTTGCAAAGGATATCGGGATGCGGGGTACGACCTTCCTTGACGGTGTCGATGATGTAGCGCACCACATAGTCCCAGTACTCGCGATGGAGATTGACCACCTCAAGCGGTCTCCCGTAGCGGCGTGCCAACCATTTGACCATCTCCATATCCTCCTCGCTCGGACAGCTCTCGTACCCCTCTTGGTCGGCACCGATATAGATGTAAAAAAGATCCGGCTCCTCGCCGCGCTCCATCATCAGATGGAGTGCCACGGAGCTGTCTACGCCGCCGGAGAGGAGAAGTGCATCTTTAGGCATCAAGAGACCTTGCTACCGGGTTTGACCTCTTTGGAGGTGGTAAGGAGAGAGAGGCTGCCATCGCTCTCCTCTACAGAGAGGATCATACCGGCACTCTCGATACCGCGCATCTTGCGAGGGGCGAGGTTGGCAACAAAGATCACCTGTTTGCCAACCAAACTCTCGGGGTCGTAGTGCTTGGCCAAACCGGAGATGATGGTACGCTCTCCCATACCGTCGTCCAACGTAAATTTGAGGAGCTTGTCGGTCTTGGGTACCTTGACACACGCCTTGACGGTCGCCGCCCTGAGGTCTAATTTCTCGAAGTCTTCGAAACGGATCTCGGGTGCTATCGGCAGCGGCTTGGCAGCCTTGAGCGCCGCCTCGGCATTGGCCTTCCTAATCGAGGCAAGACGGTCGAGCTGTGCTTGTATCGCATCGTCCTCTATCTTGTCAAACAACAGCTCGGGGCGCTCCAACTGCCACCCCTCAGGAAGTAGGTCGGCACGCCCGATAGCGTCCCAAGCGATCTCCCCCTCCATACGCAACAGTCGGCGGAGTTTCTGCATAGAGAACGGCAGGAAGCACTCCATCAGTATCGCCAAATTGGCGCTGATCTGTAGAGCGATATTGAGTATAGTAGCCACACGGGCTAGGTCGCTCTTTGCCAACTTCCAAGGCTCCGTATCGGCCAAATACTTATTGCCCAAGCGAGCCAAGTCCATAGCCCTGCGCTGTGCGTCACGGATGTGGAATTGCTCCAACAGATGCTGTACATCGTCACGGATGACGGCTATCTGTCCCAGCACCTCTTGGTCCTCAGCGGTCAGCTGTCCGACGGCTGGCACTTTGCCCTCAAAGTACTTGTGTGTGAGTACCAAAGCGCGGTTGATAAAGTTGCCGAGCACCGCCACCAACTCATTATTATTGCGGGCTTGGTAGTCGCTCCAGGTAAAGTCATTATCCTTGGTCTCGGGAGCATTGGCGGTCAGTACGTACCGGAGCACATCTTGTTTGCCGGGGAAATCCCTTAGATATTCGTGCAACCATACCGCCCAGTTGCGGCTGGTCGATATTTTGTCTCCCTCCAAGTTGAGGAATTCATTGCTCGGTACATTGTCAGGCAATATAAAAGAGCCCTCCGCCTTGAGCATAGCGGGGAATACGATGCAGTGAAACACGATATTGTCCTTTCCGATGAAGTGGATCAGACGGGTCTCGGGATCTTTCCACCACTTCTCCCAGGAGTCGGGCAAAAGCTCTTTGGTATTGGATATATAACCGATAGGAGCGTCAAACCAGACGTAAAGCACCTTGCCCTCCGCCCCCTCCAACGGGATCGGGATGCCCCAGTCCAAGTCGCGCGTCACGGCCCGAGGTTGCAGCCCGAGATCCAACCAACTTTTGACCTGGCCGTAGACATTGGCGCGCCACTCCTTGTGCCCCTCCAAAATCCACTCCCGCAGCCACTCTTCATACTCGCCGAGAGGCAAATACCAGTGTTTCGTCTCCTTCATCACCAATTCCGAACCGCTGATGGCGGACTTGGGATTGATGAGATCGGTGGCGTTGAGCGAACTACCGCACTTCTCGCACTGGTCGCCATAAGCGTTTTCGTTGCCGCAAATGGGGCAAGTACCGGTGATGTATCGATCGGCCAAAAATTGCTTCGCCTCTTGGTCGTAATATTGCTGAGAGGTTTGCTCTATAAACTTTCCCTTCTCATATAGAGTGGAGAAAAAGGCACTCGCCGTTTGGTGATGGGTCGGGCTGGTGGTACGGGAGTAGATGTCAAAGCTGATGCCGAATTCTTCGAAAGAGTCCTTGATCAACGTGTGATAACGATCCACAATATCCTGAGGTTTGACCCCCTCCTTCATCGCCTTGATAGTGATAGGCACTCCGTGTTCGTCCGAACCTCCCACATGTATCACCTCTTCGCCCTTGAGCCTAAGGTATCTCACATATATATCAGCCGGCACATAGACGCCCGCCAAGTGACCGATGTGTACCGGCCCATTGGCATACGGCAAAGCGGTGGTGACCAAAGTCCTTTTAAAATTCCCGTTACTCATAGCTCCTCTAAAATCAATCTATAATGTTTCAAGAGACAAAGTTACCAAAAAAAGAGCTGTGCCATAAAGGGAGCGTTGCTGATTGCATTGCTCATCCCTTTATGGCACAGCCCAAGTTGCTAATGCGTATTGGTCTACCTACACATTATCGATAATCTCAATGAGTTAGTTGATGCGCAGGCGGTAGTCTTCCACCTCACCGTAATTGAAGATCTCGTCCGGTGCAGGATAGCCGTCATTCATCTTCATGCTCACACGCACACGATATAGACCCGGTTCCATACGGTATGGAAGGGTGAACCAACCGCTCACTGTGCGATAACCATATTTAGAAGTAACCAACTCGGAGGAGTCAAATCTGCCATCCTTATTGTAGTCAATCCAAATACGCCAGTAGCACCAGTAGGACTGCGAGGTACCGAATGTAGGGGTCAGATTGAAGGATAAAGCACGGCCGGGGACACCTGTAATGTGATGGGTATTGACATACGACGCATACTGATCACCCCTGGTATAGCTATTGTACATATTACCAATATTCACGCTGCTGATATAGGCATACTTAGAGTCCCTGGCGTAGGATAGCGGATATGGATCTACTACAGGATCGGGATCCGGCTCGGGCTCGGGAGTAACGGCACGCTTGATGGTTACAGGATAATCCTCTACCTCACCGTGATCAAACACCTCACAAGCATTAGGAGAGGCGCCCCACTTCATAGAGACACGCATACGGGTATTGCCCTCCTTAGCACGTGCGGGGATAGCGATCTGCTTGGTAACGGCCACATTGGATTGTGAGGTATACATATCTACCACCATCTCATCGGAGGTAAATTGCTTGTCACCATTAAAGTCAATCCATACCCTCCAATATTCACGGTAACTGCCGGATATAGACCCGGGCTTAAGGGTGATATTGTAGGTCTCACCGGGAGCCACTTCCACATTCTTGTATTTGAAATAATTGTAGCCGCCGGCATTGCTTGCAGTTACATTATTCATACCGTTAAGAGCCACCTGAGCGATATAAGTACTCTGCGCGTATCTACCAGAGGAGCTGCAGTAGTCATCTGTAGGCGTAGGAGTTGGGTCCGGATCAGGTTCGGGTGTAGGACGCACGTTAGGCTCAATACCTACGACTGCGTCTTGACCGTAATTAAAGCCGCCACTGCCGCCGCCGGTACCAAGTGAATTGGGGTCAAGGGCGTGAAGCAAGAAGTAACCGTCCGACATACCGCCCCATCCCCAATTGATGTGGAAGTAGCCGTTGTAATAACCGTCGCAAACAAAAGAGTGTCCTCCGCCGTTGCCGGAGCCTGCGTATTGTACAGGACGCTTATTGGCGAGCTCATTGTAGATGATATTGGTCCAGTCGGTCGTATTGAAGTTGGAGCGATAGAGATCGCGTGCCGTATTCTTGTAGTAGAAGTGCTTCACCAACAAGTTGGGGACATAATATTGCCAAGTACCGCTACCGGAGCGAGAGAACTGCATATTCAAGCCTACCGCTACATCATAGCTCAGCTGGGCTATGTCGTGGTTGGGCTGACGGAGTGTGGCTGCAGGCATATTGGCCCAATTGTACGCCTTATTAAAGTTGGCATACTGTCCGTCATGCGTAGAAGTGTGCGAACCTGTACCACGTGGCGGATACTTCCAATACCTCATGATCTGAGTGGTGGCGGTAGCAACGCAGCCTACAGGAGTCCCGGGAGGACAGTAAGCATTGTAGTAAGGCGATTGATTCCACTTGATATCGCCCAATAGAGGAGCGATATTGTAGTTGGCGCGAAGCTCTTCGCCTACCACCGTACCTCTGAGGGCGGCCCGATACGCCTGTTTCAACTCTTTGGTCACAGGGGTCACCTGTCTTAGGGAGTCGATACTATTGGCGTAGGCACTGAGGAAACTCATCACGTTTTGCGCCTCGGGGACCTCGCCCGAGATAGCGGTCTTCTCATCGAAGAAATTCCCTTCTGCGGAGAATCCAAGTATCGGGAAGGTGACGTCCCAAGCAGAGACTACCACGTACCCCTCGGTACCGATATTAAAGACATAGTAGGCAGGTAGAGAAGAGTATTGGTCCATAGGAGCATTGGAGTCGGTCGATCTCAAGATACTCTGCTCCTTGGGCTCTGCAAACGCAAGCTCTATCTCTGCATCACCGGACCGCAGTCCGCTCTCAAACAGGTCATTTCCACCGATAAAATCGATGGCAAGCGCCCGGGCCTCCTCTATCGTGAGGTGGCGTGCTTCTGTGGTGACTGAGTCATCAGGCTGAGCGTCTACTCTGCCTCTGTTCTCGGATGAACATCCGAAGAAGAATGCGGCTATCCCTATGAATAAACCCCATAGGAGAATCCGCCAAAAGAAACTGTTTTTACTCATAATTAATGTCTGTTATTTTATGGTTAATATCAGAATGCGGGAGCTGAACTATTGCCGCTGACAACGCGAATATCATTATTGAGCTGGAGATCAAAAACGAGATTTGCTTCGCGCTTATTGGTGCGTTTCTCTTGCACCAAGAAATTGAATGAGCCCTTCATAGAAGCCATGATAAGATCCTTAATGGTATATCTGACTGTATCGCTTCCGAGGTCATAGATTTTGGCTGTACCGGCTGCATTTGCAAGGGAGAAGGTTCCTGTGATAGTGATCTCGGTCTTTAAGAAATCCTCCATACTCATCCCTTCCGGACGGGTAATAACAATCTCACGTGTGGCATCGCCTTTTAACAAAATCTCTTCTTCAGGATTTTCAATGCGAACGTACTCCTTCATATGCCGCTCAAAAAGCGTATGTACCGAATCGATCGATTTATCTTTACTGGTATTGATCTTTACATTACCATAGACAAATAGAGGTCTTACCATATCGGACATAGCTCTAAGAGTTCGAGGAGTAAAGCTCAACTTTAGCTCGTCCATTTCCGGTATAAAGTAAGACTCATTGCGTACAAAGTCACTGGTGAGCACTACACGAGCTACGGAATTGTCGTGAACATACCTCAGAGTATACGCCACAGGCTTGGCCGAAGTGGCTGTAAGAGGAGACGAAAGCGCTTGCTTAAATCCTTCCCAACCCATAGACATACCAAATCCGTGGTCTTGAGAGCTACCTCCAATGAGGTGTTCCTTGGAAAGAGAGGCGTCGAGGATCTCCTTATACTTATTTTCCAACTCAATAGTGATGCCCTCTTGAGGGATATTTAGATTGAGCGCGGCAACTACATCGCGGTATTCGTGGTTGCTGGAAATAACTGCAAAGCCCATACGGCCATAGAATACTTCGGATACATACACAGGCATCACTCCATCCATATCCTCTACGTTGGCCGTCTGTAATACAAACTTGTCAGGGATATCAAGGGTGATACTAAATGCTTTCTGCACAGCTTTTACCAACACGTGTGTCTTCATCTTTTGGTGTGAGTAGCTGAGGTTGAGAGCTGCCATGAGATCCTCTTTCTGATAGCCTACTCCCAACTGTCCTCCCACTTCGGCAGAGTTAGAGATCTCATTGATCTCAAACATCGTAGTAGACGAGAGTGGATACATAGGAGACGCAAACCAGCGCTGAACAGTGGTATTGTAGTCACTTATCTGAGGGTTGGTAAAGGTGGCAAGCAATGGACTCATCGGTGTACTGGGCACCAAATCCTTTGCACTCCATATAATTGTACCGGTAGTGCCGGGGAGTTTTAGGTATTTGCCATTGGTGATGGAGCTTCCTACAAAGACACTTCCCGGGTAGATCTGACTCTCGGAAGGATTGAAAATGGAGAGCTCATCAAAAGCAAAGCCTGAATTATAAACCTTGCGCTGATTGATGAAAACACCTTGCAACCCTGCAAATGTGCCGGCCTCAACAGACTCTTCACTGACCTGTGGATCAAGAGGAGGAAGCGGAGGCAGATCCTCTTCACCTTCGGCACGGGTCATATTGGCGGGCAGTGGCAGCGCGCTCACTTTTGAGAGAAGGGAATTGCCCTCTGTCACCTCTTCCTGAGGCTCCTCTACCGGAGCATCCTTCTGACAGCTAACAAAGGAGAGCATCACCCCGGTCATTAGTAGGGGTAAGATAATTAGTTTGTAAAATTTATTATTCATAGTCTTGACTATTATTATTATATCGGTGATACATTAGTGTACGTTAAAATAGGTCTCGGGCCGGCCTCCATAGCTCCTCGTCTGCGTATTAGAGCCGTCATTCAGATAAGCTGAACGGAGGGTGTTAGGGACCTCCTCAATTTCCTTAGCATCGTGGAACAGGTCAAACAGAACCGTGGCGGAATAATCACGGCGAGCATTCTTCCGAGTGGTCACAACGAGTGAATTATGTATGGAATTGAAGAGCAGATCTTGTATCCTGATACTATAGTTGCTTGCCCCCAAATCATCTCCAATATAGGTGCCGGCAGCATTGGTATTATGGAATTGGGTGTCTATAAAGACCCTCTGATTCATAAATTCCTTCATACTCATCCCCTCGGGACGCTTCAACGTTACAGTCATACTTCCTTGAGAGGGGAGACCCGCTTGCTTCTGTTTGTCTAACTTGATGTACTGGTTCATAGGGACAGAAAGCAGAGGATACTCAACAGGGCCGTTGGCTTTGCCTGACAGCTCCTCGGGGACGGTGAGTTTGACATGACCCCATACCTGCAGTTCTTCCTTAATCCCGGCACTTGCATTGAGCTGCACGGGGCGGAGGGTAAACTTCATCTCCTCACAATCTTTGACAAAGTAGCTCTCAGTCACAGGGTATTGACCGGTCTGGATGACGCGCGCCACAGAGTGATCATCAGGATACCTGAGCGTAATCGCTACCGGAACCGCATCGGATGGGTGTAGCTCTGCACTTATCGC
This sequence comes from Porphyromonas sp., assembly GCA_030532005.1. Taxonomy (GTDB): domain Bacteria; phylum Bacteroidota; class Bacteroidia; order Bacteroidales; family Porphyromonadaceae; genus Porphyromonas_A. Next base: position 12,816 of record JAUNLZ010000013.1, read on the forward strand.
TTTTCTAAAGCCTTCCCAACCATCCTTGACAGAGAGTCCGTGATCTCCGGACCGACCTCCGATAAATATATATTGGGTAAATGACTCATCCAATATCTTTTTATAGCCGGCAGACAGTTCGACATTAACGGGAGGAACCATGACCTGAAGTGCCGCGAGGAGCTCCAAATAGTCATGGTCAGTGGATATCAGCGCATAGCCGATCCGTCCGTAAAAGACATCGGATATATATACCGGCATGACGCCGTCAAAAGCATCAGGGGCAGCATCAAGAAGAAGCTGACGATTAGGAATGTCCATAGAAACAGTAAAGAGCTTTTGCACAAACTTGACCAAGATATGGGTCTTGAGCATTCCTTTCCGGCTTTCGAAGGAGAGTCCCGCTTTTGCCACTTCGCTCTCAAAGCCGATTCCAAACTTGGCACTAAATTCCCTCAGATCCTTTACCTCCGTCATCTCAAACGTAGTGATCGCAGGAGGAGTAAGCTGCGGGGTGGCGCGCCAAGCCTGCATGGTGGCGGCAAAGTCGCTAAACTGTGGCTCACCTATCGTACGCACAAATCTATCCTCCTTACTTGCGGGGATGAGATCCGGCGTAGACCAGGTGATATCTCCGATCTTCTGCCCTCTCACTGACAGGTAGCGACCGTTGCTGATAGAGTTCCCCACTAATACATTACCCGGATAGATCAGGTTGCTCATAGGGTTAAAGAGCAAGTACTCATTGTACACCACACCGGCATTGTACATCGTACTGCGACTGATAATCACTCCTTTCAGCCCGTCCCTGATAGAGGGGATCACCTCTCCGCCCTCGGAAGGTTCGCCTGCAGGCTCGGGGATCGGTACATGGTCACCACCACGAAGCATACCTGTGGCGAGTGACAATTGATTGAGGTCTACATTAGATTTAGGTGCTTCGGGCGCATCGACCACCTCCCTATCAGCGTTACAGGACGCAAGGAAAGCAACGAGCAAGGCGGGAAGCCATTTCCATAGACCGACAAAGGATGCTACTCTTTGTAGTTTCATAATGTAAATAAATATTGAAAGAATTTCTCCTTCACCCAACCTGCCTAAATGAAAATACAAGCCACTGCCTGAGTACATACATATAATTAACACTTAGCGCATGCGAGATGAAAAATCGAAGCAATACTACTCAATTTCCGCTAATCAACAAAGCAAAACCTTAAGTTTACATTACATTTTGCTTATAATGTCAAGAAAAGACCGATAATTACAAAACAGGGATTCAAGTTTCTATTGTAATTTGTTTATAATGTCCGAAAATATCCTATTTACAAAGCACAAATCCCAACATTCGTGTAGACACCAAGGCGACCCCGAGACATACATATATTGGGGTTCATTGGGGTGCGATGGGTGGTGCGACCTAAAGGTCGGGGTGGAAATTAGACGGCACATGAAAAAACGGCTATGCCAAGTACCTACGGGGTGCTTGGCATAGCCGTTTAAGGAGGGAGTCATACCCATTCCATACGACTCCTACCTAAACCATCTTTTTGAAACCGGGATTACCAGCTGGCTTTCTTGACGCCCGGGATCAGACCTTTGGAGGCCATCTCACGGAACTGAATACGTGAGATACCGAAAAGTCTCATATATCCTTTTGGACGACCGGTGATGTTGCAACGATTGTGGAGACGCACAGGACTGGCATTTTTAGGCAGTTTTTGGAGACCTTCGTAGTCACCTGCCGCCTTGAGCTGTTCGCGCTTTGCAGCGTACTTAGCTACCATCTTGGCTCTCTTGCGCTCGCGCGCTTTCATTGATTCTTTTGCCATATCGTTTATCGTTCCTTAATTTTCGTTCTTCTTAAAAGGGATTCCAAACTCTTTGAGGAGTGCAAAGCCCTCTTCGTCAGTATTGGCAGTGGTCACGAAGGTGATATTCATACCCATAATCTTGGTGACACTGTCAAGGTTGATTTCAGGGAAGATGATCTGCTCGGTGATACCGAGGGTGTAGTTACCTCTACCGTCTAAACGACTGGCCACACCCTTAAAGTCACGGATACGTGGCAGGGCGATACGGATCAGTCTCTCGAGGAATTCATACATCTTCTCTCTGCGAAGGGTCACCATCACTCCGATGGGGTTGCCCTTACGGAGCTTAAAGTTTGAAATATCCTTCTTTGAGTAGGTGACAACCGGTTTTTGTCCGGTTATCAGTGCGAGCTCTCCTTGAGCTATCTCGATCAGCTTTTTATCAGCGGTTGCCGCTCCCAAGCCTTGGTTGACAACGATCTTGGTCAACTTAGGCACCTGCATTACGGAGGTATATCCGAATTGCTTCATCAGCTGAGGTACGATACGCTCTCTATAGTCTTTTATCAAATTATCTGTAGCCATCTCTCTTTCAGCAATTAGCATTTATTACTTCAGTAGCTCCCCTGACTTTTTGGAGTAGCGCTCGAGCCTACCCTCGTCATTTCTACGACGTCCCACTCTCGTAGGAGCACCGGTCTTGGGATCTACCGGATTGAGGTTGGAGATATGTATTGATGCCTCTGTGTGCACCATACCACCTTGAGGATTTTGAGCCGATGGCTTGGTCCTCTTTGTGATCATATTCAACCCCTCTACTACAGCACGGTTCTTCTTGGTATCCACCATCAGTACGCGTCCTGTCTTACCTTTGTCGTTACCCGCATTTACAAATACGGTATCGCCCTTCTTGATATGAAATTTTGCCATTGTCTTTCCTTTCAAAATTTATAGCACCTCGGGTGCAAGTGAGACAACCTTCATATTTACGGCACGTATTTCGCGTGCTACAGGACCAAAGATACGGGTGGCGCGGATGTCACCGGCGGCATTGAGGAGTACGCATGCGTTTTCGTCAAAACGGATGTAGGAACCATCTGCACGGCGGATCTCCTTTTTAGTCCTCACAATAAGCGCTTTGGATACGGCGCCCTTCTTTACATCACTGCCCGGAATCGCACTCTTTACAGAAACGACGATCACGTCTCCGATCGAAGCATATCTGCGACGAGTACCTCCCAGCACGCGGATGCAGAGTACCTCCTTGGCACCGCTATTATCAGCTACAGCTAATCTGGACTCTTGTTGTATCATAATTGAATACTCTCAAATCTGCAAAATTATTACTTCGCTCTCTCGACGATCTGGATCACTCTCCAGCGTTTTGTGCGGCTCAATGGACGTGTCTCCATGATCCTTACGGTATCGCCTTCGTTGCACTCGTTGTTTTCGTCGTGTGCGTGGAACTTCTTGGTCTTATTGACGAACTTACCGTAAATAGGGTGTTTCTCTTTCCACTTTACAGCGACCGTAACAGACTTATCCATCTTATTACTTGAGACGACGCCCTGTCTTACCTTTCTTAAACTTCTTTTTTCCATCTCTTAGAGCGACTCTTATTCGTTAACACTTGCGTTCTCAACGCTTTTCTCGTTGAGGATCGTACGGAGACGTGCCACCAACTTGCGTTGGTCATTGAGTGAAGAGGGTTTGTCGAGAGGAGTCACCTTGTGTTGCAATTTCATCCTCTGATACCTTACTGTCTCTGTCTCAATTCTCTCCCTAAGCTCCTGCACCGAGAGGTCTCTTAATTCACTACTCTTCATATCTTATATATGTGCGGTACAGAAATTAAAACTCATAGTCACGACGTACCACAAACTTAGTGGTCACTGGAAGTTTCTGAGCTGCCAAGCGAAGCGCCTCTTTGGCTACCTCATAGCTGACGCCCTCTACTTCGAACAACATACGACCGGGGGTCACCGGAGCAACGAATCCCTCAGGGTTACCCTTACCTTTACCCATACGTACCTCTGCCGGCTTTGCAGTGATAGGCTTGTCGGGGAAGATGCGCACCCATACTTGACCCTGACGCTGCATGTATCTGGTCACAGCGATACGCGCCGCCTCTATCTGGCGACCGGTAATCCAGCAAGTTTGCAAAGACTTGATGCCGAAAGAGCCAAAAGCGAGTTGATTGCCACGCTGGGCATTCCCCTTCATACGACCCTTTTGCTGTCTTCTGAATTTGGTCTTTTTTGGTTGTAACATATCTTATGTTCTTTCTTCAAATTAACTTATCGGTAGGCACCACGCTCGATCAACGCTCATTGCGTCCACCACGATTGCCTCTGCGACGACCTCCACGACCACCGCGACCACCATCACGACGAGGACGGCTGTCTCTCTTTTGTGAGAAGTCCGGCGCAAGATCACGCTTGCCATAGACCTCACCCAAGCAGACCCAAACCTTGACCCCGATGGCACCCACTTTGGTACGCGCTGTCTCGGTGGCATAGTCGATATCCGCACGGAGGGTGTGGAGTGGTGTACGACCTTCCTTAAACATCTCACTTCTCGCCATCTCGGCGCCATTGAGCCTACCGCCCAATTGTACTTTGATACCCTCGGCACCCGAGCGCATTGCATTACCCACAGCCTGTTTCACGGCTCTACGGTAATTCATACGGCCTTCCAACTGACGCGCGATATTCTCGGCTACGATGGTAGCATCGATATCGGGTCTGCGGATCTCAAATATATTGATTTGTACTTCCTTGTCGGTAAAGCGCTTGAGCTCCTCGCGAAGGATGTCTACCTGCGAACCACCGCGGCCGATGATATGACCGGGGCGAGCTGTACAAATAGTGATAGTGACCAACTTGAGAGTACGCTCGATCACCACCTTGGATACACTTGCACGAGCGAGGCGAGCCTCGATGTAGGTGCGTAGCTTGTAATCCTCCAGGAGGGTGTCGGCGAGATCACTTTTCTTGCCGAACCAATTAGAGTCCCAGCCCCTAACGATTCCTAAGCGATTGCTTATTGGATTTGTCTTTTGTCCCATCTACAAATATTTTGCTTAGAATGTGCTTAATTCTCTTCCCTGCTTGGAAGTGTATCTACATAAATCGTGAGGTGGTTACTTCTCTTGCGGATGCGACAACCTCTACCTTGCGCCCTCGGACGGAGACGTTTGAGAGTGACACTCTCGTCTACGTAGATCTTGGACACAAATAGTTCGCCCTCTTCTGCTTGGCGATCGTTTTTCTGTTCCCAGTTAGAGATAGCGCTCTTGAGGAGCTTCTCTACAGGGGTAGCGGCCTGCTTGCTTGAGTACTTGAGTACCGCAAGCGCTTTATTCACCTCCATACCACGCACCATATCCGCTACCAAACGCATTTTACGTGGAGAGGAAGGGATATTGACAAGCCTAGCGAAGTACTGAGTACTGCGAGCCTCTTTGCGTTGCTCAGCGGCCAGCTTTTTCCTATTACCCATATTAGTTACTTTCTAATTTAAACATTGTCCCGTGGCGGGGTTTACTTTCTATTACCACTGTGACCACGGAAGGTGCGTGTAGGGGCAAACTCGCCCAACTTGTGTCCCACCATGTTCTCAGTTACGAATACGGGGATAAACTTATTCCCGTTGTGTACTGCTATAGTATGCCCTACGAAGTCCGGAGAGATCATCGATGCACGGCTCCATGTCTTAACAACATTCTTCTTACCGCTCTCATTCATCTCCAATATACGCTTCTCTAACTTGAGATCGATGTAGGGTCCTTTCTTTAATGAACGACTCATATCTTTATTCAGTCTGTTTAGTTTGTTCTCACCTTATCTCAGGTCCGATCAGCGCTTCTTCTTACGACCCTCGATGATATACTTCGAAGAGTGCTTCTTAGGAGCACGAGTCTTCAGACCCTTAGCGTAAAGACCGGTACGGCTTCTTGGGTGACCTCCGGAGGCGCGACCTTCACCACCACCCATTGGGTGATCAACCGGGTTCATTACCACACCACGTACACGAGGACGGCGACCCATCCAACGGGTACGTCCGGCTTTACCGCTCTGCTCGAGTGCGTGGTCAGAGTTACCTACACTACCGATAGTGGCCTTGCAGGTAGCAAGGATACGACGTACCTCGCCGCTTGGCATCTTGACCACCACATAAGTGCCCTCACGAGAAGTCAACTGAGCAAATGAGCCGGCACTCCTCACCATCTTGGCACCCTGGCCGGGACGAAGCTCAATATTGTGGATCACGGTACCCACGGGGATCTTACCGAGAGGGAGACAGTTACCTACCTCAGGGGCTGCATGCTCCCCTGACATCACGGTGGCCCCTACCTCAAGCCCGTCGGGCGCTACGATATAAGCCTTCTCACCGTCTGCATAGTAGAGCAGTGCGATGCGAGATGACCTATTTGGGTCATACTCAATAGCCTTAACAGTAGCAGGAATACCATCTTTCCTTCTCTTAAAGTCGATGATACGGTATTGCTTCTTGTGACCGCCACCGATATAACGCATCGTCATACGACCGGTGTTGTTACGCCCTCCGGTCTTCTTCTTGGATGCTATAAGAGACTTCTCCGGTGTACTTTTTGTGATCTTGTCAAATGCACCGATAATCTTGTGTCTTTGCCCGGGCGTTGTGGGCTTTAATTTACGTATTCCCATTTTCTATCAAATGTTACTAAAGAAGTCGATTTCCTGGCCCTCTTTAAGTGTTACGATTGCTTTCTTAAAAGCCGGTTTACGTCCTACGATCAGACCGCCCTTGGTATAGCGTTGTACGCGCTTGCCATCATAGTTGATGGTATTGACGCTGACCACGTTGACGTCATACATTTTCTCTACCGCCTTCTTGATCTGGTTCTTATTAGCATTTCGAGCCACTTTGAAGCCATAGCGGTTGGGCATCGCCTCGGTGATGTCCGTCTGCTTTTCAGTAATAATTGGTTGTAATAATATACCTCTCATACTTTTCTCAAATATCTCTAACGTGACTCAATTACTTATTTCCGAGCAGGTCGGTGAGCATAGACAAAGCACTCTCGGTGAGTACCAAGTTTTTGGCGTCAACGATATTGTAAGTGCTCACATCCTCCGCTTGCAATACACTTACGGCAGGGATATTACGTGCCGAAAGAAATACGGTAGCATTGGGAGCTCCCAAAAGCAACAAGCTCTTTTGGTCATTGATGTTGAGCGCCTTGAGGATGGCCGCAAACTGCTTGGTTTTAGGTGCATCAAAATTAAAGTCCTCAACGACCACGACAGCGTTATCACGGACTTTTTGACTCAACGCCGACACACGTGCCAGACGCTTCACCTTTTTATTAATCTTCTGCTCGTAATCACGAGGACGAGGACCAAATACCGTACCGCCACCTCTCAATACAGGGCTCTTGATACTACCGCGTCTGGCGCCGCCGGTACCCTTTTGGCGGAAAAGCTTACGGGTACTGTATGCCACCTCGCCACGCTCCTTGGTCTTGTGAGTACCTTGTCTCTTATTAGCCAAGTAGCGCTTCACGTCTAAGTAAATGACATGATCATTAGGCTCTACTCCGAACACAGAGGCATCGAGAGTCACCTTACGTCCGGTCTCCTGACCGTTGATGTTCAATACATTTAATTCCATTTCGCTTAGATTTGTACTAATAAGATGGTACCTTTAGCTCCCGGTACACTACCCTTAACCACAAGGGCATTTTGCTCGGGAAGCACTTTAATCACACGTAGGTTCTCAACCGTAACCCTGCGGTTACCGTCCTGACCCGCCATCTTCATACCCTTCACTACCTTAGCGGGGGTAGAACAAGCACCGATAGATCCCGGCGCGCGCAGTCTATTCTTTTGACCGTGGGTAGACTCACCTACTCCACCAAAGCCGTGACGCTTCACAACACCTTGGAAACCCTTACCTTTAGAGGTACCAATGACGTCAACATAAGCGACATCATTAAAGATCTCGGCGTTGATCACATCACCAAGCTTGTAATCCTTGTCAAAATTATTGAACTCGGCCAAGTGTCTCTTTGGGGTTACTCCGGCTTTACCGAAGTGGCCTTGCTCCGCCTTAGTCGTATGCTTCTCCTTTTTGTCTTCGAAGCCCAACTGGAGGGCGTTGTAGCCGTCCACTTCCATCGTTTTAACCTGAGTCACCACACAAGGACCTACTTCGATAACAGTGCATGGGATGTTCTTCCCCTCGGCACTGAATACGGACGTCATTCCGACCTTCTTTCCTATTAATCCTGGCATTTCAGTCTCAACTTATTGTTTTACAATTATATTACGCTCTACAGTGTACTGTCACACTTATCAAATATCTATCAAATATCGGTCTTGATCTCGATCTCCACACCGCTGGGGAGCTCCATACGAGCCAAAGCATCCACAGTAGCGGTACCGGCATTGATGATATCGATCAGACGCTTGTAAGTAGACAGTTGGAATTGCTCACGGCTCTTCTTATTAACGAAGGTGGAGCGATTCACAGTGAAGATCCGCTTGTGAGTAGGCAATGGAATAGGACCACGCACAGTCACTCCCGTTGGCTCTACAGCCTTTACAATCTTCTCAGCCGACTTATCGACCAACGCATGGTCGTAAGACTTAATCTTGATTCTAATGACTTGATTCATATACTTATCGATAATTTATATTATCTATTATTTCAGGAGCTCCACGTGACCGTCCACTTCCTCCAATACCGCCTTGGCATTGGCCAATGACATCTCTTCGAAGTGGCTAAATGTCATGGTGCTGGTAGCGCGACCGCTGGTGATGGTACGAAGCGTGGTTACATAACCAAACATCTCTGCAAGCGGAGTCTTGGCCTTGACGATACGGGCGCCGTTGCGGTGGGTCTCCATACCCTCTACCTGACCTCTACGCTTATTGAGGTCACCGATCACATCACCCATGCTCTCCTCGGGGGTTACCACCTCCACCTTCATGATAGGCTCAAGCAGTCTTGGACCCGCCTTGGCACAGCCGTTCTTAAACGCTTGGATCGCACACACCTCAAAGGACAATTGGTCAGAGTCCACAGGGTGGAACGAACCATCTAACAAGGTCACTTTCAGACCGTCCATAGGATAGCCTGCCAATACGCCATTCTTCATAGCACGCTCAAAACCCTTCTGCACGCTTGGGATGTACTCTCTTGGGATGTTACCGCCCTTCACCTCATCAATGAATTGCAGATCGCCCTCAAAGTCCGTATCCTTAGGCTCCAAACGCACGATGATATCGGCAAACTTACCGCGACCACCGGTCTGACGCTTGTACACCTCACGCAGCTCAACCGCCTCAGAGATAGCCTCCTTGTAGCTCACCTGCGGACGACCTTGGTTACACTCTACCTTAAACTCGCGTCTCAGACGATCGATGATGATCTCCAAGTGCAACTCACCCATACCGCTGATCACGGTCTGGCCGGTCTCCTCATTGGTCTTGACGGTAAAGGTAGGATCCTCCTCCGCCAACTTGGCGAGACCGATACCCAGCTTGTCCATATCCTTCTGAGTCTTGGGCTCTACAGCGATACCGATCACAGGATCAGGGAAGTCCATGCTCTCGAGGGTAATCGGATGCTCCTCATCACAGAGGGTATCACCGGTACGGATATCCTTAAAGCCGACACCGGCGCCGATATCACCCACGTTGATCGCCTCCATTGGGTTTTGCTTATTAGAGTGCATCTGGAACAGACGGCTGATACGCTCTTTCTTCTCACTGCGGCTGTTGTAAACGTAGCTACCCGCCTCCAATTTACCTGAGTAGACGCGGAAGAAACAGAGACGACCCACGTAAGGGTCAGTAGCGATCTTAAACGCAAGAGCGCAAAGAGGCTCATCCTCATCCACCTTACGGGTCAGCACCTTGTCCGGATCACGAGGGTCGGTACCCTCAACGGTAGGAGTATCTATAGGACTTGGCAAGTAAGCACATACAGAGTCGAGCAATGGTTGCACACCCTTGTTCTTAAACGACGAACCACAGATCACAGGGTTGATCTCCATAGATACGGTACCCTTACGGATAGCGGCGCGGATCTCCTCCTCAGTGATGGTCGAAGGGTCATCAAAATACTTCTCCATCAACGCCTCATCCACCTCGGCAAGGCTCTCGAGCATCTTCTCACGCCACTCCTCGGCATCCGCCATCACCTCGGCAGGGATCTCCTCGGTATCATAGTGTGCGCCCATCTCTTCGTCATGCCACAAAAGCGCCTTCATAGTCACGAGGTCTACAACACCCTTAAAGGTCTCCTCGGCACCGATAGGCACTTGGATAGGCACAGCGTGAGCCCCAAGCATATCCTTGAGCTGACGTACCACCTCGTAGAAGTTGGCGCCGCTACGGTCCATCTTGTTGACATAGGCGATTCTTGGCACATGGTACTTATCCGCCTGACGCCATACCGTCTCACTCTGTGGTTGTACACCGCTCACGGCACAGAAAGCCGCCACGGTACCATCAAGGACACGCAACGAACGCTCCACCTCTACGGTAAAGTCAACGTGTCCCGGAGTGTCAATCAAGTTGATTTTGTACTTCTCGTCACGATAATTCCAGAATGCAGTAGTAGCGGCGCTCGTGATGGTGATACCACGCTCCTGCTCCTGCTCCATCCAGTCCATAGTAGCCGCACCGTCGTGCACCTCACCGATCTTGTGTGTCAGACCGGTATAAAAAAGGATACGCTCCGATGTAGTAGTCTTACCGGCATCAATGTGTGCCATGATACCGATGTTTCTGGTACGCTCTAAATGTGTTTTGTTTGCCATCTCTTTGATTTTCCTTTCGTCTATCTTTTAGAATCTAAAGTGCGCAAATGCACGGTTGGCCTCAGCCATACGGTGCATATCCTCCTTACGTTTGAAGGCGCCACCTTGTTGATTATAAGCATCCATAATCTCAGCCGACAGCTTGTCCGCCATAGTCTTGCCACCACGCTTGCGAGCGAATTGGATCATATTCTTCATAGAGATAGACTCCTTGCGCTCGGGGCGGATCTCAGTAGGCACCTGGAAGTTAGCGCCACCGATACGGCGGGTCTTGACCTCCACTTGCGGAGTGATGTTCTCCAAAGCGGCCTTCCAGATCTCCAATGCAGACTTCTCCTCATTAGCCATCTTGTTCTTTACGATCTCAAGTGCACTATAAAAGATTTCGAAGGATAGGTTCTTCTTACCATCATACATCATGTGGTTGACAAACCTGGTCACAGCTACATCATTGTACACGGGATCCGGCAATATCTGCCTCTTCCTTGGCTTTGCTTTTCTCATATTGTGCTACAAAAAAAGTATCATTGTCTTACATCCACCCATCGGCATCCGCCACGGCCATTCCTCCGTGTTGCTTTGCTGATCCCCGACAAGGGCAAAGACCAAATCAATGTTGTTTCGCTATATACTCTCCGCAGTCAGCGAGAGCATTACTTAAAAATAGACAACCCACAATCTCACTTCGCGCCGATAACCACCGACCTACCGTTATGTGAGTCCTCTTCTTACGCATCTTCTCCTTTACTTAGTTAGTCCTACCGACCCACTCCGCCCGACCATCTCGGTCCGTCACACTCCACTGAGAGAGCTATAGACATGGACGACACCCCACAACACGGGATGAGCTCCGGATACTATAGTGACACCGCGCTGCACATAGGCAACCTTGGCTCCATACAGAGATGTGTCACACACACCTCGTCACCATCTCATCAAGTCAAAATGTTTTTTAATCCACCTCATCAGGTCGGCACCGACATGCCTGACCGGGATCCCTCACCCCATCGGAGCACTCACTTGGAGTACATCCCGACATTACTTCTTAGCGTCCTTAGGTCGCTTCACACCATATTTACTACGGCGTTGCGTACGGCCGTTAACACCCGCAGTATCAAGAGCACCGCGTACAATGTGATAACGCACACCGGGGAGGTCCTTTACACGACCGCCACGTACCAATACAATTGAGTGTTCCTGCAGGTTATGACCCTCACCGGGGATATAAGAGTTGACCTCCTTACCATTGGTGAGACGCACACGAGCTACCTTACGCATAGCTGAGTTAGGCTTCTTAGGTGTAGTGGTATACACACGTACGCACACACCACGACGCTGTGGACAGCTATCCAAGGCAGGGCTCTTTCCCTTCTCCTCAATTGTCGCACGACCCTTACGGACTAATTGTTGAATCGTTGGCATCTTATCCTATTTTATTAAACAAATATCTTTCACTCATGGCAACTACAAGTATACCATATCGGGTGGCAAAGGTACGATAAAATTCTGTAACCCCCAAGGAAATAGCCGATTATTTTCAAAATCCGACCAATCGCCCCCTCGCACATACCCCGAGATATACCGCGGACATACCTCCATCGAATCACACATATATGTAAAGGCGTCGGGCGAAACATCGGCGACCCACCCAACGAATCACACACATATATATAAAGGCGTTAACGCGGAAACATCGGCGACCCCGTAGGGGTCGAATCTAAATAGCCCGTGTGTCAGAAGGGTCTGTATAGACCCTTCTGACCTCGGGAACCGGCCCTCCCAACGCAATTCGACCTTTAGGTCGCACCACCCATCACACCCAATATATATGGCACGATAGGTGGTGCGACCTAAAGGTCGGGAGATTAGGGGAACATCGTATCCCGGGGTCAACGCCTCACGTTGGCTGGCGCCAACGTTCGCCATTGACCGCGGGCTAATTAAATGCGACCCCTCCGGGGTCGTCCGTCGTTCCCCCGATGTGGGGTGCAATCCGTGGAAACATCGCGACCCCCATTCATTTACGTAAATATGGCAATTATAACAACGCCGACCCCCATTCGTTTCACATATATATATATGCCACGAATGATCGGAACAACGGCGACACCTCCATCGAATCACACTCATATATTTGGCGTCAACGGGGAAATATCGGCAACCCACCCAACGAATCACACTCATATATTTGGCGTCAATGGGGGAAACATCGGCGACCCCGGCAGGGGTCGAATCTAAATAGCCCGTGTGTCAGAAGGGTCTGTCGGCGCCGGCCGATAGACCCTTCTGACCTCGGGAACCGGCCCTCCCCTCCCTCTCCGACCTTTAGGTCGCACCACCCATCGCCCCCAATATATAT
>JAUNLZ010000014.1 GCA_030532005.1 Porphyromonas sp.
GTCGATACCGAGTATCGGTATGATGGGTATAAAGTAAAGGGTAGCATCTAAAAGCCCTTCCCTGAAAACCAAGGAAGGGCTTATTAATGAAATGGGGCTTATTTACTGCATCAACTCTCTAAGGGAGGCGGGGAGATAAAACTCGTCTCGTTTGTCTACATATACTGCGGGTACATGCAGTTGGTGTAGCTGATCGTTGATGTAGAGTAGATTGGTGAAACTACGGATGGTGAGGGTCTTTTTATTATTCTTGACCGTCAGTACTTTGTCTTGGGATTCATCGCCTTGGATACTGATTTTCATCCCGGAAAAGACCTCGGAGTGAGGAGCGAAGTATTGGTCGGTGAGCTCTTGCATCGTAGGCTCTATACCAAGGATACGACGGAGGTAATCGTGCAACTCCATATTGGTATGCACCCCTTTGGCACGCTGTTCCTCTGTGGGTGCGAAAGAGGCCAAAAAGGTCTCTTCGCCCGTATGTCCGTGAGTGGTAAATCCAATATACATCTGTTTCCGAAATAGCGAAGCGATATAGTCCGGCAGAGCATTGGTGTATAGAGCGCCCTCTCCCGAAATGTCTAACGCATTGAGCTGTTTCTTGATGGCGGGGCGTTCTTGGTCGGTTGCCAACTCCATCTTTCTCAACAACCGGAGTACCTCCAACTCTTGGTCGGTGGGTCGGAAAGTGGCAACCTCCTCAAAAAGGTCGGAGATCTGATCTTCGGACGCCTCGGTAATCATCTCAGCCAACCCGACTGAGCTCTTGGTGATCTTGGTTAGCGGACCGAACAATTCTTCTTTAGATGCACCGGCATAGTTTCGCAGACCGTTCCTCCCGATGCTGACACCACTATTACCGTGGTCAGAAGTGATCACCACAACCGTGTTGCCGTCTCTTTTGGCAAAATCAATTGCAGACTTGACCGCTTTATCAAATGCCAACATCTCTGTAGCCATTGCAACCGGATCATTAGCGTGTGCTCCCCAGTCAATTTTGGATCCTTCGACCAAAAGGAAAAAACCTTGATCATTACCTTGATCCAACAGACGAAGAGCGGCATCTACCATCTCGGGAAGTTTGGGATCTTTGCCCTGTACTCCATCGATGTCGTAAGGAATGTCACGTGGGGAGAAGAGGCTCCACATCTTGTCTCCTTGGTAGGATGCCAAGGAAGCGTAATCATCAAGAAAAACGCCGTAACCGCTCTTTTCCAAGTAGGCGATTTGTGACGCGTCAACCAATTCTGTACCTCCACCAATCAATACATCTATATCATTGTGTACCATCTGTGGAATAATCCAATCGTAGCGGTTGCGACTATAACTGTGCGAAGTGCCGTCGGCGGGGGTGGCGTGAGGAAATTCGCAGGTAACCACCACTCCCAACTTTCGATCGGAGAGGATACGCGATGCCTCCATCAATGAGACGATTGGGCGATACGCCATAGTGCTGTCTACCGGCACGAGGTCTTGTGTAGTGGCATAGGGATAAGTACCCACCATCCCTTGGATGGAGGGCATACCATTCATATAAGTGGAGGTGGTGGGGGCGGAATCTCCGATGGGGGCATTGGAACAAAAGGTAATCACGCTACCGCTCATATAAGGGTCTAAGTTGAGCTTGGTCAATTCGCCCTCTTGGACGTTTTGATACCAACGCGCCAAGGAGACGGTACTCAACGATGTACCGTCGGCAATCATAAATATAACATTCTTGACCGGCTTGATCTCTTGTGCCCAAGACAGTTGCGGCACGAAGAATAGCACTGTCATCAATGATAGTAAAACCTTTTTCATCTCTTTCTCAGTCAATCTTAATAATGTTAGTAGTCCTAATATCTCTTACACACTTATTTATTACTATTGAGTCTCTTTTCATAGGGTCTCAGTCAAAGGGATGAGATCGGTGGGTAGGGGCGTAATATTTTCGGCTCCATTGTCACCGATAATGTAGGTATTCTCGGCTCCTAACGCACCGATACCGGGTATGACGAACTTAGGCTCTAACGCTATCACCATCCCGGATTGGAAAATATCTTTGGAGCGTGCCGTCAAGACCGGTACTTCATTGATCTCGATACCGACGCCGTGTCCGACAAACTTAACTTGATTGCGGTGACCCATAAAGTAATCGGATAAGCCCGCTTTATCTGCCGTCTCCGCACAATGTTGATAGATTTCCGATACCGGCACGCCTTCTTTGGCGTACGACTCAAACCATAACAATAGTTCTTGCGACACTTTGTGGGCTTGGATTGCCTTTTCGGGAAGCTCTCCCAAGTAATAGGTGCGGGTGATATCTGTCTGGTAGACACCGTAGTTGCCCGACATATCAACCATCACGGCAGTGTCGGGTTTTATTTCTCGGTTGGTGGCGCCCATGGGCATCGCAAAGACACCCTTACCGCCCATTGTGAAGTCATAGGGAGCGGGGTTGTCGGCATTATCTCCTGATATCACATTGCCCATAAAGATTTCCATATCGGGACCAAAGGCCCGAAACAGGCCGACCGAACCGCGCCGTCTCATCTGATATTCTATCTGATGTTGCAGATCAAGCTCGGACATACCGGGTCGGAACAATTCGGGAATGATTCGATAAATCTCCATATGTATCTCCGCAAGGCGTCTGAGCTCCGTCAACTCTTGATCGGTTTTGACACTCCTCACCTGACGCATCAAGACAGAGGCATCCACGTCACTCACTCCGACGGGAGAAAGGCGAGAGAGCCTCAGGTAGTCGGTCACCGGGAGGTAGCCGAGCTCTAATGCGGTTTGATTGGAAATGGTTAGTCCTCTCTCCTTGAGGATATCGGGAATAAGTTCGGGTTTCCTAATGGAGTATATACAATCTTCGGGATATCCCTCCAATACATCGGTAGGGCGCTCGAGGAACAACAACGGCAACTCGAGTGAACGATCGATATAGATATAGCCTCTAAAAACGCTTCCCGTCAAATAAAGACAGTTGGGAATGCTCCGAAGGAGCAAGCTATCCAAGTGGTATTGGTCAAGAGCCGTTTTTATCTTGCCTACTTTTTGTGCTATTTCAGAAATGGACGTATTCATAACTCTTATTTGTATGGATCTTATTAAATGGCGGGCAAACTCATACCGGTAAACTTGCGGTAGAGGTCAAGGGCATAAACATCGGTCATCCCGCTGATGTAATCCAAGGCACTCTGAATCTTGCCGTACATGGTGTCTCTATGCATATCGTACTGCTCGGGGATACGCCTCAACCAGAGTTTGCTATAGGCATTATCAGGCTTTAACTGCACTTCGATCAAGGTATCGAGTAGATACTCAAAGATACGGAAACCGGCAAACTCTATATCCAAGACCTCTTTGGTAAAGTAAATCCGATCAAAGGCCACCTGACGTGCTCGGGCGTATGCCGCCCGTTCGCGCTCCGGCAAAGATTGTATCAAGGAGCCGGCAAAGGTTCCGGACAGTATCTCCTCTTCGTGTGCCAAGAAGGTGGCTGTTGCCGCTGTAACCAACTGACCTATAGCCACTGATCGCAGATAAGCCACCTGCTCGTTTTGATCGGAGACTTTACCCAAGACATCATTAACGTGCTGTTGTCTCTCTTCCGGGATAAAGGCTTGCATCAACCTTTTGCACTCATCGAGACTGAGGATCTTGAGTTTATAAGCGTCCTCCAAGTCCATAATCTGGTAGCAAATATCGTCGGCAGCCTCAACCAAATAGACCAACGGATGTCTTGCATATACGCAAGGAGCGCCATCGGGAGATAGTTTGATCAGCCCCAATTGCTTGGCAATCTTGCCATAACTTGCCTCTTCCGACTCAAAGAAGCCGAACTTTTCCCCGCCGTGCAGCGAGGTATAGGGATACTTTACAATGGATGCAATGGTGCTATAGGTCAATACATACCCACCCTCTCGACGGCCTTTGAAGCCGTGCGTCAGCAACCGAAGGGCATTGGCATTGCCTTCGAAATTGGCGAAATCCTCCCATCGGCCCCCCTCATCCTGTACTTGTTGTTGCCACCGGACGCCTTTGCCCTCGGTAAAGTAGGCGCTGATGGCACGCTCACCGGCGTGTCCGAATGGAGGGTTGCCCATGTCGTGAGCCAGGCAGGCGGCAGAGACAATGGCGCCAAAATCTGCGTGATCCGCTTGCAAATCGGGATGACGTTTGCCAACCTCTCTTCCCACTTGTGTACCGAGCGAACGTCCGAGACAGGAGACTTCCAAACTGTGGGTAAGACGGTTGTGGACAAAGATCTTGCCCGGAAGGGGAAAGACTTGGGTCTTATTTTGCAGCCGGCGGAACGGAGCCGAAAAGATGAGTCGGTCATAGTCTCTCTGGAAGTCGGTACGGCTCTCCTGCTTCTGACTGTGTGACTCTAACCCAAAGCGGTAGTCGCTGATCAGCGACTGCCAATCCATTTTATTGCTCATGTTGCAGTCGTTTTATCAACTCTTTCATACCGGCGCCGGCCCCCGTCTTTATGTGTTCGAAACGGTCGGAACCGGGTACATCCTTTGGGTCGATTAGGTAGATCGGTTTGCCATAAGGGACAAACCGTACCAGCCCCGCCGCCGGATAGACATTTAAACTGGTGCCGATGATCAAGAAGATATCTGCGGTCTCTACCTCACGCACCGCATCCTCCATACGGGGTACAGGTTCGCCAAAGTAGACGATAAACGGACGCAGCTGATTGCCCTCATCATCCTTGTCTTCCAAGGTCATCCTTAATCGCCCCTCGGGCAAAGGAAGAGGTGTGGAGAGATCTTTTTCGCTACAACACTTCATCAACTCGCCATGGAGGTGTATCACACGGCTACTTCCGGCACGCTCATGCAGGTCATCGATATTCTGAGTAATGACCGTCACATCAAAATCCTTTTCCAACTCAGCCAATAGCAAGTGACCTTGGTTGGGTTGCGCTTTGACACACTGTTCGCGACGATCATTGGCAAAGTCGATGACCAACTGCGGATTTCTACGATAACCATCAGCGGAAGCCACCTCCTCAACCGAATACTGCTCCCACAGACCATCGGAATCACGGAATGTGGCAATCCCACTCTCGGCACTAATGCCGGCACCTGTCAAGGCCACTATCTTCTTTTTCATCTCTATTTCCTTCTCAACACTATTAAAAATATAGAGAGGCGTTTCACCACCTCTCTACTCAGTTCATTTACCAGTTATGAGGGGTACTTCCCATCTCAATAACCAATTGGCCACCCTTGGCAATTTGCTCAAAAATGATATAACGCTCGGTCAATGGTGTACCATTGAGCGTGATATTTTGGATATAAATATTATCCTTGCTATTATCCAACACCTCTATCTCAAAGAGACCGTCACGCACCTTTAATTCTGCCGAATCAATCATAGGGCTACCGAAGTAGAATCGACCGCCCGCCGGCTCTACTTGATAAAATCCGAGTGCAGAGAGGATATACCAAGCACTCATCTGACCGGCATCCTCATTGCCCGACAGACCGTCATAGTCGGCGTGATACAACTCGGTCATCACTTGTCTCAATAGCGGAGCCGCCTTGGCTTGTTGGCCCAACACGCTGTAGATGTATAATATGTGATGGCTTGGTTCATTGCCGTGTGCAAACTGACCTATCAACCCCGAAATATCGGGCGATATGTCATAGCCCTCCACCTCGGATGGAAGTAAGAACAGACTATCCAACTTGGTAATGAATTGTGCCTCTCCGCCAAAACACTCTACCAATCCCGGAATATCGTGAGGTACCAAGAAGGTGTATTGCCAAGCATTGCCCTCACAGTAATCATCATTTCGGTGAGTAGAGGCCATAGGATTAAAGTCCGGATTAAAGCGACTTTGCAAATCTATGCCGCGCATAAAGCCGGTTTCGGGATCAAAATGTTTGTGGTAGCTTTTGCTTCGCTCAAAGAAATAGGTATAATCGTCCTCATATCCGAGCGCTTTAGCTACCTGAGCTACCGACCAATCCGCCAAATCATACTCCAAATCATAAGCCACACTCTCTTGCATCTTATCATAAGGGATATAACCGTACTCGATACGATAATCATTGCCTCGGGCAGGCTTCATAGCCGAGGCTTTGAGAGCCTGGTAGGCAGCCTCTTTGTCCGTCACATATCCTTTGAGTATAGCGTCTGCCAATACAGGGATACCGGGAGCCCCCACCATGGTGTAGGTCTCATTGCCGGTCAAGTGCCACACCGGTAATTCGCCTTGTTCGTTATAAATCGCCATCATCGACCCCACCACGTCATCCATCATTTCAGGGTGTATCAAAGTCATCAGAGGTTGAGACGCTCTGTAGGTATCCCATAGGGAGAATACCGTCAGATTATTAAATCCCTTACCCTCGTGTACTTGTTGATCGGCACCGTAATAACGACCGTCGACATCGCTAAATGTATAGGGAGCAAACATGGTGTGATACAACCCGGTGTAGAAGATTTTCATCACATCAGGTTGACTGCTGCCGATCTTAATCTTACCGAGTTCTTCATTCCACAAGCTGTTGGCTGCCGCCCTCACTTCATCAAACGACCAACCTTGATCCTCGGCACTCATATTCTTCCACGCGCCTTCGATCGAAGTGGGCGAAAGAGCCACCTTCATCATCACTTCTCGCCCATCAGATGGTGCGAGATCGATACGACCATACACGATCTCACCCTTGCCCTCTCTCTCGATTGGCTTACCGTCAGCGATTACAGTCAATTGGGACATCGGTTGAGACAACTCGACAGCAAAATAGATCTTCTGGTCCTTGGCCCAACCTGTTGAGAAGCGGTAGCCCTCAATCTTGCTGTCACTGACCATAGTAATATAGCTCTCAGTAGCCTTATCCCAATTTCCTCCATTCTCCAAATCAAAGACGATGGCGCGCTCTTCGGCATCTGCGGGGTAGGTGTATTTATGATAACCGATGCGGTTGGTCGTGGTCAATTCCACATCAATACCGTATCGCTCCAAATGAGTGGCATAATAGCCGGGCTCAACGTGCTCCACAGACCGACGACTGTAGCTCCAGAGTCCGCTATTCAGATCCTCGTGATTACCTCGAGCGTAAGTCACTTCACCGACCACAGGCATCACTGTGATATCCAATAAATCTCCAATACCTGTACCGCTCAAGTGTGTGTGCGAAAAACCGATAACCGTAGAGTCGGATACGTGGTAACCGCTACACCAATCCCAACCGGTAGTGATACTGGTGGGTCCCAATTGCACCATACCCCAAGGCACAGACGCTCCTAAAAACACATGTCCGTGTCCCCCCGTTCCTATCCATGGGTCGACATAGTCCGTCGGCACTATGACTTCGGACTCTTGATGCTTGGCATTCTTGTCGCATCCCCACATCAACACCGATAGTAATGCCACAGGCAATACTACCGACATCCATCTTTTCTTACTCATAATCATTAAACTCTTTAAACCTAAACCTTGCTTTTTACCTAATTAATGCTTACCTGTATGTCCAAAACCACCCTCTCCCCTCTCAGTCTCATCCAATTGCTCCACCACTTGCCACACCACTTGTTCGTGTTTTGCTACCACCATTTGGCAGATTCTCTCCCCCGGCTCAATAACAAACGGCTCGCTCGAAATGTTAGCCAAAATAACCTTGATTTCGCCCCTGTAGTCGGCATCAATCGTCCCCGGGGAGTTGAGCAATGTGATTCCGTGCTTGATAGCCAATCCACTCCTGGGTCTCATCTGTGCTTCGTAGCCCGATGGCAATGCGATGAATAGCCCCGTGGGTACAGCCACTCGCTCCAATGGTTTGAGTACGATAGGCGATTCCAAATCAGCTCTCACATCCATACCTGCCGATTGCAGAGTAGCATACTCGGGTAGGGCATTTTTACTCTTATTGATTATATCTACCTTAATTCGATTCATAGGGGTAAACCATTATGTTTTATAGCTTTCTTTGCCTTCCGGAGCAACTTTATCTTGTCTGTGAGATTTATATCAATCGATATGGGCAGTATCCACACCCTACTTCTGATATCTTCGGGCCACCATTGTTTATCCGTCAGCATACGCATACCATCCTTCTCGGTAGTGAGTATAAAGAGGTCAGGATTCGCCCTCAAATCACTGACCAAACTCTCAACCTCCTCTCTTGCAAAAGTATGGTGATCCGGAAATTCGACAAAATCAACCACCTTTGGGAATGACCTCTGACAAGTCTCCTGAAAAGCACCCGGTCGGGCAATGCCACTCACCACCAATATTTGACTGTCTTGTCTGAGTTGTTGGGAATCGGCACACTCCTCACGTCTAAAGAGCGGTTGGGGCGATTCATAATTTATACCTGTACAGAAAACGTCTTGATACGCCATAGTCTTTAGATTATCCATCTTGAGACGCATCTCAGTCACATTGACCGGTTTAGGCGTACCGGTCAAAATAATCGTTTCTGCCCTCAGCGCCTCTTTCTTGCTCTCCCTCAATCTACCGTAAGGCAGCAAGTGATCATCATAGTAAGGACTACTGTATGGGGTCAGTAGTATGCTGTACGCAGGGCTGACACTCCGGTGCTGAAACCCGTCATCCATCAATACCACATCGGGGCGCTCGTGATCCGGCATCAGCTCCATCCGCTCCAACGCTCTACGGCGATCACCATCGACATAGACCATCACATCGGGAAACTTTCGTTTGATCTGAAACGGTTCATCACCGATACTTCGGGCGTCATCCTCGGCGGTAGCTATGATCGGTTTCTTAGACTTCCTTCCATAACCACGGGTCAGGACAGCGACCCGATAGTCTCTCTGTAAGAGGGAAATCATCAACTCAATATGAGGCGTTTTGCCACTCCCTCCAACAGACAAATTTCCAATACAAATAGTAGGGATTTTAGACCTCCACGATTTCAATATCTTAGCGTCATAAGCAAAGTTACGGACACCCACAGCCACTCCATAGAGCACAGTAGGTATCCATAACAAAGCATTTCGACGTTTATTCATCAGATATAGACAGCAGTCTTACATAGTTGTCACCAATTGAGTGGTTTGATTTGCAGCATCATTGACCATTGTGATATCAAATGGTGGCATCGCTTTGATACCACTCATCTGCTCCAAGTACCTTTGTGTCTTATACACCAATCTTTCCTCATTGGTCATCGTGAAGTACTTAACGGCCATCTGAGTGTCAATATCAAAGAGTACCTTTAGCCAATCCTTTGTCTCAATCATCTCGGTCACTCGATACTCATCCAACTCCGCCAATCTTGCCGCCTCCTGGATCGCGGTATCCAAACCGCCCATCATATCAACCAAGCCCAGTTGTTGAGCCTTCCGACCCAACCACACACGTCCTTGACCGATAGAGTCAACCGCTGTCTGAGTCATTCCCCGACCCTCTGCCACACGTTGGGTAAACTCATCATAACCACGCTCCACAGATCTCTGTATGGAGCTGGCAACTGCAGGACTCAAAGGCAAAGTGGCAGAAATATCACCCGCTGTACTGGTCGATACCACCTCTTGCTTAAGACCCAATTTATCCATAGTACCCTTGGCATTAGGTATCATAGCAAAAATCCCGATAGACCCTGTTAGCGTATAAGGATTGGCAACAATCTTATCGGCATTGGACGATATATAATATCCCCCCGACGCAGCGTAATCACCCATAGAGATCACCACAGGTTTGTGTTTTTTGAGTCGTGTGATCTCCTGACAAATCAATTCGGAAGTGGTCGCCGCTCCGCCACCGGAGTTGACACGCAATACCACCGCTTTGATGTCATCATTTTCGCCCGCTTCACGGAGTTGTTTCACCAACTTCTCATTGATCATCGACTGAGTGGCAAAGAGATCTTTCTTACCTTCGCCCGTGCCGACCACGATATTACCCTCAGCATAGATGACACCTACCTTATCGCTACCGCTGCCATTATCATAATATGGCAGCATATCCGACACCCTCAGATAGTTAATCTTCTGGTCAGTGTCACCAAATATCATCCCCGCCAACTCCTTATCCAAATCAATCCGATAGATCAAGGTATCCAATAGGCCGAGAGACTGAGCCACCTCCGTTTTATCCAAAAACTTCACCTCGTCAGCATATTCCTGGAACACAGAGGGCTCTACACTTCGGCTCTCCGCCATTTCTGCAGTTGTACCATTCCAAAGACCATCTAAAAACTCTTGTAGCTGAAGACGGTTGGCATCACTCATCTTATCGAGGATAAAAGGCTCCACTGCCCCCTTAAAAGTACCCACCTTAAACACCTGCATCTCCACACCCAACTTTTGGAACAATCCTTTACCAAATACGGTATTCAACGTAAGCCCTGTAATGCCGATACTACCTTCCGGACCACCAATAACCACATCAGCTACACTGCTCACATAATAATTGAGAAAACTATAATGATCCGAATATGCATATATACTCTTGCCGGACGATTGCACCCGTTTGAGGGCATCCCTCAACTCCTTGGCCGAGGCAAAACTCAGATTGGTTCGCTCCAACTTTAGCACCACTGCCTCAACCTTGGGATTTTCCCTTGCCACCTCCAATGCTTTGAGAATCTGAGGGAGAGTTGCCGTCTTCGTGGTAGAGGTATTAAACATCTCAAAAGGATCCCCAACGTAAGTATCCGATACATTGCCCTCAATATCGAGGAGCAAGACACTTTCGGTAGATACCTTCTTTACCTTTTTATCCTTTGAAAAGCCGTCAACAAAGCCACTGATGGCAGAGCCGAGCATAGCAAAAAAGATAAAAAACACTACGACACTTGCCAAGATAACCCCTAAGCAAGATCCAAATACCATTTTAATAAAGTTCTTCATCGCCCTTAATCTATTTTAGTCGTTTAATGTGATTATTAATGGCCCCACAAAAAAGCCCATAGCTATACTGCGAAGTTACAAAATAATAATGAATTAGACGAACCCCAACACACCAGAATCAAGACCAATAAACCTATCAAGACTCTTATCTACACCATCCGATAGATAACCATAGACATCGGATAACCATCTATTTTTAGCACCCTTGCCTCAAATAACAGATCTTTGAAGAATCGTTGTGGGCACCACTGTTTTGAGTTACAGCGATAGTAAGAGAAGAAGAGCAATAAAGACTGTTGTCAAAGATACACTTTGCACAACAGCCCTTATTATTACTATGTAATGTTATGTGGAGTGAGTATAACTTATTCCTGCTCAAACGTCACAGTCCCTGTCCACTCACCTTTTATTGCGTGAGGAGTACCAGACGCATCATCCTTAAAATCAAAAGTAAAGGTATATATATCCTCGCTTTTAGTGATTGTCATCGTCCCCTCAGTTAATGGAGCTACTGTGGTAGGAAGATCATCACCCACGGAAGTTGTCATATCGGCAAACCAAGAGTAAATCAGATCACGAGCAAAGTTCTTATGACCCGCTAAGATTGTTCCACTCTTTAATTCTTTAGATATGGTGTAGGTGCCTTCTGCAGGCTCCTTCTCATCACCCGTACCACTAAAAAACTCAACCATTAAGAAGTCACCCGGCGTTGGCGAACCGATCATCAACACCCAAGAATTAACATCCGGCAACACAGACTTGCCTTTAATATTAATTTGAGCCTCAGCGTCAGACAAGAAATTGAGTGTCTTATCTTCAGTGAGTGTGGTCCAAGGCCTTGCCGGCATTGCTTCATCGTTGTCATTTTTATTGAGCAGATCAAGGGAGCCTGTATAGTATCCTCTGAATTCCTGACTGTCGCCCGTAACAAAATCAAAAACAACAGTTACATCATCACCTCCGTAAGAAACAGTCATCTCACCCTCAACCATAGTCTGATACGTCTCCTCACCATTCTTATTCACTTTAAGATAGGTTCCGGAAACCATCACTGAACCCCAAAAGTCAATAACATCTCCTTGGGGCAATGTCATCGGGATTACATTGTAAGAAGGAAATGGACGAGGTACAACATTGTAAACACCCGCCTCCAACTTAGGAATAGATACATTGTAATCCAACAACTTATTCATATTAAAAGGGACTTCTAACGTTTCAGTATGAGAAGCATCGTCAGGGTTACTCCAGGTAAAAGTCAATGCTCCATTGTCTGCGAGTGCATTGAACCAATTACCATAGTATCTGCCCGAAACTTCGTCAAATTGCATTCCTTCGAGAACCGGTTCCTCCGGAGTTTCGTCGTCATTTCCTTTAGGGATAATAAAGGTCTGACCATTGTAAGTGATGATGATCTGACCGTCTACCTCTTGGATATCCAGATCAACCGTAGCATCGCTGCCCTCCGCCTTTACCTTTTCACCATTCTCATCTAAAAGAGCTTGCCAAGTTTTACCCTCATCAACACTTATCTCCCAATATCCTTCTCTGTCAACTCTAATTTGTGGGGCAATACCATTAGTGCCATCAGCACCCTCAGCCTTTATCTTTTGACCATCAGCATCTAACATATATTCGCCATTGATCGTCCAATATAAAACTCCATCCTCCGCTTTTACACCTATCAAGGGGGCCGCCCCGTCATTTCCATCCTTGAGGGTAATCTTGCTGCCATCCGACATCAACAATTCATATCCCCCATCGATTTCGACAAACGAGGTTATGGTCAGTTTCTTCTGTTCGGCATCAATTAATTTCTGTAGATTGGCAATTGTCTCATTAGACGAAGTAATCATCTGCTCAAGATTCTTAAGACGTTCTTCGTGTTTATCCAATCGATCGTTGATCTCGTCCAAATTAACACACGATGAGAATGCAAAAAGCATCGCAAAGGTGCACAATAGTGATGTTACAGTTTTCATCTTCATAGACTACAATTTTAAAATTTAACAACAGTTGTATTTGACAAACGTAACAATAATTCACTTATCAGACAAACATAAAGTTAATTAAACAGTATAACCACCAAACATACGTTAGGGTTGCAGCTATTTAGATGCGATCCTTCAGTGGACGTTCGACGCGTCATTATTGAGGGAGTTATTTATACATTTGGTACATTTTGAAGGTGGAGAAATGGGGTCTCCCCTAATCCTTTGATTCATAAGAGCGTAGGGGAGACCCTAAATCAGACAAAGTTAGACGGCCGACGGTCCGCGGTTAGTCGGCCGTCTAACTTTGGCGAGGTTACTACCCCTCCCAACCTCTTTTATTATACCAAATTACAAAACCGGTAAGTTTGCCGACACAAACAGACCAATAAACAAGATATAACATACGTTTTGACCACTATCAACCAATGTGTGATTGGAGATGTTCTATAGGCTCATCGTTTATCCGAGGATTATCCCTCTACCCCTCCACCACTTCCGCATATTTTGCGATGTCGGTGGGGCTTCAATCGGGAGGGAGATTTCAGCAATTTAGAGCACATTTATGATGAGTTTAGTCCCGAGTAAATTGGTATCTTTGCACGTATTATATATTATAAGTTTACAATTGAGATGATTCAACTTAACGATCTGGCTATACAGTTTGGAGGGCGTACCCTATTCCAAGATGTCAACTTACAATTCCTACCCGGCAACTGCTACGGTATCATTGGTGCCAATGGTGCCGGGAAGTCTACACTGCTCAGGATCATCAGCGGCGATTTGGAAGCGACGAAGGGCAGCGTGATGATGGGACCGGGCGAACGTCTGTCGGTACTGAGCCAGAATCACTTTGCTTTTGATGATAAAACGGTGATGGACACCGTACTCACCGGCCATTCGGTGCTGTGGGACATAATGCAGGAGAAAGATGCCCTATATGCCAAACCTGATTTTAGCGACGAGGACGGCATACGTGCCGCTGAGTTGGAGGAGAAGTTTGCCGAAATGGAGGGGTGGAACGCCGAAAGCGATGCGGCTCAGCTCTTGTCGGGTCTGG
The DNA here is from genome assembly GCA_030532005.1 of Porphyromonas sp. GTDB lineage: Bacteria > Bacteroidota > Bacteroidia > Bacteroidales > Porphyromonadaceae > Porphyromonas_A. The sequence goes on from JAUNLZ010000014.1 coordinate 13,876, forward strand.
GGGTCAAAGAGGAGTTTCACTATCAGATGATGGGTGATCTCAGTGGTAAACAAAAAGTACGGGTACTATTGGCAAGGGCGCTTTTTGGCAAACCGGACAATTTGCTTTTAGACGAGCCGACCAACGACCTTGACTTGGAGACGGTACAATGGTTGGAGCACTACCTGTCGGACTTTGAAAATACGGTCTTGGTGGTCAGTCACGACCGTCACTTCTTGGACTCGGTCTGCACCAACACAGTGGATATCGACTTTGGCAGGGTACAGCAATTTAGCGGTAACTACAGTTTCTGGTATCAGAGTAGTCAATTGGCGCTCCGTCAGCAACAGCAACAGAATAAAAAGGCGGAGGAGAAGAAAAAGGAGTTGGAGGAGTTTATCCGCCGTTTTAGCGCTAACGTTGCGAAGAGCAAGCAGACAACCAGTCGCAAAAAGATGTTGGAGAAGCTCAACGTGGAGGAGATCAAACCCTCTACACGCCGCTACCCCGGTATCATCTTTACCCCCGAACGTGAGGTGGGCAATAAGATATTGGAAATCAAGGATCTCACCGCCTATGCCGGAGGTGACGGCGAACAGACTTTGCTTTTCCAAAACGTCAACTTTAATATAGAGAAGGGTGATAAGGCGGTATTCTTGTCACGTGACCCGCGTGCTATGACCGCTTTTTTCCAAATCATCAACGGTAAGGAGAAGGCTGCCAACGGTACTTTTGAGTGGGGACAAACGGTGACAACCGCTTATCTGCCCCTTGACAACAGTGAGTATTTTAATACCGATTACAACTTGGTCGAGTGGATTTCTCAATTTGCCAAGGATACCAATGAGGTATTTCTCAAAGGCTATTTGGGCAGGATGCTTTTTAATGGTGATGAGCTTAATAAAAAGGCGAGTGTGCTATCGGGAGGCGAAAAGATGCGTGTGATGATTGCACGGATGATGCTCCAGGACGCCAATGTGCTGATCTTGGATACCCCAACCAACCACTTGGATTTGGAGAGCATACAGTCATTTAATAACACGTTGATCAACTATCCGAGTGTGGTCCTATTTAGTAGCCACGACCACGAGTTTATCAATACCGTTGCCAACCGCATCATTGAGTTTGGGCCTCACGGCATTATTGACAAGATGATGACCTATGATGACTACATCACTGACCCTATAGTAGCGGAGCAAAAGAAAAAGATATACGGAGAGGAGGCCTAACGTTGCCACAATATAATCATGTATAAAGTAGGGATTGTCGGAAGCGAAGGGTATGTGGTGGGGGAGCTGTACAACCTCCTGATCCAACACCCTGACGTACATTTGGAGATGATATATGCCCCTCACCGGGCAGGGATGCGGGTGGCGGAGATCTTTAATGACCTCAACTCGATGCGCGAACTCATCTTTACGGATCAGTTGGAACTCGAGGGCTTGGATGTCCTTTTCCTCTGTATGCAGAGTGCCGCTACGAAAGAGTTTTTAGGGACTTTTGAGTTGCCGAAAGGTCTCAAGGTGATTGATTTTTCGCAGGCGTTTAGACACACCAACCCCGAGGAGACAGGCTTTATCTACGGTCTGCCCGAGGCCAAGCGCCGCACCATATTGAGTGCGGACAGGGTATCGGTGCCGGGGGCTTTTGCCTCTGCGATACAAACACCCCTCATCCCTTTGGCAAAGCACCTATTGCTCAACAGCGACATCCACGCTTGTTCGGTGGCAGGCAAGACAGAGGCTTTGGCGCGCCCTCATCCGACAGTGGGAATCACTTACGATATGCTCTTTGACAATTTCCACGTTATCAAACCCTTGGAGCATCACCACATCGGCGAGATCGCATCTACCCTCCGAGAGATGCAAAACAGCTTTGACTCGGAAATCGTGTTGATACCTATGCGGGGCGACTTTACCCGAGGGGTTTATACGGCGATGTACTTAGACTGTCCCGTCTCACTCGAGAGTATCAAAGAGATGTACGAGAGTCATTTTGACGATCACTCTTTCGTACACATTGTAGACAGCTATCCCGACGTGAGGGACACGGTCAATACCAATGAGATGCACATACATCTATCCAAACACGGCGATCGGCTCCTCATCGTCAGCACCATGGACAATCTGATGAAGGGTGCCGCCGGTACCGCTGTACATATCATGAATCTGATGTTGGGATTGGTCGAGACCACCGGTCTCAATGTCAAACCGTCCGTTTTTTGACCCCGAGACTGTCGTACTTGGAGGTGGAAAAACACCACGTTTGATCGGAGCGGTATTTGACAAATGTTTGGTAAGTTTGTATTTGGTATTATGAACTCCTTCTTGACCGAAATCATACAATCAGCGGGGCAGCTCAATTGGCGTCCCTATCTCTTTAGATTTCTATTGCCGATCATAGCGGTGACCGCTGTGCTTGTCGGCTGGGTGGTCTACGAACCGAGCGAGGAGTTTGTAGATCCTTATCCAATGTCGGCTATGGAGCAACATACGCCGTTTAGATACATAGGCAGTTTTAACAGGGACTTTAATGACCTCAACGATCTGCATATGGGAGCCGCTTTGAAGCATGGTATCGTACCCGCCGACACGCGGGAGGATATTAAGTATGTAAGCGGACTCAAAGAGATTTCCACCACTCCTATATATAAGGTGGAGCGACTGACCCACTCCGTCCCCTTTGTAGTACCTGAGATGGAACGTTTGTTGGAGGAGATCGGCTTGGCTTTTGTCGCCCGATTGGAGCGGGATCGACTGCCGGTGTACCGACCCATTGTTACCAGTGTGACACGCACCGAAGAGGATATCAAGAGCTTGAGGCGCGGCAATGTCAATGCCTCGGAAAATAGTTGTCACCGCTATGGGACTACGATAGACATCTCTTGGAAACGTTTTGACAAGGTCGACCCCAAGGATCCCCGATCACTTTCGGAAGATGAACTGAAGCACCTGTTGGCATCGGTACTCAAAACCTTTCACGATGAGGGACGTTGTTACATCAAGCACGAGAGGAAACAGGCGTGCTTCCACATAACTGTCAGATAAGATACCACTATAACACACCACATTTAGATACTACCACATTATATGGCAAAGACCATACCCGAAAAGACTGTATCCTTTGAGTTTATCTTCGATAGGCGAAACGAATCGATTACATTGCCGAGACAAAAGAACAAGAGTTTGTTGCGTTCGCAGCTAAGGAATATACTCACTATAGGACATTTATCCAACCAAATAGTGCGCTACACTGATCCTGACTTTACCAAACCGCGTTTGGTGGTGTTTGACTTGGACAGTACTTTGGTGTCGGGGGAGTTTATGGGTGTGATGTCGGATCTCGTGGAGGATGAGGAGAAGAGAGATGAGATCTTGAGACTGACCGAGGAAGCGATCACCAAAGACATTGATTGGAAAACCAATTATCGCGCTCGAGTGGCGATGCTCAAAGGGATGCCTACGGAGTTGATGATCAGCTATTTTCCATTTATGAGAATCAGCAGAGGGGCCAAGGAGCTGATCAAATGGTTGCACGCCAATGAGATCAAATGCGCCATCATCACCGGTGCGTGGAGTGTATACGCGCAATACATTGCGGATTACTTGGGTATAGAGGAGTGCCACGCCACTGATTGGAGCGTCAAAAACGGACGACTGACCGGCAGGATATCGGGTCGATTGCTTCACCCCCTTGCCAAGCAAAGGATATTGAAGGAGATTGCCCAAAGAGAGGGGATAGAGCCATCGGAAATCGTGGTGGTGGCGGACGGGTACAACGACCTCGAAATGATGTGCTATGCCAAATGCTCTTTTATGGTCAATGCACTCCACCCCAAAGCCCTCTCACTCACTAAAATCATAAAAGTGCTACAGTAGATCACTACGGTAGCTAACTATGGGAGAATTTAATACAACTAATACTATATAATATGAGGTACGGATACGTTAAAGTGGCGGCTGCAGTGCCATTCGTAAAAGTTGCAGATTGTTTCTACAACGTGGAACGACACGAGGCGATGATCCGAAGAGCTGAGGAACAGAATGTGGAGATGCTCACATTCCCCGAACTCTCTATTACGGGATATACTTGTGGCGATTTATTTTTACAGCCCTTCTTATTGGAGTCTGCCGAAAAAGCGATCTGCCAATTGGCAGAACGCACCAAGGATCTCAAGATGCTGATCATAGTGGGTATGCCTCTGAGGGCGGAAGAGAAGCTATACAATGCGGCAGTAGCCATACAGGAAGGCAAGATATTGGGTGCTATCCCCAAGACCTACCTGCCCAACTATCGAGAGTTCCAGGAGAAACGCTGGTTTGACAGCTCGTTGGAGCTTGCCTACTCCACCGTCACAATCGGCGAACACGAGGTGCCCATCGGTCACGATATCATCTTTAAATGCGGAGATGTCGGTGTGGGGGTGGAGATATGTGAGGATATGTGGACTCCCGTCACCCCCGGTACACGCATGGCACTCAATGGCGCGCACTTGATTTTTAACTTGTCGGCGAGCAACGAGAATGCCGGTAAAAATAGATACATCAAGTCGCTCATCTCTTCGCTCTCGAGCCAAGCGATCACAGGATATGTCTATTGCTCTTGCGGCTTTGGGGAAAGCTCTACCGATTTGGTCTACACAGGCAAAGCCTTTATCGCCGAAAATGGTGTAATGGTAGCCGAGATGGAGCGTTTCAAATTGGACGAAAAGCTATTGGTCAGCGACATTGACGTAGAGCGCATACGTACAGAGAGATTGATCAACAGTTCATTCCGCACCGCCGCATCGGTATATGCGGGTGACAAACTGAGTGTGGTTCCTTTCAAACTCAAAGAGGCGGACAAGAGCTTCGAGATGACACGTCCGGTGGAGCGTCTCCCCTTTATGCCCTCCACCGACAACCTCGAAGAGCGCTGCGAGGAGATGTCACAAATACAGATGGTGGGTCTGGCTCAGCGACTCAATCACCTCAAAGGCTCAAAGGTGGTGATTGGCGTCAGCGGCGGTTTGGACAGCACGTTGGCGTTGATTGTTGCGGTACGTACTATGGATATGTTGGGCCGTGACCGTAAGGATGTCATCGGCGTGACCCTGCCCGGTCTCGGCACGAGCGACCGCACTTATGCCAACGCCAAGAAACTCCTCAACCTCTTTGGCGTGACCGCAAAGGAGGTCTCCATCCGCGAAGCTGCGTTGCAACACTTAAAAGACATCGGTCACGACGGTGTCACGGAGGATACCACTTTCGAAAACGCTCAAGCCCGCGAGCGGACTCAGGTACTAATGGATATTGCCGGCATGGAAGGGGGCTTTGTACTCGGCACGGGAGACCTCAGCGAGTTGGCATTGGGGTGGTGTACTTTTAATGCCGACCACGCCAGTATGTACAGTATCAACGGTTCGATCCCCAAGAGCTGTGTCCGTCTGATGGTACGTTATTTCGCCGACTCCAATCGGTTTGGAGAGGAGCTGTCAGCAGTGCTGCACGATGTGGTAGACACCCCTGTCAGCCCAGAGCTCACCAAAGATCAATTGCAACAAAAGACAGAGGATATCATCGGCCCTTATGAGGTGCACGACTTTTTTCTCTACCATATGCTCCAAAACGCTTACTCACCCAATAAGATTTTCTATTTGGCCCGCAAAGCGTTTGACGGCGTATATACAAGGGAGCAGCTCAAAGAGTGGATGAAGATTTTTGCCCGCCGCTTCTTTGCTCAGCAATACAAACGCAACTTCCTGCCCGACGGCCCTAAGGTCGGCGTGGTATCCCTCTCTCCGAGAGGCACTTGGCGGATGCCGAGCGATGCTTCGGCGAGCCTCTGGTTAGACGCGATAGAGAAGTTCTAAACCATAAAGATGACCTTTGGATAGCAAACATTCAAAGGTCATTTTTTTATCATAAAGAGCAATAAATAAATATAAATTGGTAGCTTTGCCGATATAAATACTTGGGCAGTATGTGTAAATTGTATTGCGACTGCCCACTAACAAACTGATGGAAAGATGATACTACAACTAATCATTGTTCTTGCAGCAATCATCATCGGAGCCCGATTGGGTGGTATCGGATTAGGCGTAGCCGGAGGATTGGGATTAGCGATACTCACCTTCGGTTTTGGACTGATGCCCACTTCCGCCCCTATCGACGTGATACTCATGATTGCCGCTGTGATTGCCGCTGTTTCGTGTATGCAAGCTGCCGGCGGATTGGACTACATGGTCAGCGTGGCCGAGCAGTTTCTGAGGAAACACCCGGCACAGATCACCATTCTCAGCCCAATTGTCTGCTATATCTTTACCTTCCTTGCAGGTACGGGACACGTGGCTTACTCACTCTTACCCGTGATTTCGGAGGTAGCCAAGGAGACCAAGATACGACCCGAGCGTCCGCTCTCCATCTCCGTTATCGCATCGCAACAAGCCATTACGGCAAGCCCCATATCGGCGGCTACCGTAGCATTGCTGTCGCTCCTCGCCTTTGCAGATGTCTCACTGTTTGACATCCTCAAGATCTCCATCCCCGCCACACTTACCGGTGTGATTGTAGGTGCATTGGTCTGTCTGAAAAAAGGTGTGGACTTGGAGAAAGACCCCGAATACCTCAGACGCCTCAGCGCCGGGCTGATCGCCCCCTCTACCTCAGCGGGCAAATCACCCAATTCGTATGACCGGCGTGCCAAGATCAGCGTAGTGCTATTCATTATCGCCACCGTGCTGATCGTGCTGTTTGGCTCTATTCCCTCCTTGCGACCCGACTTCACCGTCGAGGGAGCAACCATCAAGCTCAATATGCCTGCCGTTATCGAGATTGTGATGCTGAGCATGGCCACGATCATACTTTTGGTGACCCGCAACGACGGCGTCAAGGCGGCCAAAGGCAGTGTATTTAGTGCCGGTATGCAGGCAGTCATCGCCATCTTTGGTATCGCTTGGATGGGCGACACCTTTATCCAAGGCAATATCGAACAACTGACCGGCAGTATCAACGACTTGGTGACCCGTATGCCTTGGCTCTTTGGCTTGGCCCTCTTTGTGATGAGCATCTTGCTATTTAGCCAAGCTGCAACCGTACGCGCCATTATGCCGTTGGGTATCGCTTTGGGGATGAATCCCATGATGCTCATAGCTCTTTTCCCCGCCGTCAACGGTTACTTCTTTCTCCCCAACTACCCTACCGTAGTGGCGGCCATCAACTTTGACAGCACCGGCACCACCAAGATCGGCAAATACCTCCTCAATCACTCATTTATGATACCCGGACTTGTGGCGACAATCACAGCCATCGTCACCGGATTATTATTGATTCAAGTATACTAACATATTATTATTAACAATTAAACGAGAATTATCATGAGAAATCTAAAGTTCATCTGGACACTGTGTCTCGCTCTTACCGTTTCTTTTGCAGCCTATGCACAGAAACCCCACGTACACATCCTCGCTACAGGCGGCACCATCGCCGGAGCCGGATCTTCCGCTACCGGCAGCCAATACACCGCAGGGCAAGTAGCCATCGGCACCCTACTCGATGCCGTACCCGAAATCAACGATGTTGCAGAGGTGACCGGCGAACAGATTGTCAATATCGGCTCTCAAGATATGTCAGACGAAGTGTGGCTGACATTGGCAAAGAGAATCAACGAAATTTTCGCTAACAACGAAGCCGATGCCGTAGTCATCACTCACGGAACCGACACGATGGAGGAGACCGCTTTCTTCCTCAGCCTCACTATAAAAGAACCAAAGCCGGTGATCTTGGTAGGCGCTATGCGCTCATCAACCGCTATGAGCGCCGATGGTCCTCTCAACCTCTATAACGCCGTAGTAGCCGCCGCTGACCAAGCGTCACAAAACAGGGGCGTAATGGTTTGTATGAATAACAAACTCCTCTCCGCACCCACTGTGTGCAAGATGAATACGACTGACGTAGAGACATTCCAAGCCCCGGGGTATGGTCCCGTAGGTTATGTATTCGGAGGCAAGGTGACCTACTCTATGGTAGCAGGTATGCCAAGAGGCAGCCGTATCGTATTTGATGTCAACGAGCTTACTTCACTCCCAAAGGTGGGTATTGTATACTCCTACTCCAACATTGAGGCCGATATGGTAGAGCCTATGCTCGAAAATGGCTACAAGGGCATCATCCACGCCGGTGTAGGCAACGGTAACATCCACAAAAACGTATTCCCCGTACTTGAGCAAGCACGCGAAAACGGCATCATTGTGGTTCGCTCTACACGCGTACCTACCGGTAGCACTACGCTCGATGCAGAGGTGGATGACAACGCCTACCGTTTCGTAGCGTCTCAGAGCCTCAATCCACAAAAAGCAAGAGTATTATTGTCACTGTCACTCACCACTACCGACGATTGGCAGATCATCCAGAAGTACTTCAACTTCTTCTAACCATCGATTTAGATAAAAAGCAATAGACATGAAAAGTATTTTCAAGATTTTCGGTGCATCCGCTCTGTTGTTAGGACTCTCTCTGACCGCATCCGCACAGCAAGAGCACTACACGGACAATAAGTCCCTTGCCGAAACGGTAGGTCTGATCAAAGAGAAACAGGATAAGTTTAACCTGTACCTCAATATCAATTCGTCATTAGACTTGAGAGCCAATAACGACGGTTTTGAGGGTGCCAACTTTACCGCTCGCCAATTACGAATCGAAGCCAAAGGAAATATCACCGACTGGCTCTCATACCGCTGGCGTCAGCGTCTCAATAGACCAAACAACGGCGGTGGAAATATCGACAACCTACCCACCTCTATTGATATTGCAGGGATAGGCGTCAGCCCCACGGAGAAATTCTCAATGTTCCTCGGTAAACAGTGTGCCGCATACGGTGGTATAGAGTTTGACCTCAACCCTATCGAGATCTATGAGTATTCGGATATGATAGAGTATATGAGCAACTTCCTCACCGGAGTTAACTTTGCTTATGACTTTGAGGCGGGACAGCAATTGCAGTTCCAAGTACTCAACGGTCGTAACGGCTCGTATGCAGAGACCTACCCCGGCACTACGGTTGACGAAGCAAAGATACCTTTCGTTTACACCCTCAATTGGAATGGTACCATTGCCCCATTCTGGACCACCCGCTGGTCTATCTCTCATATGAGCCAATCCAAAGAACACAGTATGCAGTATTTGGCCCTCGGTAACCATTTCGATTTCGGTCCATTTAACGGCCATTTCGACTTTATGTATTCAAACGAAGGTCTCAACCGCAAGATGATCATACCTGACATTGAGGACGTAGAGTACACATCATTCCTCCTCAAACTCAATTACAACATCACCCCCGCGTGGAATCTGTTTGCAAAAGGTATGTACGAGACAGCCGGTGCAGGTAATGGCGCCAAGTGGTTTAACGGGGACAAGGTACGCGAGTCTTACGGCTACTATGCCGGTGTAGAGTATTATCCATTTGAGGATAATAACCTGCACTTCTTTATGACCTATATCGGTCGAACACAAAAATTGATGGCTACCGATTTCAGTGCAAGCAATCACAAAGTATTGCTCGGCTTTATCTATCAGCTCAAGATGTTCTGATACCGTTATAGAGCTATTAACCCAACAGAGGGTGTGTCAAAACCTTGGTTTTGATGCACCCTTTTTGCGTACATACCCCCTATCACAATGTCCGGGGCTAACGCTGCAAATACGGTCTACACCATACCTGTTTGTGACCGACTCGGCACACTCCTCCACCATCTCACATCCATATCAAAAGAGAGCATAGAGATAAGAGATCGGCCCATCCTCATCACGTACAAATCGTAAACACCGCCCAAGGTAAAACGATGGGTCAGTCCTTTTTTCGCGTGGATAGGAAATTAAGTGAGTATGGGTGAGTTGGAAGATGAAGAAGCGGGGATATCGAATGCCACAACCGGGCATTTTTTATACATTTGGTACATTTCGAGG
>JAUNLZ010000015.1 GCA_030532005.1 Porphyromonas sp.
TAACCGCGGCGAGTCGGCCGTCTAACTTTGGCTAACTTCGGGTCTCCCCTACGCCTCTATAAACCAAACAGTTAGGAGAGTGCCGATTCTCCCGCCCTCAAAACGCACCAAATGTATAAAAAATGCCCGGTTGTGGCATTTGGTATCCCCTCTTCTTCTTCTTCCAACTCATCAAATGCATGGGCTAATATCCTATCCACACGAAAAAAGGAGTGACCCCGATAGAATATGATTTGGTAGTTCCAAATAATTTGTCTATCTTTGCACACAGAAATCGCGGGGTGGAGCAGTGGTAGCTCGTTGGGCTCATAACCCAAAGGTCATAGGTTCGATCCCTATCCCCGCAACTTTGCAAGCTGATTAGTCGTAAGATTGGTCAGCTTGTTTTCGTATGTGTCAATAACCTATAATTTGCTGTGAAGATGAAGAATTAGATATATTTTTATGTATCTTTGCCGAGAATTAAGTAAGAAAGTTTGTAAACTACAAGTGAAGAATTGATTATGGAGATTATTAGCATTCATGGACGTGAGATCCTTGACTCTCGCGGTAACCCAACTGTTGAAGTCGAAGTTGCTCTGGCGTGTGGGGCATTTGGTAGAGCTGCCGTGCCTAGTGGTGCATCGACGGGTGAGCATGAGGCTTTGGAGCTTCGTGACGGCGATAAGGGTCGTTACCTTGGGAAGGGTGTTCAGAAGGCTGTTGATAACATCAATAATATTATTGCTCCTGCCCTTCTTGGCCAAGATGCGAGCAACCAGCGTCTCATCGATATGAAGATGCTCCAACTCGACGGTACCAAAACTAAGAGTAAGCTCGGCGCCAATGCTATCCTTGGTGTGTCGTTGGCTGTTGCAAAGGCTGCCGCCGATGCTCTGGGTATGCCTCTTTACAGATATATAGGGGGAGCCAATGCTCATATACTACCGGTACCGATGATGAATATCATCAATGGAGGCAGCCACTCGGATGCTCCGATTGCTTTCCAAGAGATTATGATCCGTCCTATCGGTGCTACCTCTATCAAGGAGGCGGTGCGTATGGGTGCTGAGGTGTTTCATAACCTCAAAAAGGTATTGCATGATCGCGGCTTGAGCACTGCCGTAGGTGACGAGGGTGGTTTTGCCCCGGCTCTTGACGGTACCGAGGATGCTTTGGACTCCGTGCTTAAGGCTGTTGAGAAAGCGGGATACAAGCCCGGTACTGAGGTGACCATTGCTCTTGACTGTGCCACAAGCGAATTTTACAAAGATGGTGTATATGACTATACGCTCTTTGAGAATGAGAAAGGTGCCAAGCGCAATCGCGAAGAGCAAGTTGCTTACCTCGAGGAATTGGTGTCAAAATATCCGATCGACTCCATCGAAGACGGTATGGCCGAAAATGACTGGGAGGGTTGGAAGATGCTGACCGATGCCATCGGTGACAAATGCCAATTGGTAGGTGATGACCTATTTGTAACTAATGTAGACTTCCTTCGTCGCGGTATTGCAGAAGGTTGTGGCAATTCTATCCTCATCAAAGTCAATCAAATCGGTACGCTTACCGAGACGCTTGATGCGATTGAGATGGCTCACCGCCACGGCTATACAACGGTAACCAGCCACCGTTCGGGTGAGACTGAGGACTCTACGATTGCTGATATCGCTGTGGCTACCAACTCCGGTCAGATCAAAACCGGTTCGCTGAGCCGTACAGACCGTATCGCCAAGTACAACCAGTTGATGCGCATTGAGGAAGAGCTTGACGAAATCGCTGAGTTTGGTTACAAACGTATCAAATGATAGTGCGGTACATAGCTTGAGTAATTAACAATGAGGGTGGGTCCGAAAGAGGATCCACCCTCATTGTTAATTGCTCAAGCTACGTAGTGCTCGCTCTTGAGGAGGAGCGGAGATTATTTACCGTTCAAGGTTAAAAACTAATGCTCTTTTGTGTGCTTTGATCCTTTGCAGGAGTCCATTTTGGCATGGACTTAATCACGTGTATCGCCTCTTCGTCGAGTAGTTGATGAGCGCTCTTGTTTATCTTTATATCGGTTATGCTGCCGTCGGGTCTCACCCTAAAGAAAATACAATGGGAGTACCCTCAATCTTTTGATCTGCCGCCTCTTTGTGGTAGGCGATGTGATCCTTAATCCAAGGAAGCATGTGATTCATGCCGCCCGGAAATTCGGCAAATTTATTGGCGCGATCGTTCTGAGCTTCATCATCTTTCAGTTTGAATAATAATGGGATCGTAAAGCGTGTTCGTATCGTATTGCCCTCTTTATCTTTTCCGGGTATCCACTTCGGCATAGCCTGCACTATTCTTATAGCTTCGGCATCAAGAAGCGGGTGTATGCTCTTGACTACTTTGATATCGGTGATTGATCCATCTTTCTCAATAATAAATGAGACCAACGGCCGACCTTGGATGTTTTGTTTGACCGCTTCTTCGGGATAACGTATGTTTTGGGATAGCCATTGCATCAATGCTTTGTCGCCTCCCGGAAATTCAGGTATGACGTGAGCAGTTTCAAATACTGTTCCTTTGTCAACTTCGTTTGTGCTTTTATCCTCTCGTATAGTGAAATTGACCGGGAGGCTAAATTTAACTCGTACAGGCTGACCATTTAATTTCCCCGGCACCCATTTCGGCATATTTTTGACCAAACGGTGTACTTCAGCATCTAATGTTTCGTCCACGCTCCTTACCACCTCGGCATTGGTGATAGAGCCGTCTTTCTCCACAATAAATGACATGATTACTACTCCCGATATGTTCTTTTTAACTGCCTCTTCGGGGTATTGGAGGTTTCCACTCAGCCACTTCATCAAAGCTGTTTGACCACCCGGAAACTCAGGTAAATCGTCTACCTTTTCGTAAACTTCATCTGTTTGGGTCGGTGGGGGCGTTACCTCACGATTTTCAGTAGCCCAAGCCTTCTTTACCGTGATCATCTGTGTGCCGATTAATAATAGAGCTACTATCGGAGCCGCTGCAATAGAGTATATGATCGCCAGACTCTTACGGCTTTTCTTGTTACTATTCATCATAAAAATACGTTGTTTTAGGTTCTGCATCGAAAATGATAGGGAGGGCAGCTGTACCGTTCGACCTACTGTGCACTTCAGTAGATGATACTGATAGGCCTTACGATCTTTGCCCTGCCGCAATACACCTTGATCCGCTAAGTACTCAAGGGTATTACGTTGCTGTTGGAGCAGGCTCCAGGCGAAAGGATTCCACCACTGGACCAGCTGCAGCGGATAGCCCAGTAGCATATCGATATAATGTTTTTGTTGTATGTGTTCTAATTCGTGCTGTAATACAGAGCCGAGGATATCGGGGTCGTTGAGGGAGTCGGGGATGTAGATGCTCCTCCAAAAGGTAAATGGGGTTATCTCTTTCTCAGTGAAATAGAGATGGATACCGTTGGATAGTTTTTGTCTCTTGGAATGACGGCGGATGCGGTTCATCATCACTAAACCAAAGAACAATCGGCATACCATAACGACAATCCCGAGCCACCAAATTGCGTGTCCCACGGCTTGCAAGTCTATTGATCGGCTCTGTTCGGGGGTGATGACAAACTCCTCATCCAAAGAAATTGTGATGGTAGGGATATTGGTCTCTGCCACTCGGGTGGTCCACAATGGCGAGAAGGTGGATAAAATGGGTAGGAGCAGGGCGGCCGCTATGGAAATAACGAAAAAGCGCCGTTGTGTTTTCAGTAGCCCACTACGATTGAGTAAGAGTCGATCTATTATGAAGAATAGAGCAATTCCTACTCCTGAGAGTGTCAAGTATCTAAATAAGTCCATAGATTATTCTTCTTCATCAATCATTCTCAGTATTTCCTCAATATCCTCACGGGTCACCTTTTCGTTGCGAGCGAAGTACTGTACCATACTTTTGTATGACCCTGTAAAGAAGTTGGATACCACATATTTAAGTGTCCTTCCGTAGTAATCCTCTCTACTGATCAGCGGTGCATACAGGTGACCGCGTCTCTTGCCCACCTTGTGTACGTATTTTTTCTCTTCTAACTTGCCTACTATAGATGCAATCGTGGTATATGGCGTGTCGCTATGCTCCATTTGCTTGATTGCATCGCTGATTTCCCCTTCACCAATGTTCCACAGGGCTCTCATAAAGTCCTCCTCAATGGGGGTAAGACCGTTTAGAAACTCCTTATTACTCATATCTTTATCCTTGTACTACGAATTATTCGTAGCAAACATACGAATATTTCGTAGATAAACCAAGGATTAGTCTGAAACTTTTTATGCGTGGCTCAGTTAGCCTTGTTTTCTTGCGTGTGTGTCTCTGTGATTGGTCTGTGATTGGCTATACTTATACACCGCTTGTTTGGTAGTATATATTTATTGTCGGTTGCTGTATCCTTTTGATTTGTATTGTAAATAAGCGATAGAGAAAATATAAGTATATTTGTGGCGTTTTATAGGTGACTTTATAGCCACTGATACATTATTATATTAGGTAAAGAAGATGCTAACGATTAAGTACCTTTTGGAGAATAGCGAGGAGGCGATACAGCGTCTCCGTGTCAAGCATGTGGAGGCAGGTGAAGTGATTGAGAAACTTCGTGGTTTGGACGAGGAACGTAGGACTACACAGAGCGAATTGGATAATTCGCTTGCCGAACAAAACAGACTCTCCAAGGAAATCGGGGCTTTGATGCGACAGGGCAAACGTGATGAGGCGGAACAACATAAGAGTAAGGTATCAGAACTTAAAGAAACATCTAAGAGATTAGATGCCAAGAAGAGGGAGTTGGAAGAGACAATCCAGCGTCTGTTGGTGGAACTCCCCAATGTACCCCACGCTTCGGTGCCCGAAGGTCGTACTGCAGAGGATAATGTCATAGAGCGTACCGGTGGGGAGATCAAACCTTTTGCTCCGGGCTTTGAGGTGTTGCCTCACTGGGAGTTGGCAAAGAAATATGATCTGATAGATTTCGAATTGGGTGTAAAGATCACCGGTGCAGGCTTTCCTGTTTACAAAGGGAAGGGTGCGCGTCTGCAACGTGCCTTGATCAACTTCTTTTTGGATAATGCCCGCGAGGCTGGCTACTTGGAGGTGCAACCGCCTTATGTGGTCAATGAGGACTCCGGATACGGTACAGGGCAGCTACCCGATAAAGAGGGGCAGATGTATCATTGTGATTTGGATAACCTCTATTTGATACCGACCGCGGAAGTGCCGGTGACCAATATTTTCCGAGACGTGATAGTGGACGCTAAGGATTTCCCAATCAAATGTACCGCATACTCGGCATGTTTCCGTAGAGAGGCGGGGAGTTACGGTAAGGATGTGAGAGGTCTCAATCGTCTGCATCAGTTTGATAAGGTAGAGATTGTCAGGGTCGATCATCCGGATCACTCTTATGAGTCGCTCCGTGAGATGGTAGCATACGTTGAAGGGTTGGTTCAGAAGTTAGAGTTGCCGTATCGTGTTCTCCGTCTGTGTGGAGGTGATATCAGCTTTACATCTGCATTGACCTTTGACTTTGAGGTCTATTCCGAGGCCCAAGAAAGGTGGTTGGAGGTGAGCTCTGTTTCTAACTTCGAGAGTTTCCAAGCCAATCGTCTTAAGTGTAGGTATAAAAATGATGAGGGGCGCACAGAACTCTGCCACACTCTTAATGGAAGTGCACTCGCTTTGCCGCGTATCGTAGCTGCGTTGTTGGAGAATAATCAAACTGCTGAGGGTATCGTGATTCCGGAGGCGCTTCGCCCATATACCGGTTTTGATATCATCAACTGATCTTTGTCCTGTGGTAGGATGAAAATCAGCGACTATAACAGCCGATGAATATGAGTATATTCAATTTTAGGAAAAGATATTTATTTACTCTTGTTGCACTTTTCTGTTGTTGGGGTGGTACAGCTCTGTCTGCACAGACGAAACTCCAGGAGTCCTCAGGCTTTAACCAAAATGAAGTCATTCAGTATCGGATCAACTTTACTTGGGGGATTTTTAAAGGAAAGTTGGGAGATGTGACCATCACCAATAGAGAGACTAAGGACGGTCAGTTCTTCAGTCAACTTATAATGCACACGACCAAGTTTGCAGATAATTTTTACTCTGTGCGTGATACGTTGGAGACACTTTATAGTGCCGACCGCCTGCCCAAACGGTTTGAGAAGCGGATCAATGAGAATAAGTACATAGCCAATGACGTCTCTACATTTTCATACTATCCTAAGTCCATCAAGGTTAAGAATGTACAACACGCGAATGGAGAACTAAGAGTTGATACCACGATGACTTTTAGTAGGGGATCTAAAGAGGTGATAGACCTCCTTTCTACCTTGGCTCTACTCCGGACTTATGATTTTGTCAATGCCTCTGATACCTCGGTGACCAAGGCTGTGGTGCCTTTGGCAAAAAACAATACGGACGTGGAGTATTATTTTAGAGGAGTGGAATCCATTCCGATGCCCGACGGTAAGAAAGCACAGACTTTGGTCGTCTCTATCAAGGTCAATGACAAGTCGTTTAAGGAGGGTAGAGATGCTGTGACCGTTTGGTTGACGCGTGACAAATATTTGGTTCCGGTCAAGATAAAAGCTGACCTCAAGATCGGGGCGGCAGTGGTTGATTTAGTTAGTTACACCAAACAGTAAAGCTTGTTAATGCCCAAAGAGAAATCAAACAAGTCCTATTTGTCAGCAACCCAAGGGATAAATGTATATGCTATCCTTAATAAATACTACGATCCCAACTCAAAACTTTATCGCATCTTGGTACAACACAGTGAGGCTGTGGCAAAGAAGGCGTTGAGCATTGCGAAAGGGAGAAAGAGTTGGAAACTTGACAAAGACTTTCTGTATGAGGGAGCGATGCTGCACGATATCGGTATCTATCAATGTTATGCTCCGGGGATCGATTGCTTTGGCGATGAACCTTACATCAGACACGGAGTGATAGGAGCCGAGATTTTACGGAGCGAAGGATTGCCTCGTCACGCTTTGGTTTGTGAAAGACATACCGGGGTAGGGCTCACTCTTGAGAATATCTTGATACGAGATCTCCCTCTGCCTCATCGCGAGATGGTGCCGATCACTCTTGAGGAGCAAATCATATGTTTTGCCGACTGTTTCTTTTCCAAGTCGGGAGACCCATCTAAGGTGAAGAGTGTGGAGCAAATTCTGAGAGGTCTCGCCAAGCACGGTGAGGATCAAGTCCTCAAGTTTGAAACTTGGTGCAGGCTTTTCCTAGACTGAGACAGTCCAAGACAGTCCCAAACTTCATCATCAATATATAAAGCGTAAAGCCACCTTTGCAAAGGCAAAGGTGGCTTTACGCTTTCAGGGCTATCCCCTTATCTTAATTTGCCGATAAGGGTTGCCACGCTATCCTTGGCATCGCCCAACATCAGTGTCACCTTCTCTTTATTGTCGTAGAGTGGGTTGGGGACGTTGGCGTAACCCGGTTTGAGGTCGTAGTTGCAGATGATGATATTCTTTGCTTGATCCACATTGAGCACCGGCATACCGTATATCGGTGTACCTTCTGCATCGCGTGCGGCGGGGTTCAGTACGTCATTGGCACCTACCACAACCACCAGGTCGGTATCTACAAAGTCGCCATTGATTTGCTCCATCTCAAACAGCTGGTCGTAGTCGACATTGGCTTCGGCCAACAATACATTCATATGCCCCGGCATACGGCCCGCTACAGGGTGGATGGCGTATCTCACCTTGGCGCCGTTCTCCTCAAAAGCATCCCCCAATTGCTTCACTTGCTGTTGAGCTTGTGCCAAAGCCATACCGTATCCCGGTACGATGATGACGCTCTTGGCCGCTTTCATAGTGTCCGCCAGTTCGTTGGAAGAGGCGGTCGGTTGACTCTCGGCAGAGTGCAACTCCTTGATAAGGTTGCCGACGCTATCCTTGGCATCGCCCAACATCAGTGTCACCTTCTCTTTATTGTCGTAGAGTGGGTTGGGGACGTTGGCGTAACCCGGTTTGAGGTCGTAGTTGCAGATGATGATATTCTTTGCTTGATCCACATTGAGCACCGGCATACCGTATATCGGTGTACCTTCTGCATCGCGTGCGGCGGGGTTCAGTACGTCATTGGCACCTACCACAACCACCAGGTCGGTATCTACAAAGTCGCCATTGATTTGCTCCATCTCAAACAGCTGGTCGTAGTCGACATTGGCTTCGGCCAACAATACATTCATATGCCCCGGCATACGGCCCGCTACAGGGTGGATGGCGTATCTCACCTTGGCGCCGTTCTCCTCAAAAGCATCCCCCAATTGCTTCACTTGCTGTTGAGCTTGTGCCAAAGCCATACCGTATCCCGGTACGATGATGACGCTCTTGGCCGCTTTCATAGTGTCCGCCAGTTCGTTGGAAGAGGCGGTCGGTTGACTCTCGGCAGAGTGCAACTCCTTGATAAGGTTGCCGACGCTATCCTTGGCATCGCCCAACATCAGTGTCACCTTCTCTTTATTGTCGTAGAGTGGGTTGGGGACGTTGGCGTAACCCGGTTTGAGGTCGTAGTTGCAGATGATGATATTCTTTGCTTGATCCACATTGAGCACCGGCATACCGTATATCGGTGTACCTTCTGCATCGCGTGCGGCGGGGTTCAGTACGTCATTGGCACCTACCACAACCACCAGGTCGGTATCTACAAAGTCGCCATTGATTTGCTCCATCTCAAACAGCTGGTCGTAGTCGACATTGGCTTCGGCCAACAATACATTCATATGCCCCGGCATACGGCCCGCTACAGGGTGGATGGCGTATCTCACCTTGGCGCCGTTCTCCTCAAAAGCATCCCCCAATTGCTTCACTTGCTGTTGAGCTTGTGCCAAAGCCATACCGTATCCCGGTACGATGATGACGCTCTTGGCCGCTTTCATAGTGTCCGCCAGTTCGTTGGAAGAGGCGGTCGGTTGACTCTCGGCAGAGTGCAACTCCTTGATAAGGTTGCCGACGCTATCCTTGGCATCGCCCAACATCAGTGTCACCTTCTCTTTATTGTCGTAGAGTGGGTTGGGGACGTTGGCGTAACCCGGTTTGAGGTCGTAGTTGCAGATGATGATATTCTTTGCTTGATCCACATTGAGCACCGGCATACCGTATATCGGTGTACCTTCTGCATCGCGTGCGGCGGGGTTCAGTACGTCATTGGCACCTACCACAACCACCAGGTCGGTATCTACAAAGTCGCCATTGATTTGCTCCATCTCAAACAGCTGGTCGTAGTCGACATTGGCTTCGGCCAACAATACATTCATATGCCCCGGCATACGGCCCGCTACAGGGTGGATGGCGTATCTCACCTTGGCGCCGTTCTCCTCAAAAGCATCCCCCAATTGCTTCACTTGCTGTTGAGCTTGTGCCAAAGCCATACCGTATCCCGGTACGATGATGACGCTCTTGGCCGCTTTCATAGTGTCCGCCAAGGAAGCTGTTTTGGGGGCTTCCGGTTTTGGTTCTACGCTCTTATTCGTTGCAGTCGCTCCCGAGTGGGTTGATTTGGACTTGGCGGGTGCGGAGGTCTTGCCCAACAAAATATCGATCAGACTCCTATTCATAGCCCGACACATCACTTGCGTCAATAACAATCCGGAGGCTCCTACGATACCGCCGATAGCAACAAGCATCACATTGTTGATTGCCATACCGGCAATACCGCCTGCCACACCGCTAAGCGAGTTGAGTAGCGAGATGGTGATAGGCATATCCGCGCCACCGACACGTATTGTGAAGATCCAACCAAAGAGTAAGGACAAAATAGTTGTGACGAGAATGACCCATACATAATTATCCGGAGTGAGGAACCAACCTCCCCAAATCAGTGTCCCGGCCAAAAGAATAAGGACGATCATCAAGATCAGACTGTGGTTGGGGAGAATGGTAGGTTGTTGTTTGATCACTCTGTGCAACTTGCCCGCCGCAATCAAACTACCCGATAGTGTGATAAAACCGATGATGACCGCCAATACCGACGTAAATGACTCAAACGAATCAGGTACGTACATCAGAGTGACGATTCCGACAAGGGCAGAGGCGGCGCCTCCAAATCCATTCAATAAACCGACAGTCTGCGGCATTTGTATCATAGTGACTTTGCGTGCCAGTATGATGCCGACAATACCTCCTACAAGTATAAATAGGCAACCGATAAGCCCGGCAATCAGTGAACCGTTAAATAGCGCTACCAAGACCGCAAGCGCCATTGCAATCATACTGATGCGATTACCCTTGACCGCCGATGGTACCCGGCTCATCATCCATAAGCCGATCAATACTAATATTGGGATAAGTATATTAAAGAAGAGCGTCATCTGTCACCTCCTTTCGATCTTTCCTTTTTGCTCTTAAACATCCGAAGCATACGCTCGGTAACTCCGAAACCGCCGGCTATATTAATCATTGCCAAAATGATAGCGATGCCCGAAAGTATGATGGCAATATTGATGGTGGCAGAGTTGCCTAATGTATTGGACAAACTTTGCCACTCAACGGAGGTAATCAATACGATGACGGCACCCACCACAGTGATGCCGGATAGGGCGTTCATACCCGACATCAGCGGAGTATGGAGCAGACTCGGTATCTTCTTGATGATCATATATCCTACGATCGAAGCTACAATAAAAACGACGACTAAAGTGATTGGATTCATATTTGCATAAAAAGAAAAAGAGGTATACTCAGGGGCGTGTCGCCCCACAAAGTATACCTCTTTTTGTATCTGTTATTACTTATTCATGGCCTCCAAAGTACCTTCGTGTACGATTTCGTGATTGCGTGTCACGAGGATCTTCTTGCAAATCTCGTCATTCATATCTAACTCGATCTTGCCGTCCTTGGTCAGATACTTAACCAAGTTAAAGATGTTTTGAGCAAACATCCAGGTCGAACTATTGGGCAATAGTCCGGGGATGTTCTTAATTCCGATGAGCGTCACATTGTGTTTGCGCTCTGTGGTGCCCGCAGGGGTGATTTCACAGTTACCGCCTTGGTCTATCGAAATATCTACAATGACAGAGCCCGGCTTCATCTCTTTCACCATCTCCTCTGTGATAATGGTAGGTGCGATTTTACCGGGTACCAATGCCGAACAGAAAACGATGTCCATCTCTTTGATGGTTGGGAAAAGCAATTCACGCTCCTTGGCGAGTACATCAGCAGGCAGATGCTTGGCATAGCCGCCCTCTGCAATTGCCAACTCTTCGGGTACACCGGTCTCCACAGGCTTGGCACCAAGGCTGGTGGCTTGCTCAAGAGCCATAGGACGGATGTCGGACGCATAGGTGATCGCTCCCAATCGACGTGCCGTAGCCAAGGCCTGGAGTCCCGCAACGCCAACACCAATGACCATCACTTTGGCAGGCTTGATCTGACCTACCGCGGTGAACATTTGTGGCATAAAGTATGCCAATTCGTTGGCTGCCAATAAGATGCCCTTATATCCCGCACACGTACTCATCGAAGTGAGAGCGTCGAGGTTTTGGGCACGTGAGATACGTGGGATACCATCTAAGGTCAGAGCGATCACACCCTGTTGAGCCAACTTACGCACCATATCGTGGTTGATAGGGGAAGCGGGGTGGATAAACGTGATCAGTACTTGACCCTCGTGCATCAGATCCACTTCGTGCTTGCCCAACTTTTCGTTAAAAAGCGGTTCTTTTACCTTAAGGATGACATCAGCCTTCTCAAAAAGCTCCTCAGTATTATCAAGTAAAGTAGCTCCAGCCGCCTTGTAGTCGTCATCATGATGGAAAGATGGTTCGCCGGCACCGGCCTCAACGTAGACGGTTGCACCCTCGGCAATAAAATTTCGGACAGTCTCCGGAGTGGCTGCCACACGGCTTTCACCGTGCATGATCTCTTTTGGTACGCAAATAATCATAGTGGTTGTTCTTAATAGTTTTTCTCATCGGGAGTCCAAGAGGGTTAGCCCAAAAGTTAGTCCAAAAGGCTTACACCTGCTCCCTTTGAGGTCGTTCATATATTTTAACTGCACAAACATAAGTAAAAGAGTCCTTGTTGCCAAATAATATTTATTGCTTTGCAGCAATGATTAATCGGTATCATACCACCAATATGCCCCACTATTTGAGGGTATCGTCCACATCCCCTACCATTAGTCCGACTTACATCTAAATAGATGCGATCCCCCGTGGGCGTCAGACATTTCCACCTCGACACTATTTATGACCTAAAAGGGTCGCTTCTGTACTGTTGGTCTGAGGGTAAATTTGCCTTTGATGAGAGGTGATGCGGAGGTGTGGTAGAGATTGCACACTCCGGTATATATGACAATTATTTTGGTATCTTTGTGCCAATGGAAGTGGGTTCTTGATTTTGCTCACTCTCTGAAAACAAGTTTGAAATAGCGTAGTATAGGTAAGATATGGAGACCAAAAAACTATTTGCCACCATTACGGCCGTGGGTGGTTATGTCCCTGATGATGTACTGACCAATGATGAGATTGCTCAACGGTTGGATACCAATGACGAGTGGATCACAACACGTGTGGGAATCAAGGAACGTCGATTGCTCAAAGTGGAGGGGGCGGGCTCTTCATACTTGGGGATTAAGGCTGTGCAAGATATGTTGGCTCGGCACAATATCGAGAAGAGCGAGATTGATATTGTACTGTGTTCGTCCAATACTCCCGATTATCATTTCCCCAGTACCGCATCGGTGATTGCGGCGGAGTGCGGATTGGACGGAGTGCCTTGTTTTGATTTCCAAGGCGCTTGTCCCGGTTTTTTGTACGGCTTGCAGGTGGCACGCGGTTTTGTGGAGAGCGGTCTCTATAAGAAAGTACTCTTGGTGTCAGCGGAGAAGATGAGTGCCATCACCAATCCCGACGATCGCAACACTTACCCGCTCTTTGGCGACGGTGGCGGTTGTGTGCTTTTGGAGCCGACGACCGAGGAAATAGGTATCCGTGACGGCATTTTAAGGAGTGACTTTAATGGTAAATCGCATCTGATTATGCCCGCCGGAGGTTCGGCACTGCCCCCAAATCACGAAACGGTAGATGCGGGCCAGCACTTTGTACACCAAGATGGCAAAACGGTATTTAAGGGCGCGGTAACGCAGATGGGCGATTGCTCTGTGGAGTTGATGGAGCGCAACGGTCTGACCTTTGAGGACATCGCCTGGGTGGTACCCCATCAAGCCAATATGCGTATCATTGATGCCACCGCTCGGCGTATCGGTTTGGGGTTGGATAAGGTTATGATCAATATCGACAGGTACGGCAATACCAGTTCGGCCTCGATACCACTTTGTCTTTGGGAGTGGGAAAAGAAACTTAAGAAGGGAGATAACCTCATACTTACCGCTTTTGGAGCCGGATTTACATGGGGCTCTATCTACTTGAAGTGGGGGTACGATGGTAATACCGTGAAGTAAATAATCAGGAAGGGAACCGAAGGTATGGCGGAAAAACAATTTAAGTCGGGTTTTGTCAATATCGTGGGCAACCCCAATGTGGGGAAGTCTACTCTGATGAATAAGTTGGTGGGGGATAAACTCAGTATCATCACCAACAAAGCGCAGACCACGCGCCATCGCATCATCGGTATCGTA
This sequence comes from Porphyromonas sp., assembly GCA_030532005.1. GTDB lineage: Bacteria > Bacteroidota > Bacteroidia > Bacteroidales > Porphyromonadaceae > Porphyromonas_A. The sequence goes on from JAUNLZ010000015.1 coordinate 13,591, forward strand.
AATAAACCGGGGGTACAGGTGGTGTATAGCGATACGCCGGGTGTTGTGGATCCGGCGTACAAGATGCAGGAGCAAATGTTGGGCTTTTCCAAGAGTGCGCTCAGTGATGCCGATGTATTGCTCTACGTCACGGATGTGATTGAGGATCCAAAGAAACATACCGCTTTCTTGGAAGAGGTCAAAAGCTTGGAGGTACCGGTGATTGTGCTCCTCAATAAATGTGACCTCTCTGATACGAAAAAGATAGAGGAGTTGGTAAAGGTGTGGATGGAGCTACTTCCCAATACCTTGGAGGTGGTGCCTACTGCGGCGCTACACGGTGCCGGCATCAATTATATCTCGCAGCGAGTGGAGGGATTGTTGCCCGATTCGCCTCCTTATTTTGAGGAAGATGCGTTTACCGATCGTCCGGCACGTTTCTTCGTCTCGGAGATAATTAGAGAAAAGATATTTCTGTACTATCAACAGGAGGTGCCGTATGCCACGGAGGTGGTGGTCGACTCCTTTAAGGACGAAGCGTCGATCTTGCGAATTGCCGCCACTATCTATGTGGAGCGTGAGTCACAAAAGGGGATATTGATCGGCGACAAGGGGGCGGCAATCAAGAAGCTCGGAACGGTGGCGAGACAAGACTTGGAGCGTTTCTTTGACAAGAAGGTCTTTCTGCAACTTTACGTAAAGGTAGAAAAAGAGTGGAGGAGCAACGACAGGATGCTCAAAAATTTTGGATACAAATTGGACTAAGGAGAAAGATGGCAAATAATTGTTTGGTAGCTATTGTTGGGCAACCCAATGTAGGGAAGTCGTCTCTATTTAACCGTCTGACCAAGAGCCGTACCGCTATAGTGACGGATGCACCGGGTACCACGCGTGACCGGCAATACGGACAATCGGAGTGGAACGGTCAGACCTTCTCTGTCGTTGATACGGGGGGATGGGTAGATAATTCGGATGATGTTTTTGAAGGTGAAATCAATAAGCAGGTAGAGATTGCTATTGACGAAGCGGATGTGATCCTCTTTATGGTTGATGTGCAGGCCGGTCTCGGTGATTTAGACATCTCGGTGGCCCAGCTGTTGAGGCAGACGGCAAAGCCGGTGTTATTGGTCGCCAATAAGGCGGATAACTTTAATATGGAGATCTATGCCGCTGAGTTTTATAAATTGGGGCTTGGAGATCCGATTGCCATTTCGGCGATCAACGGCTCGGGTACGGGCGACCTTATGGATCTCTTGGTGGCGAAGTTGCCTCAGAAAATAGAGTCGGATACCGATGCTTTGGAGTATCCTCGCATCGCTATCGTAGGACGTCCCAATGCAGGCAAATCTTCGTTGATCAATGCCTTTTTGGGCGAAGACCGCCATATCGTTACAGATATAGCCGGCACAACTCGAGACTCTATATATACGCATTACAATAAGTACGGTCACGAATTTAGTTTGGTGGATACCGCGGGCATCCGCAAGAGGGGTAAGGTCAATGAGGATTTGGAGTATTATTCTGTACTCCGGAGTATCCGTGCTATCGAGAATAGTGATGTCTGTGTCTTGATGCTTGATGCAACCAAGGGGATCGAGGGTCAGGACCTTAATATCTTCTCCATCATACAAAAGAATAAGAAAGGGTTGATTGTCTGCGTCAATAAATGGGATCTGATCGAAGAGAAGAGCCAAAAGGTGATGAATAGTTATATCACCGCTATCCGTGAGCGGTTGGCTCCGTTTACCGACTTCCCGATCCTTTTTATCTCGGCACTTGAGAAGCAGCGTATCCTTAAAGTGTTGGATCTGGCTCAGGAGATCTTCGACAAACGTAAGAAACGTATCCCTACCGCCAAGCTCAACAGTACCCTCCTGCCGATCATCGAGAAGACACCGCCGCCTGCCAATAAGGGTAAGTATATCAAAATCAAGTATGTGACGATGTTGCCCAAGACCACGGTACCCAGCTTTGTCTTTTTCTGCAATCTTCCTCAATGGATCAAGGAGCCTTACAAGCGGTTTTTGGAGAATAAAATTAGGGAGAACTGGGATTTCTCGGGGACTCCTATTAATATATTGATAAGAGATAAGAATTGACGGGGGTATGGCGATAGATAAGACCAGGCAACAATTTATCGATGTGGCGCGAGACCTATTTGCCGAACAGGGATACCACGCGACTACTATGAATGCCATAGCCAAGGCTGCGGGTAAAGGGCGGCGTACGCTCTACAATTACTTCGGAACCAAGAGTGACGTCTACTTGGCGGTGATACAGGGAGAGTTACAGGTACTGTACGAGGAACTGAAAGCTTTTGTGGATCAACCGATGAATGGCTTTGCCAAGCTGATGCTCTTCATTGCCAAACGGGAACGGGCGGTCAAGGAGGTGGTGCAGCGTAACGGCAATTTGGAGGCGGAGTTTTTTAATGACATAGCCACGGTGGAGCGGGCGCGGATGCGTTTTGATGTGTTGGAACGGAGATTGATACAAAAGGTGCTGCACGACGGTATCGAGGACGGCTCTTTCAGGCAGTTGGACGTCCGTACCGGTGCAATGCTTTTACACGCTTGTCTCAAAGGGTTGGAGGTGCCTTTTATCAGAGGTCAATTGGGACGTACCGAGAAGTCTGTGACACAGACCTATCGTGTGGTGCGTAGCTTGTTAATGGAAGGATTACAAAAATAACAATATGGATAAAGGACTTGAAGGAAAGGTGGCTATCGTCACCGGAGGGAGCCGTGGTATCGGCAGAGCTATTGCCAAGGAATTGGCAATGAGAGGGGCGGATGTCGCTTTTACGGGACGCTCTATTAATGACAACACCCGTAGTTTGGAAGAGGAGTTGACAGCTCTCGGTGTGAAAGTCAAGGCCTACGCCACGGATGCGGCTGACCACGCTGCGGCAAAGCTCTTTGTGGCTGAGGTGATGAAAGATTTTGGTAAGGTGGATATCTTGGTCAACAATGCCGGAATCACCAAGGATACGCTTTTGATACGTATGAGTGAGGAACAGTGGGACGATGTACTGACGGTCAACCTCAAGAGCGCTTTTAATCTCACACAAGCGGTGACGATGCCGATGATGAAGGCACGTCAAGGAGCTATAGTCAATATCTCTTCTGTTGTTGGTGTGACAGGTAATGCAGGGCAAGCCAATTATTCCGCTTCGAAAGCGGGATTAATCGGATTTACCAAGTCGGTGGCCAAGGAACTTGGTTCGCGAGGTATCCGTGTAAACGCTGTGGCACCCGGCTTCATCCGCACCGATATGACAGAGGTGCTTGACGAAAAAGTGGTAGCGGAGTGGAATAAGACGATTGCCCTCCGTAGACCCGGAGCCCCTGAGGAAGTGGCTAAGGTAGTGGCTTTCTTGGTGTCGGATGATGCGGCTTATGTGACGGGACAGACGATCAATGTCTGTGGCGGAATGGTGATGTAATAATAATATATACAAGGTGGGATTTAGCCTTGCCGGTGACTGTCTTTTGGATGGTCGCCGGTTTGGGTTTACATACAGAATTATGAAGACAGGTTTGACTCCTCAACTCTTTAAGGATCTTAAGGGGTATGACAAGAAAACATTCCTCAACGATCTGACTGCAGGTATTATTGTGGGAGTGGTGGCATTGCCGTTGGCGATTGCCTTTGGTATCGCCAGCGGTGTCTCTCCGACCGAGGGACTTATCACCGCCATCATCGGCGGTTTTTTGGTCTCTTTCCTTGGGGGGAGTAAGGTGCAGATCGGCGGACCTACCGGCGCTTTTATTGTTATTGTCTACGGGATCATACAGAAGCACGGGATTGACGGATTGGCACTTGCCACCATCATGGCGGGTGTGATGTTGGTGCTGTTGGGTGTCTTGCGATTGGGATCCTTGATTAAATTCGTTCCCTATCCGATTATTGTCGGATTTACTGCCGGTATCGCTATCACAATTTTTACCACCCAGGTCAAAGACCTCTTTGGTCTGCAGGTGGAGGATCTGCCGGGAGACTTTATCGGAAAGTGGGGTGCTTATTTAGACGCCTTTGGCAGTATGTCGTGGATGGCACTTCTATTTGGACTCCTTGCCATTGTCATTATCATTCTGATACCCAAAATCAATAAAAGCCTGCCGAGTACGCTTATAGCACTTGTTGTACTGACCATTGTCAGTGTGGTGATGGAGCAATTGGGGTTGATGCGTCCGGAGAATATCGGTGACCGCTATACGATAGAGGCGGGATTACCCGGTATCGTGATGCCGGTGGTGACCATAGAGCGATTACAAGTGCTTTTCCCTTCCGCTTTTACTATTGCTATGTTGGGGGCTATTGAGAGTTTGCTCTCCGCCTCGGTTGCAGACGGTGTCATCGGTGCCAAGTCAGACTCAAATGTCGAATTGGTAGGGCAGGGTGTGGCCAATATTGTGGTACCGTTCTTTGGCGGTATTCCCGTCACCGGCGCTATCGCACGCACTATGACCAATATCAATAGTAAAGGACGTACCCCGATTGCGGGTATCATCCACGCTGTTGTGCTATTACTGATATTGTTGGTGCTTTCGCCTCTTACCGCCCACATCCCTATGGCGGTGCTGGCGGGAGTTTTGGTTGTGGTGTCGTACAATATGAGCGGTTGGCGGTCGTTCCTCGCTATCTTCAAAGGTCCTTGGGGCGATTCGTTAGTGATGCTGATCACCTTCTTGCTCACGGTCTTGATAGATCTTACCGTGGCGATTGGTATCGGTATGGTGTTGGCTATACTGATACTCCTCAAGCGTGTGTTGGATGCTTCGGACATCAGTTTGATGGACGGACAGAGCAACCACCCGGAGGAGCCGAAGTTTAACCTCCCCAAGTGCATCGAAGTGTACGAGATCGAAGGACCTTTCTTCTTTGGTATTGCCAACCGCTTTGATGAGACGATGCGTGCGATGTCCGACAACCCAAGGGCTCGTATCATACGTATGCGCAACGTACCGTTTGTGGACAGCACGGCGATACACAACTTAAAGACGATGATCAAGTTGCACGAAGAAGCACATACCCGGATGATACTGAGTGGCGTGCAGCCCAAGGTACTCGAAACACTGCAAGCAAGCGGTATTACCCAAATGTTGGGCGAAGAGAATGTCACTCCACATATCAATAAGGCTCAAGAGCGGGCGTTGCAGTTCTTAGAGTCGGACTATCCCGAGGACTATGATAAATGGATGAAGTATGCAGATAGGTAACGTTGACTTTGGATATAGACCACTCTTCCTCGCTCCGATGGAGGATGTCACAGACGCATCTTTTCGATTGATGGCCCGTGAGTTTGGCGCCAATCTTGTGGTGACTGAGTTTGTCAACGCCGATGCAATCATACGATCTATCCCCAGCACGCTCCGTAAAATGATTGTGGCGGACGAGGAACGTGCCGTGGCGATACAGCTCTATGGCAGAGACGCCGAGACTATGGCGGCAGCCGCCAAGGTGGCGGAGGCGGCTCGACCGGAGATTATTGACATCAACTTTGGTTGCCCTGTCAAGCGTGTGGCGGGCAAGGGCGCCGGTGCCGGCTTGCTACGAGATATCCCTCTGATGTTAGAGATCATCAAGGCGGTCAGCAGTGCCGTTTCCCTCCCTGTGACTGTCAAGACTCGCCTTGGATGGGACAGTCAGAATATCATTATTGAGGAGTTGGCGGAAAAGATCCAGGAAGCCGGCGCCCAAGCGTTGACGATACACGGACGCACTCGCAGTCAGATGTACAAAGGCGAAGCGGATTGGACACCTATTGCACGTGTCAAAGCCAACCCCAATATCACCATCCCGATCATTGGGAATGGAGATGTCACTACGGGAGAGGAAGCATTGCAACGCTTTGAGAGTACCGGGGTGGACGCTGTGATGGTGGGCAGGGGAGCGATCGGTCGTCCGTGGGTGTTTGAGGAGATGCGAGCGGTGGTCGATGGCACGCCGATCCCCCGACATCCCAAAGATTGGTATATCGACGTCCTTAAAAGATTGTTGAGAGAAAGCGTAGTGAAGTGTGACAATGAGATCAAAGGGATCTATCATTTCCGTCGTCATCTGGCAATGACTCCGGTCTTTAAGGGGATACCGGACTTCCGTAAGCACCGTATAGAGATGCTACAAGCGACTACCGAAGCCCAACTTTTGAGATTGATAGACCGAGCCGCTCTGCTCGTACCGGACTTTCCAACGGTATAAAGTAAATCACCCCGATGCCTTCCAGGCGTCGAGGTGACTGCAATCATCATTTAAAATCCCAAATGTTACGAATGCCATAAATGGCATCCGAGTAAAGGCTCTTGCCAACCTTCACTATCGTCCCGGTTATATAGGCTCGGAGGGTAGTGTCTCAATTGACAACTATCTATCAACCGCAGTGGCTCTCCCGGCCACATCCACGACAGATACACCTCACCACAATACCCTTAGTCGTCACATCTCAGCCGACCACGGTATCAACCGGTTATATCTTATGTTATTAAAAAACTATTCGCAACTAACAAGTGAGCAATCATCGATGTAAGCCCGCTTGTTTATTCCCTTTGAATGCAAATATAAACTAAATATTTTAATTGGCTCAATAATCGTGCGTTTTTCTATCCGTTTCGAAACTATATCCACTAAAACATAAAAATAGGCGACTTGGTCAGTTGTTAACTGCCAAGTCGCCTTGTAAGTATCGCTCGCCCGTAATGGGGGTTATCGGAAGTCCTGCAACGACGATTGCAATTGCTTACGAGCGAAAAATATCCGACTCTTAACCGTCCCGATTGGTAGCTCCAACTGATCTGCAATCTCCTTGTACTTAAATCCGGACAAGTAGAGCGAAAACGGAACTTGGTAAGCCTCATCCAAAGACTCGATCGCCTCATTGATTTCCTTGAGGCTCAACTCGTGGTCAGGAGTCCCCAAGCCCTCCGTATCTTTTTGGCTACCAAGGTAGCTGAGGTCGGCAGAATCATCAATGATCTTTTGCGTACGCACGCCACGGTGGTAATTGTTGATAAAGAGATTACGCATCACTGTAAAGACCCAGCCCTTAAAGTTGGTATTAGGCTTGTACTTCTCCCGATTGGCCAAAACTTTGAGTGAGGTCTCTTGCAATAGATCCTCGGCATTAAATCGGTCGGCAGTGAGTGAGAGGGCGAAGCTAAACATATTGGGTTGCAACCCTATAAGTTCTTCTTCAAAGTTATTATTTTGTTTATCCTTAGTCATTATGTTGTCAATATATAGTAGGTAGATTCAGTTCATTATCACAATCCAAATATACAATATAATCCCGATAATCAGAACCTTTTTTGTATTCTTAACGTAATGATAATATTGTTGGCATATCAGTTTGTGAAAATCGACTTCCGCTTCTTGCGGCGTTAAGAGCCCGTTTACGTTTGTCTAATTAGGTCAAATTATGTAATATTGTGGCGTGAAATCAATTATGATCGGACTAATTTGACGTATGAGACGAATATTACTGCCCTATAAGATACGAAGTGTTTATCGATTGTTGCGTGAGGCCGAGCCTCAAGACTTTACCAAGTATTCGGAACATTTTAACGAGCTCTCCTTTGCCAAGAAATTGGAGCGTGTCGGACAGTTCTTGGGCGATACCGTGCTGTTGCCCATACTTCGGCTTTACTTTATCTTACAGAGCCGTGATGTACCCAAAACTGGTAAACTATATATTATAGGAGCATTGGGGTATTTTATATTGCCTATCGATATGTTGCCCGATTTTTTGCCCGGACTGTTGGGCTTCTCCGATGATCTTATCGTGGTGAGTATCGTACTGAAGCAAGTACGTAAGTTCAGTACTCCGGAGATCGAAGCCAAGGCGCAGCGGCTGATGCATAGGATCTGTCCTTGCCGATAAATGATACACGCTTGCCGTTGATCGGCATACAAACCGACTGATATATAAAAGAGGATTACATCCGTGTGGGTGTAGTCCTCTCTTATTTATCTATTCTATCGGTCAGTACTAAATCTTAAATCGCCTGGCTTGCTCCAATTCTCTTTTCAGATCCCGTTCCTTAATGTCTTGTCGTTTGTCGTATTGTTTCTTTCCCTTGGCTACCCCGATTTCCAACTTAGCCAATCCCTTTTGATTGATGTACAGTTTGAGAGGTACAATAGTAAGACCGGGATTTTTGACCAGATCCGACAGTTCACGTATCTCCTTTTTATTAAGGAGGAGTTTGCGATCTCTGCGTGCGGCGTGATTGTTATAACTGCCATAAAAATATTCGGCTATGTAGATATTTTTGGCCCAGACCTCCCCCTTGTCAACGATACAAAAGGTATCCACAAGAGAGGCTTTGCCGAGGCGTAGAGACTTGATTTCTGTACCTACAAGCACCAATCCGGCGGTGTAGGTATCCAAAATCTCATAGTCAAACGTCGCCCGCCTGTTTTTTATCAACACACGTGCCCCTATCTTAGCCTTATCTTTTTTCTTCTTTGCCATAACCTTGCAAAGGTAATAAAAAGCGGTGACAAAAATGTTACACTTCGTCGCAGATTTGTGATGGATACTCCAAGGTAGATAATAGTAGGGTAAAATAGAATCTCTACCTGACTTTATAGTGGTTGAAACAAAAACGAGGGGTCAGTCTTTTTTTCGTGTGGATGAAGGATAAGGGATGTCTCCGTGTCGGTGCCTCGCAGCGGTAATCAATTTAGGTCGCACTATCTATCGCACTATATATTATTGTGTGCGATGGGTGGGATCACCGATATCCTATTAATTACTGTTAATTATTATATCATATCTTGTTTTGGTGTTGATTGGCGAGGTTGAAATCGGTGATTTTGTAACCCCTCCTAACCCATTGGTTTATAGGACTGTAGGGGAGACCCGAAGTTAGCCGAAGTTAGACGGCCGACTCGCCGCGGTTAATATGCGGTCTCGGCTCTGT
>JAUNLZ010000016.1 GCA_030532005.1 Porphyromonas sp.
CCATTGGTTTGTAGGGGCGTAGGGGAGACCCGAAGTTAGCCGAAGTTAGACGGCCCACTCGCCGCGGTTAGTCGGCCGACGGGACCGAGTCGAGACCGCATATTAACCGCGGCGAGTCGGCCGTCTAACTTTGGCTAAGTTACTACCCCTCCCAACCCACTGTATTATAAGGGGTTATAAAATGTACGATTTGCACCCTACCAATCAACCACAATCAACCATAAAACAAAATATAACACAATAATTAACGATATTTATGATGTGCCGCCGATCCCCCCTCAAATCACACATATATATATATGGTACGATAGGTGGTACGACTTAAAGGTCGGGAGGCTGAGGTGACCCCGGTCTATCGAGATGCGACCCCTACGGGGTCGTCCGCCGTATCCCTCGATGTGGGCGATTCGTGGGAACCGGTTATCCCCTCCAAATTCCGACCTTTAGGTCGACCACCTGTCACACACAATATATATATGGCGCGATCTAAATTTATTACCGCTGCGAGGAACCGACACTGAGATACCCCTCATCCTTCGTCCAAACGAAAAAAGGACTGACCCTATATATGGTGTGGATGTTGTATGTGACTCTTTTTTCATACCTTTGTAAGAATACAATTTAGAACGGAGAGTTATTGGATGAAGGATTTCATAAAGACAGATGCGGCAACTGATCGTGCCTATATAGTGGGATTGATCACTCCTGACGTGACCGAAACATTGGTAGAGGAGTATCTCGAAGAGTTGGCTTTTTTGGCTCACACGGCACAAATCCAAGTGGTTAGGAGCTTCACCCAGAAGTTGGAACACCCTAATGGCGCTACATTTGTGGGCAGTGGTAAGCTACAAGAGATTGCGGAAAGGATAGAGGAGGACGAGATCGGTTCGATTATATTTGACGACGAACTGACTCCCAATCAGATGCGTAACGTAGAGAAAGCCCTCAAAGTGAGGGTGCTGGATCGCACCTCTCTCATCTTGGACATATTTGCTTCTCGCGCTCGTACGGCTCACGCCAAAACGCAAGTAGAGTTGGCGCAGTACAATTATCTACTCCCTCGACTGACCCGATTATGGAGTCACTTGGACAGACAGCGAGGCGGAGGGGCTTTGATGAGAGGGCCGGGTGAGACCCAGTTGGAGACCGACCGCCGTATCGTGTTGGATAAAATCGCCAAGCTCAAACAGGAGTTGGAAAAGATTGCCAATCAAAAAGTGGTGCAACGTAAAAACCGCGGCAAGATGGTGCGTGTGGCATTGGTGGGATACACCAATGTAGGCAAATCTACACTGCTCAACCTCCTTGCCAAGAGCGAAGTTTTTGCCGAGAATAAGCTGTTTGCAACGCTCGATACCACTGTACGTAAGGTGGTCATAGGCAATTTGCCCTTTTTAATGTCGGATACTGTGGGGTTTATCCGTAAGTTGCCCACTGAGCTGATTGAGTCCTTCAAATCGACCCTTGATGAGGTCAAGGAGGCCGATATACTGCTGCATGTGGTGGACATCTCTCATCCGGCGTTTGAGGATCAAATCAAAGTGGTCAATCAGACACTCAGCGAAATTTTGGAGGGTGAGAAAAAGCCTACCGTCATGGTCTTTAACAAAGTGGATGCTTTTACCTTTGAGGAGAAAGATGAGGACGACCTCACCCCTCGCACCAAAGCCAACATCTCTTTGGAGGAGATGAAACAGACTTGGATGGCCAATCAGGAGGGTTGGGACACGATCTTTATTTCGGCCCGTGAGGGACAAGGCATAGATGAGCTTAGAGATTTGCTTTATGAGAGGGTCAAGGAGGTACACGTCACGCGCTTCCCGTACAACGATTTCCTTTTTGAGACCTATGATCATCTCACCGAACAGATGGAGGAGTCTAAGGAGGAGCCGGAGGGATAACCAACGTGCAGATAATGGATAAATAAAAAAGAGGATAACCGACTATCCTCTTTTTTTGCAAACAATCTGACCTTCGTACGACAGTTTGACCAACCGGTAACGGTTGGCGCCGACCTGTGGTACAATCTTATTGTAAAAGATCGGTATCTTTTTGAGGTCGTTCTCTAAATTGGCTGTGCCAAGCACTTGGAACACATAATCTCCCACCCTCGGATAAAAGTGCAACCGATTTTCATCTGTCAGCTCTATCATACTAAAGAATGTAGACCACTCCTCGTGCTCTTCTAAAAAGAGGGCCAAAGGGAATAATACATCGTGGAGCGTAACAGAGTCTACCTGATTGACTTTGACCACCGGCAGGTAGGCGGAAACACCGGACTTGGTACGCATGGGATGTCCTTCGTCGTCAAGGTAAAACGACCCTTGACTGTTGTAGTACCTCAATAGAGGGCGGCGACTCTGCACCTGCACCGTCATTTGATGAAAAGTGGGTGAGATGTAGGCATTGACCTCTTTGGCATAGGGGATTTCGGCGCGGATCTCTTTTTCGACCGCCGAGAGGTTGACCGCCATCACGGTGGTGTCGGTTGTGTCTATCGGCAGCACCCTTAGGACATCTTCCTTACTCAAAAACTCTTGGTCGCCGCTATTTTTGACCACCACCCGTGTCCGATTGGGTTGGATCACATACCGGGCGGCTCCTTTCATCGAAAAGAACGAAAACAGCAATACGCCTATGAGAGCAATTACTGTGAGTCCTAAAAGGAAACGAATCACGCCTCTTTTCATCATCTCGGTACGGTCAATAAGTAGTCCCTCACTTCGGGCAATAGAAACTCAATATCTCCCGCTCCCATCATCACCAATACATCAAAACGGTGACGTCGGAGTTCGTCGATCAACCCCTCTTTCTCTACGCACGCTTTTTTCGGCGACGTTACCAACCGACACAATGCCTCGGAGGTAACACCCGCGATGGGCGCTTCGCGTGCCGGATAGATCGGAATGAGTATAACATTGTCTACCACGGAGAGGGCTTCGGCAAATCGGGGCATAAAGTCGGCGGTACGGCTGTATAAGTGGGGCTGGAAGACTACCGCAATCTCCCTATCCGGGTAGAGCCGGCGTATCGAGGTGAGTGAGGCCTCTATCTCGTCCGGATGGTGGGCGTAGTCGTCAATCATCACCGGGTGGTTCGGTTCGTTGAGCCAACGCTCAAAACGGCGGCGACTCCCCAAGAATGATGCCAGACCTTGGCGGATTTCCTCCTCGGTGGCACCCAAATGGCAGGCCAAGGCAATAGCCGCCGTTGCGTTGACAACATTGATCTCGATAGGGGTACCCAGCTGTAACCGTTTGTAACACCCGCCGGGGAAGTGCCAATCAAAGAAAAGTTGTCCCTCGTGGTACTCGATGTTACTGTACCTGTAATCGCACTGTCCGCCCTGACCGTATCTCAGTACACGGAGTTGCGGACGCAGGGGTTGCAGCTCCGCCGACTCGTGGAGCAAGACGAGTCCGCCGTCTACGGTCTTTTCTGCAAAGATTTGAAAGGCTTCGAGATAGGCATCTGCCGTACCATAGATGTCGAGGTGGTCGGGTTGGGTGGAGGTAATGATGCTGTGTGCGGGCGTCAATTGATGAAAGGAGCGGTCATACTCATCCGCCTCTATAACCACGTAAGGGCTTTCGGCATCTAAGTAGAGGTTACTGCCCTTATTTTGTGAGATACCGCCCAAAAAGGCATTGGCACCGATGTGTGACTGATCCAATAGATGGGCCAAAAGGGTGCTTGTAGTTGTCTTACCGTGGGTGCCCGCCACGCAGAGTCCTTTCTGAGTGCGAGTGATCTGCCCCAGTACTACGGCGCGTTTGATCTGTCGATAGCCTCGGACATCATAATACTGTCGGATGCGGTTGTCCATATGGATGGCCGGGGTGTAGACCACTTCGACCTCATTGGGCGCTTGATAGCGGGGAGGGATAAGCGTAGGGTCATCGTCATATATGATTTCGGCACCCTCCGCCTCAAGGGCGATGCACGGTTTGGAACGCACCCGATCGTACCCGCCCACATTGTACCCTTTGAGGAGGAAGTAACGTGCGATCGCACTCATCCCAATCCCTCCGATGCCAATAAAGAAGTAGCTTTTACTCATTTTCTATATGCCTCTACTATACGTTCGATTTCGTCCACGATGGTACGATCGGCGTCCGGGAGCGCCAATTTAAGTGCATTTTGACCTATATGCTGCAACTCCTCCTCCTGTAAAACCAGCTCCAAAGCTCTCGGTAATAGTAACCGCGGAGCATCGGCGTCACTGATCATCTCCGCCGCACGTTCGTCTACCAATGCTTGAGCATTTTTGGTTTGGTGGTCTTCCGCTACATTGGGGCTGGGTACCAATATAGAGGGTTTGCCCAACATACACAATTCGGAAATAGAACTGGCACCGGCACGGGAAATCACCAAATCCGATGCGGCATAGGCGTAATCCATCTGATGGATGAAGTCCATCAGCTTGATATTGCTCTCCTCCAAACCTTTGGATTTGAGCAACGCTCGCCCCTCGTCTATATAACTCTTGCCGCATTGCCAGATCAATTGGATGGCACTGCCGCTATTGGCGATACGATCAACAGCATCGGCAATGCTGTGATTGATGGTACGCGCGCCGAGACTGCCGCCGATGGCGAGTATGGTCTTTTTATTAGGATCCAAACCGAAGTATCGGTAAGCCTCAATCGAATGGTGAGGCACCTCCGCCAACTCCTTGCGAACCGGATTGCCCGCGAGGAGTATCCTCTTGCCCGCAGGGAAGAAACGTTCCATATTTTTGTACGCCACGCAGATGGTTTCCGCTTTCTTGCCCACCAACTTATTGGTCTTGCCTGCGAATGAATTTTGCTCCTGCACCAATGTAGGTATCTTGAGTCTATTGGCCTCCATCAGTGTCGGGGCGCTCGCATAGCCGCCCACTCCTATCACAATCTCGGGTCTCAGACGTTTGATCTCGCGGCGTATCTGCAGACGGCTAGCCGCCAACTTGCGGAGGGTGTGGAATAATTTGATTGGGTTTTTATCTCGGCTCAGCCCCTGTACCGGCAATAGGATAATGTCGTAGCCTGCAGCGGGTACTTTTTCCTCCTCCATTCGACGTCTGGCACCCACAAAGTTAATCTCGCACTTGGGGTAACGGCGTCTGATCTCGTTGGCGATAGATATGGCGGGGAAGATATGCCCGCCGGTACCGCCGCCACTGATCATTACTCTATTTAGTTTTCCTTTCATAGCTTTCCTTCTTCGACCATAACCGATGGCTCCTCCGGCATCTCGGGGATCGCTTCCGGTTCTACCACATTATTACCGGCAACCTTGGCCAAGTCCCTGTTTTTTCGTCTCTTTATATCGTTGCTGATGGCCAACAGTATCCCAAAGTACATACCGGTGATCAGGTAACTGGAGCCTCCACGGCTGATAAATGGGAGGTTTTGACCGGTAATCGGGAATATATTGACACAAATCATCATGTGTAGAATGGCTTGGAGTGTGATGATCAGACCGATGCCTAATGAGAGGAGTGTCAGGTAGACACTGTCGGTCCGCTTGGCTATCCCGCCCACCGCAAAGAAGAGGGCGAGATAGGTCATTATGACTATCAATGCCGCCAATATACCCCCCTCCTCTACAATGATGCTAAATACAAAGTCGGAATAAGGCTCGGGCAGCAAGTTGCGCATCTCGCTCTTTCCGAAGCCTACCCCAAAGAAGTGACTGTTGGCTATAGCCCTCTGCGAAGAGACCACCTGTAAGTCCTTCCCCTTGATGTCGTCAAACGTCTCGGTATTGATTGGAGCGCCCACCTGTGAGATGAACCGTTCGATACGACCGTATCCGGTACCCAATCGGGCGTTTTCACCGTGACGCAGACTCGGTACGGCAATCACCAAACCCACCAACAATACCAAGATGGCAAGTCCGCCAATAAACAACCGTCGCATCCATGTACGATTGGCTCCTCCGATATAGGAGATATAAAAGATCACAGCACCCAAGATCAGTGCGGTAGACATATTGTCAAGGAAGATAAAGGCGCAAATGGCAATACTCGGAATAAAGATCCACCAGAAGTTGCTTGGCGTAGCGTGCTTGCCGTCCTTATACCGTAGGCGTGCCGCCACGTAGTTGATTAAGGTCAATCGCACCAACTCGGAGGGTTGGAACGAAAAGCCAAATAATACGATCTGACGTTTGGCATCGTTAAGCTCAACGCCGATAAAAGGCACCAACAACAGCAGCACACAAGAAAAACTCAACCAAAGCCAGGCATACGCTCTAAGGAACTTTAACGGCAGGTGTGATATCAAGACGCACATACCGATGGCAAAGATCATAGAGCCTATGTGCTTGGTAAACATATAGAAAAAGTTGCCGCCGCTATTCCATGAGCCAAACGCCTTGGTACTGGTGGATGAGAAGACAATCCAAAGGCTGATAGACATGAGTATCAGCATAACCGCCCAAATGGTCTTACTGCCTATAAAGAGGTTTCGGATATTCCACTTGGACTTCTCTGGATAGGGGAGAGAAGTACTGCCTGTAAATCCACTCATAGCTCAGTGACTCCAATATTCTCCGGTCCAAATATATCTGATGCCGTTGTCCGATATGGCCCTCTTGATCAACAACCGGTACTCTCTACCCAATTGATATATTGCATCAAACCGCTCTATGCTCTTGATAGAGATGTATGTATCAGACTCTTCTTTGCCATCTTCCTTTATCGAAACGCGGTACCACCCGTTGTCATCCTTCTGTCCCGATACAATCACTTTGAGGAAGTCAACCGTAAGGTCTGTCGGTTGGGCCTTTTGGCAAGAGACCGCCAATAGAGCCACAACGGTGAATACCAATATTGCCACTTTACTTTTCATATCCGTCTATTCCTACAATTTACCCTCAGCAATTTTGAGTACACGTTCCTTGACCGCCTCCATCTGCCATACCGGCGTGGAGGTGGCGCCACATACGCCCACCGTCTTGACCCACTCGGGTAGGGGCTTTGTAATCTCTTCGGGTGATGAGACAAAGTAACTGTTGAGATTGGCCCTCAATGCTGTATTATAGAGCACTTTGCCGTTACTGCTGTGCGCGCCTGCAATAAAGTAGACCCAATCCATCCGACGCGCGAAAGCGGTAATCTCGGGTACGCGGTTAGAGACCTGGCGGCATATCGTGTCGAAAGACTCGACAGAGACCCCCTCGTCAAGCCAACTGCGGAGGTACTCTCCCAACTTGGCGTACCGCTCTTTGTCCATCGTGGTTTGGCTAAATAGGGCCACCGGCTTTGACCGATCCACCAACTCTTTGACTTGGTCAATAGACTGCACGACAATTGCTTTGCCGTCCGTCTGCCCCACCAAACCATTGACCTCGGCGTGTCCTTCCTTGCCGAAAATCACAATCTGAACACCCTCCTCTTTGCCCGACAGATACTTGGCCCTGATCCTTTTCTGAAGAGCCAACACCACCGGGCAGGTGGCATCCACAATGTCAATTCCCAGCTCCTTCGCCCTTTGGTATACCTTCGGTGGTTCGCCGTGCGCTCTAAACAATACCCGCTTGCCCTCCAAGTCCTTCAACTTCTCGTGGTTGATTGAGTGCAGACCTCTCTTATTGAGCCGCTCTACCTCCTCACCGTTGTGGACAATATCGCCGAGCGAATAGAGCGGACTATTGGTGTTGAGCTCCTCCTCCGCCTTACTGATGGCATTAATGACCCCGAAGCAGAAGCCGGAAGCGCTGTCGATCTCCACTTCGATATCGCCTTGATCATTGCCTCGGATTACCCTCGCCGCCACCTCCTCTACCAATTGCTGTTGCTCGGCGAGAGTCAGATGGCTGTTGTCTAACAGGATGGCATCCTCCGCCATGCGAAGCGGATCCAAAGCCCGTGTGCTGTCTATACGATCCCTGTCTGTGATATTGGCAAGCACCTCCGCTTTTGTCACCGATACCCCTTTGCAAGTCAACTCGGCCAGCCGCCTCTCGGCACGCACTTCGGGAGCCGCAGTCACAAAGAGTTTGAGTTCGGCATCAGGCATCACCACCGTCCCCACGTCACGCCCGTCCATCACCACACCTTTCTGTTTCCCGGTCGCTTTTTGGAGGGCCACCAAATATTTGCGTACCCCGGGAATGGTGCTGATCGGACTCACGTGATTGGATACCTCCATACCTCTGATTTCAGCCTCCACATCTTCGCCGTTGAGCAAGAGGCGCTGCCCCTCAGGCGTAATCCGGAATGAGAGTTGCACCTCACGTTCCAAACGATCGACTATCTCATCGCTCATCGGCGCGCCGTCCCTCCATAGCCCTTGCCTGAGCGACCACAGCGTCACCCCCCGATACATAGCACCCGTATCTACATAGACATATCCGAGATGCTTGGCGAGTGCTTTTGCTATGGTGCTTTTGCCGCAAGACGAATAACCGTCTACGGCTATATTGATTTTTCTCATATGCTCATATATAATATGCCCGTTTCGAGCCCGACTACAAACCATTATCTTCCTACAAAAATACGAAAATAAGTGGAGACCGTCCAGCCGGATTTCACTCACCATTCGTAAACTTTCGAAACCTCTCCAAGTATTAAGGATAACTTTTATTTATTCAACCAAAGATAGGATCTAATTGGCAGTAATTTATGATCAACCACCCATAGATATGAATAATGTATTATAATATGCCGATAATTAGAAAAATAAATATATATTTGTACTTGGACACCCAATAAATATATATATTATGACTGAATCCGAATTTAGAAGATTATTTGATACCAATCCGAAGAACTTACAGTATAAACGTGTCATCGTTGAGTATTTGGTAGAGAATGGACCCGAAACACTGCCCATTTTGGCTAAGCATGTCGGTGTCAGTGTCCCCACCATCAGTAAAATGGTGGGCGAATTGGTAGATCACGGTCTACTCAAAAACTTTGGCAAATTAGAAGCCTCTACGGGGCGCCACCCATACCTGTTTGGCCTTAATGATAATGACTTCTACTTCTTGGGAGTCGACTTCTCTCCGGAGCATATCAACTATGCCTTGATGGACTTTTCGGGCAACCAGGTACACTCCAAGATTGGCATCCCTTTTAAGTTTGCCAATACCCCCGAGTGCTTGGAGAGTATCTACGATGCCGTCAACCATTACCTTGACGAAGAGATCACCGTTCCCCGAAACTCCGTGGTCAGTATCGGTATCAATATCCTCGGTAGACTCAATCCCCATACCGGGTATAGTTATACCAACTTTAACTTTGACGAACTGCCCTTAGCCAAGCACTTTACCAACGTATTTAAGATTCCCACCTACATCGATAACGACGCGCGATCTGCCGCCTATGGCGAGTATATGTTGCATTACCGCCAAAAGGGCGAAAACCTATTGTTTGTCCAGGTCACTTGGGGACTCGGTCTCGGCGTTATCATCAATGGAGAACCGTACGCCGGCAAGTCGGGCTTTAGCGGTGAATTTGGACACACCCATTGTTACGAAAACGAAGTACTCTGCCACTGCGGTAAAAAAGGTTGCTTGGAGACCGAAGCCTCCGGGCTGGCAATGCACCGCAAGTTTATAGAGCGTATAAAGGCGGGCGACCGATCCATCATCACCGACAGCGGCAAGAGTTTGGAAGAGATTACATTAGATGACCTTATTGATGCAACACGTAAAGAGGATATGCTCTGTATCGAGATTTTGGAGGAGGTGGGCGAGCAATTGGGACTCCACTTGGCCAACCTCATCAATATCTTTAACCCACACGTGGTGGTCATCGGCGGACCGCTCGCCCAGGTGGGAGACTATCTGATCCATCCTATACAGAGCGCGATACGCAAATACTCGCTCAATATGGTCAATCAAGATACCGAGCTCAAACAATCGATCCTCCTCCACTATGCGGGTGTGATGGGGGCTTGTATGATGGCGCGCAAGAAAGCGATTGCATCGCTCACCCTCTGATAAGACCGCACATTAAGACAAAAGATATGGCCGAGAGAGACAAGAGCGTCGGCCATATCTTTTGTCTCTCTACGGGCAATAGCAACGATTGACAGAGTGTCCGAGTGATCTCTTTACCTCCATTGTCTACCTCGGCGAAAATGATGACCTTTGTACAGAACACAAACAATTAATATTGCCATGATAAAAGAAGGTACGCTCACAAAAGAGAGGATACTCGGTCACATAGCCATCTTATCCGCCAATGTGCTTTTTGGCATCAATCTGCCCTCTATGAAATTGGTATTGGATCCGACCGCCGGGGTGGCTTGGCAAGTCGCCGCCGCCGCTCGCTTCTTAGGTCCAACTATCCTGTTTTGGTTGGTGGGACTGTTCTTGCCCGGAGAACCCATAGCCAAGGGCGATCACCTCAAACTCTTCTTAGCCGGATTATTTGCCGTCGGCATCAACCAATCCTTTACAGCGATAGGCGTTTCATATACCACCCCCTTCAATACATCATTGGTTACAACGGTAGGCCCTATCCTGACCCTTATCCTCTCCGCCATCTTCCTAAAAGAACCGATCACTACAAAGAAATCGATCGGAGTGGCGGTAGGGCTTGCAGGAGTGGTCTGGTTGCTGATGATGGCCATCACACCCGAAGCCACAGCCGAAGAGCTGCAGCACCAAAACCACTTCTTGGGGTTGTTGCTCAACCTCGGCAGCAGTCTCACCTATTCCACCTACCTTACCCTTTTCAAACCGTTGGTGGATAAGTACACGCCCGTAACGCTGATGAAGTGGCTCTTCCTATCCAGCACCATCGTTTTCCTGCCTATTTACTGGAGCGATATTGCAGCGACCGACTTTACCCGATACGACAGTCGCTTTTACGGCTCTCTGTTTTATATCGTGGTTCTGGGTTCCTTTTTGCCGTTCTTGCTCATACCGGTTGCTCAAAAAAAGCTCCGACCCACTGTTATATCCATGTACGCCTACACCCAGCCCTTTGTCACAGCGGTGATCTCCATCTTCCTCGGCTTGGATCGATGGAATTGGTGGCGCGTACCTGCCATATTCCTCATATTCTTAGGCGTATTTATCGTCACCCAAAGTAAAAGCCGTGCCGATATAGAAAGGGGAGAAGAACCGCACCCGGACCAACCGCCCAAATAACGAGGAGAGACGTACTCGCTTTGGTGCTTGTTTTGGGCTAAGGTGCAAAATAGGTACCTTTGTAAGGATATTTAGTATGTTATTTTCTGAATTATAAGCAAGCAATTCTGTATGAAGCGACTATTTGCCTTAGCCTCTGCGGTGGTTCTTGGTATTGGTATGATTGGCTGTACCGAGGAGACCATTGTTGAGCATCCGTACAATGCCGGTATCCATGTCATTCCACAACCGGTCACTCTGCAAGAAACAGCCCAAGGCGGTTTCGAACTAAACAAGAATATCTCGTTCGTGGCTTCGGGTGATGAGCTTACCGAAGTGGCCTCTTTTTTCTCCCAAAAGATAAAAGCGTCTACCGGCTTTAACCTCCCAACCATTGCCGAGAGTCAAGATCCTATGCAGGAGATCTCTTTGCAATTGGTGGGCGATGATATTGTACCCGATGCCGAGGGGTATACCCTTGATGTATCCAAGGAGGGTGGTGTCCTTGTCCAAGCTCAGACCCCGAGAGGTGTCTTTTGGGGCTTGCAGACCTTGCTCCAACTATTGCCCGCCGAGATTGAGAGCCCTACAGTGGTTCGTAACGTGGCGTGGCATATCCCATTTGTCTCTATTAAGGACGCACCGAGATTCGGATACCGCGGTATGCACTTGGATCCCTGTCGCCACTTCCTTTCGGTAGATGAGACCAAGAAGTTTATTGACCTCATCTCTATGCTCAAAATCAATAAACTCCATTGGCATTTGACGGAGGATCAAGGCTGGAGGATCGAGAGCAAGGTGTACCCCGAGCTGACAGAGGTGGGCTCCAAGAGGATTGAGGGTGACGGCTCTACGTATGGCCCTTACTTCTACACCCGGGAGGAGATAAAAGATATTGTGGCATACGCCAAGCAACGTTATGTGGAGGTGATCCCCGAGATTGAGTTCCCGGGTCACAATGTTGCCGTACTGACCGCATATCCCGAGTTGGGGTGCTGGGGCGAGGAGTTCCCTTACGAGGTGCGAAATATCTGGGGTATCTCGGATGAGGTTTTGTGTGCCGGTAATGACAAGGTCTTTGAGTTTGCCAAAAATATCCTTGATGAGATCATTCCGCTTTTTGACAGCGAATACATACACATCGGCGGTGATGAGGCGCCTAAACGTATTTGGGAGCAGTGCCCCAAGTGTCAAGCTCGTATCAAAGCGGAAGGTCTGAAAGACGAGTACGAGTTGCAGAGCTACTTTATCCACAAGATTGAGGAGATTGTATTGAGTCACGGCAAGAAGATGATCGGCTGGGAAGAGATCCTCGAGGGAGGGCTGGCACCTACCGCCATTGTGATGAGCTGGACGGGCGAAAAGGGCGGTATCACATCTGCCAATATGGGACACGATGTGATCATGTGCCCAAGCAGTGAGGGTCTCTACTTAGACCACTATCAAGGTGATCGCTACATAGAGCCGCAAGCGATAGGCGGTTACTCAACACTCGATAAGGTGTACAGATACAATCCTATCCCCGAAGCGATTGATGCCGACAAGCGACACCATGTTTTGGGTGTCCAGGGCAATCTCTGGTCGGAGTACTTTTATGAGGAATGGCAGGTGGAGTACCACGCATTCCCGAGGATTGTGGCTGTTGCCGAGGTGGGCTGGTCTCCTCTTGAAGCCAAAGACTTTTCGGATTTTGAGCGCAGGCTTCAAAACTTCCAAAAACGTTTGGACTACCATGATGTGAGATATTATATCCCTCAACCCGAACAGGTGGGCGGCAGTATCAATAAGGTGGCATTTGTGGACTCTGTGACATTGGAGTTTAAGACCACCAACAGCGTCCACAAGATCCTCTATACGATTGACGGAACAGAGCCAACCGCCGAGAACGGTTTGGAGTATACCGCTCCATTGACTTTTACGGACAATACCCAACTAAACATCCGATCTATGGTCTTGGGCGGCCGTATGAGTCCTACTCGTACTATCGAGATAGCCAAGGAGGCTTACCTGCCGGCGGCAGGACAACTCACTGACAGCGGTACCGAGTATGCCCAAGGAATTCGTTATACATACAAAGCCGATCATCACTTTGAGAGTGTAGATGCATTATTATCTTACGATACGGACAGTATGACGGCGGTCATTGCTGCGGAGGTATCCAAGACAGGGTTGCCATTTTACAAGGAACCTCGTTTGGAACACTTGATGAGCAACGTCAATCATTATGGCGCTATTGGCGAAGGTTACATCAATGTCCCCGAAGATGCGGTGTATCGTTTGAGTTCGCTCTACAGTAGGGTGTGGTTGGATGACCAACTCATCATCGACAATGAGGGTGAGGTGCTCAAAGATCCCCGACACGATACCACAATGGCTCTATCAGCGGGGCTGCACAAAATCAAGTTTGTAGAGATCGGAGAGATTGTTGGCGGTTGGCCTACTTTCTGGTCGGATACACGCTTGAAATGGCAGAAGTTTGGCAGCGATGAGGCCATTACCGTCATACCTGACGAAGCCTATTTCCATAGTGTGAATAAATAACCGTCAGTTGTTGGTTTACTAAATACCGAAGGGGTGTGTCGATAACGGCATACCCCTTCGTAGTTGAGTAGCTACGCTTCTCTAATCCGTTGGGGGCTTCCGATTGTACCGCATTCACAAGCTATTTACCTCCTCATTCGGAGTGTTACAGAGGAGGCGTTGCTTGCCCATCCGGCAAAAAAGCGGTAACTTAGTGTCGCTGTTTAAGAATTACTAACTTATAGATATTGATTATGAAGAGAACTCTTTGGAAGTTGGCAATGGCCACGAGCATTGCCACTCTTGGGGCAAGTGTGACTGCAGATGCTTGTTCCGACTTGATTGTGGGGCCTAAGGCATCGACGGACGGCAGCGTGATCATCAGTTACGCCGCTGACAGTCATACGTTATATGGAGAGCTTTACCACTGGCCGGCAGCTACCTGGGCGGCAGGCAGTGTGCTCAATGTCACCGAGTGGGATACCGGTCTGCCTACCGGTCAGATCGCCCAGGTGGGTCGTACCTACAATGTGATAGGCAATATGAATGAGAAGCAAGTGGCGATCACCGAGAGTACTTGGGGCGGTTGCGATGTGTGCCAGGACACTGACGGTCTGATGGACTATGGCAGCCTGATATATATTGCCCTCCAGAGATCCGCTACGGCACGTGAGGCCATTGACGTCATTACCGGATTGGTAGACCAGTACGGCTACAAGAGTAGTGGAGAGAGCTTTACCATTGCCGATAAAAACGAGGTGTGGGTGATGGAGATGATCGGTAAGGGCAAGGGCGAAAAGGGTGCCGTATGGGTAGCCATTCGCATCCCTGATGATGCGATCTCGGCTCACGCCAATCAAGCGCGTATCCAGCAAATTCCTTTTGATGACAAGGAGAATTGTCTCTACAGCCCCGACGTGGTTGACTTTGCACGCCAAAAGGGTCTGTACAAGGGGAGCGATAAGGACTTCAGTTTCCAAAAAGCATATAATCCTTACGACTTTGGAGGTCTCCGTGGTTGCGAAGCTCGTGTATGGGCCTTCTTTAACCGCTATGCCGACGGTATGGATAAGTACCTCCCTTTGGTGATGGGTTATGAGCCTGATGCCGAGCCTATGCCGCTCTATGTCAAGCCCAACCGCAAACTCTCTGTAGCTGATGTACAAAATATGATGCGTGACCACTACGAGGATACACCTATGGATATGACCAAGGATCCCGGTGCCGGACCTTACAAAGTGCCTTACAGATGGCGTCCTATGAATTTTGAGGTGGACGGTCAGACTTATGTCAATGAGCGTGCCATCGCTACTCAGCAGAGCGGGTTTGTCTTGGTGGCTCAGATGCGTAAAGACTTGCCTGACTACGTTGGCGGTGTGCTTTGGTTTGGTGTAGACGATGCCGATATGACACTCTTCAAGCCTATGTACGCCTCTATGACGAGAGTACCTGAGAGCTTTAGTCCCGGCAATGGCTCTATGACTCAATTCTCCTGGACTTCAGCATTTTGGATGCACAACTGGGTGGCCAATATGGCATACAATAAGTACAGCTATATGATCCAAGACATCCGTAAGAAGCAACAACAGATAGAGGGTCAGTGGCAAGATATGCAACCTGTCGTTGAAGCGAGGGCGATGGATATAGCCAAGACCCAAGGCGAAGCGGCTGCCGTTGAGTTCTTGACCAATTACTCTTGCCAAATTGCCGACCAATCGACTGCAGAGTGGAAGCAATTGGGCGAATACCTGTTGGTTAAGTACATCGATGGTAATGTCAAGATAGAGAAGGACGGTAAGTTTGTCGAAGAAAACGGTTTGGTGGTCTACCCTGACCAACCCGGCTATAGCGAAGAATTTTACCGCCAGGTGGCTGAGGGAGACAATGTGGAGCACCTCAAAGTCCCGGCCGATAAGTAATCCATAAATAACTCTGTACAAGAGCCTGTGCTATCTTTATAGTGCAGGCTCTTGTACGATATAGGGTTAAAACAAGACGTGCAAGAGCGTTATTATCCTACTTTTAAGTAACTTGCAACGGAGCTGAGAAAATGTTGTACTTTAAGTAACTATATTTATGGGTTTGAGTGTCTGGAAATGGGGGGCTTTTCTGACGGTTGTCTTGTTGTCGGCGTGCAGCGGCGAGAGGAGCGGTCAGGTACAATTTGCAGAGGAGAGTATTGATGCAGAGTCGCTTGCACGGCATGTCAAGATGTTGTCATCCGATCAATTCTTGGGGCGGCAACCTTTTACGGAGGGAGAGGTAAAGACGGTTGCCTATTTGTCCGCCGAGTTTGAAAAAATAGGTCTCAAAGCTCCGTATGCCGACGGCAGCTACTTGCAAGAGGTGCCTATGGTAGAGATGACTTACAATCCTGATCCGACCGTTACGCTGCAATTGGCGAATGGGGCTGTGACCCTGTACAACCGAGTGGATTATCTGGCAAAAACACCTCACATTACTGATCAAGTGGAAATCCAACAGGCAGAGGTGGTATTTGCCGGTTATGGTATAGTGGCTCCCGAATACGGTTGGAATGACTACGCCGATATCGATGTCCGGGACAAGGTGGTGTTGGTATTGGTCAATGACCCCGGTTATGCCACTCAAGATCCCGAACTCTTTAACGGTAATGCGATGACCTATTACGGACGGTGGGCGTACAAGTACGAAGAGGCGGCCAAGCAGGGTGCCAAAGGGGTATTGGTGATTCACAACACTGAGGAGGCGGGCTATCCTTGGGCATCTATATCCAATACCGCCGGGACTAATCTCTATCTACTGACCGAAGATAATAATATGGAGCAATGTGCCCTTACGGGGTGGATCAGCGAAGAGGCGTGCCAAAGGATATTTGAGTCCAATAATTTAGACTTCGCTCAAGCAAAAAAGGAGGCGTTGGAACCCACGTTTGAGTCTTTCTCTTTGGGTACTTATTTGGATCTGACCATCAAAAACGAGTTAAAGTATGATGTGACCCACAACGTGGTGGGTGTGATTGAGGGCACCACCCGCAAAGATGAGTGCATTGTCTACTCCGCCCATTGGGATCATTTCGGTATCGGGGTGCCTCAAGATGGAGACTCGATATACAATGGCGCTGCGGACAATGCTTTGGCAGTAGCGTGTATGTTGGAAACGGCTAAGGCGTTTGCCCAAGCGCCTCAACCCAAACGTACCGTGGTATTCCTATCTCCTACCGCCGAGGAAACCGGTATGCAAGGTTCTTTGTACTATGCACTCAATGCCTTGTTCCCGCCACACAAGACGGTTGTCAATCTCAATTACGAATTGCCTTTGCCCATTGGGAGGATGAGAGATGTCACTATCACCGGCTACGGGCAGTCTGAGTTGGACGCTTATGTCGACAGATTTGCACGTGAGCAAGATAGATATATTGCCCCGGAGCCTTCCCCCGAAAACGGTATGTATTACCGTTCGGATCATTTTAGTTTTGCAAAGGTCGGTATACCGTCACTTTTCATAAAGGGGTGGCAGGATAGTCGAGAGCACGGTATGGAGTGGGCTAAAAATCAGGTGATCAATTACTGGGAAACGGCTTATCACAAACCGACGGACGAATTTGACGAGCGGACTGCCGACCTCTCGGGTAATGTTGAGGATGCCCGGCTTTTCTTTAAGATCGGTTGGCAGTTGGCTAACGAAGATACCTTCCCCGAGTGGAGCGATAAATCTGAGTTTAAGACACTGAGAGAAAACTCGTTGCTGACTAAGTAGGAGATAAGTGTGAGTATATCGGGCTTTCTCATTAACTTTGCCCATCGATATTAATGAGTTCCGATCTTCTTGGAGGGGAGGGACGGATCAAAGCAAGAGCCGAGTGGCGTCTATGACATCAATACAAACGAATAGAAGTGTGTATTATTTCGCCTTCTGTATAGCATTGCTACCGATAGTGCTGCTACGCGATTATACACCTGACAATGAGCTGCGGTATCTAAGTATTGCGGACGAAGCGTTGCGTAACCGTACCTTTTTCGCTTTTACCAACCACGGACTGCCGTATGCTGATAAACCGCCTCTGTACCTTTGGTTTGTGATGTTGGGCAAGTGGCTGTTGGGGACGCACCGTATGTGGTTCTTGTCGCTCGCGTCTATCATTCCGGCGATCGTCACCACTCGTGTCATGGATAGGTGGGTGGCGCCGCAGACAGATGCAGCCACGCGACATTTAGCGCAGATGATGCTTCTGACCGGCGGGCTTTTTGCCGGTATGGCGGTTACTTTACGGATGGATATGCTTTTGTGTATGTTCATCGTATTATCGCTTCGGTCTTTTTATACGATGGCCACATCTGCCGAGTCTCAGAGGGGGGCTAAGCTGATGTTCCCTCTGTATATGTTCTTGGCAGTGTTTAGCAAAGGCCCTCTCGGTCTGTTGATCCCACTGTTGTCAACCTTGGTATACCTACTTTTTACCGGCCGGATACGAGAGTTTGGTCGGTATTGGGGTTGGCGTACGTGGAGTGTCTTGGTGCTCTGTTTCACCGTATGGTTTGCTTGCGTCTATGCCGAAGGCGGGGCGGAGTATCTCAATAATTTACTGTTTCATCAAACCATAGACCGTGCGGTTGATGCTTTTCATCACAAAGAGCCGTTTTATTATTACGGCATAGCGGTTTGGTATTCGATTGCCCCGTGGTCACTGATGGTTGTGCCATTGGTGGCGGCAGTCGCGAGTAAGTGCCGTCAGTTACCCGACCTGCATCGCTTTTTCTTCTATATCGTTATCACAACGTTTGTATTGCTTTCACTCATCAGTTCCAAACTACAGGTTTACCTTTTGCCCGCTTTCCCATTTGCTATTTATCTTGCCGTTTTACATCTGTCTCGGTTTAGGGAGTCGGTATGGCTCAATATATTGTACGCCATCACTGCCGCTATTTTTATCTCTATACTTCCATTGCTCCATTATATGATTAGGAGTGATGCGGATGTGGCATACTTAGGACATTGGGCTGTGTATGTGGCGTCAGGGATTATGACAGTGTCGGGCGTTATGGCATTGTGGTTGCGATTTGGATCCCGTAAGGGCGTGGCGTCCGGATTGCGGGTGATGCTCTACGCTCTCACTTGTACCATCTTTGTAGCCGGCTTTGCCTTGCCGTCGCTTAATCCTTGGATCGGCTACGGAGCATTGTGTGGTGAAGCCTCGCAGATGGCGGAAAGGTCAAAGGCGGATCAGTTTGTCGCTTTTGATATTAGGAGGGCTGAGAATATGGATGTATACTTAGGCCAACCGGTTGTGACGGTTGATAGAGAGGATATAGAGACGCTTTTTGATCTCAAAAATACCATTGTGATGATGCCCAAGTGGGATTTAGAATACTTCGGAGATATAGACGCCGCCACTGTGGGGAAATATGCCGTCGTCCGTGCAGACCAACTCGGTGCTGTCGGAGATCTCACCATCAAATAGGATAAAAGATATATGATGATTGATAATAAAACATCTGATTACGAACTGACCGTCATTGTGCCGGTATACAATGAAGAGAGCAATATTTACAATCTGGAAGATAGACTGTCGGCTTTCCTGCCTCTCTCGATTTGCAAAACGTGCGTGCTTTTTGTAGACGACGGATCTGCCGATGAGAGTCTTCCGCGAATCAAAGAGGTGTGTGCGAGACAGTCGGACTTTTACTACCTTGCACTCGCTCGGAATGGGGGATTAAGTGCAGCCCTCAAAGCGGGAATTGATGCTTGTCGCTCACCTTATGTCGGATATATGGACGCTGACTTACAGACCGCCCCCGAAGACTTTAATCTCTTGCTCCCTCATCGTGAAGCGTATCAGATCGTCACCGGTATCAGGGCAAATCGGAAGGATTCCGCTTTTAAAAAGTTCCAGTCCCGCATAGCCAACGGTTTCCGTAATATGATGACGCACGATGGAGTGCAGGATACCGGCTGTCCGCTCAAAGTGATGCAAACGCCCTATGCTCGCCGTATCCCTTTCTTTACCGGTATGCATCGATTTTTGCCGGCGCTGATCTTACTGCAAAATGGGAAGGTGAAACAGATGCCGGTTCGCCACTTCCCAAGGGTTAATGGTGAGTCCAAATATCACCTGCGTAATAGATTGGTAGCTCCCTTCATCGACTGTTTTGCATACCGATGGATGAAAAAACGGTACATCAATTACGAGGTCTCAGAGGGCAATTACTCCGATAATAAATAAGATATGAGTAACAGCATCATCACCCTGTCAATTGGGTTTCTTGCCCAATTGCTCTTCTCGGCACGTATCTTAGTGCAATGGATCTTGTCCGAAAGGGCCAAAAGGGTACTCTCACCCACCTTGTTTTGGGTGCTGAGTTTGTTGGGATCTTACCTGTTTTTTATCTACGGTTGGTTGCGAGATGACTTTGCAATCATCCTCGGCCAGTTCATCTCATACTATATTTACCTCGAGAATCTTAGGATGAAAGGGGTGTGGCAGCGCCTTCCCAAAGTGTTGAGTATCGTCTTATTGGCCACTCCGATAGCGGTGGTTGCTTTTGTTGCCGGGAATGCCTCCGAGTTTGTCGCACGCTTCTTGCATAATGATGATGTAGCTACTTGGCTGTTACTTTTCGGATCTACAGGCCAAGTGTTGTTCACATTGCGCTTTGTTTATCAGTGGTTTTATTCGCGCCGGAAAAATGAGTCCCGGTTGCCGGCCGGTTTTTGGATTATCAGTTTGACCGGTTCGTTGCTTATCCTGACTTACGGAGTTATTCGGGCGGATATTGTACTAATCGTAGGGCAGATGTTTGGTGCCGCAGCCTATTCGCGCAACCTTTGGTTGATAGCCCACGAAGTAAAAAACAGTTGATTATGAAGGTATTGGTAACCGGATCGGCAGGCTTTATCGGATCTGCACTTGTGAAAGCACTTGTTGCGGGCAGTCATCAAGTGGTTGGTATTGATAATATCAATGATTACTATCTACAGTCGCTGAAATATGCTCGGTTGGCCGATGCCGGGATTGCCGTCTCCGAAGTTGGTAGTGGAAAGATGGTGACAAGTACCAAGCACGAGACCTATCGATTCGTCAAAATGGATTTGACCGATCGTGATGCATTGGAAGGACTGTTTGCTACGGAACGGTTTGATGCCGTATGCAACTTGGCGGGGCAGGCGGGTGTCCGTTACTCCATAGAGCATCCCTACTCATACATTGACAGCAACATATATGGTTTCCTAAACATCTTGGAAAACTGTCGCCACTATCCGGTCAAGCACTTGGTCTATGCCAGTTCGAGTAGTATTTACGGACTCAATGAACAGATCCCCTATTCGGAAACGGATAAGACCGATAGACCGGTCAGCCTCTATGCGGCAACCAAAAAGGCCAACGAATTGATGGCGCACTCTTATAGCAAACTATATGATATCCCGGCAACAGGATTGCGATACTTCACCGTCTATGGGCCTTGGGGGCGTCCTGATATGGCACCGTTCTTGTTTCTCAAATCGATTACCGAGGGTCAACCGATACGAGTGTTTAATCACGGAGATATGCAACGCGACTTTACCTATATAGACGATATCATCGGTGCTACCCTAATAGTCTTGTCTCATCCGTCGCCAGAGCCTGTTCCCCATCGAGTGTATAACATAGGGCATTCTGATCCTGTCCGGTTGATGGATTTTATCCATGAGATCGAATTAGTTACGGGATCCAAGGCTGTTATGAAAATGGAAGGTATGCAACCGGGAGATGTTACCTGTACCTATGCAGATGTCTCCAAGCTGCGATTAGACTTTGGATTTGCACCACAGGTATCGATCCGGGAGGGTATTCAGTCCTTTTATGAGTGGTACAAAGCGTACGCTCATCTATTCGGTTAGCCGCTGCCCTACATCCGAATGCTGTGTGGTAAGTATTACGGCACCAAAGGTCTCTCTCAGGTCACTTCTTCTTTCGTATGGTTGGGAAATGTAGCGAAGAGCTTGGAGGATCGAAAGATGAAAGAGAGGGGGATCTGTAATGCCTCTACCGAGCATTTTTTATACATTTGGGACATTTTGAGGGAGGTGAGATGACCCCCTTTCTAACCCATTGGTTTATAGGGGCGTAGGGGAGACCCGAAGTTAGCCGAAGTTAGACGGCCGACTCGCCGCGGTTAGTCGGCCGACGGGACAGAGACGAGACCGCATATTAACCGCGGCGAGTCGGCCGTCTAACTTTGGCTAAGTTACTACCCCTCCCAACCCACTGTATT